>JAYUNL010000141.1:0-22590 GCA_043761745.1 Rhodocyclaceae bacterium
TGAGATGCAATTCAGTCTGCCGCATGACCAACTCCTTCTCTCTGGGTGGATATGCGACAGTATAAAACATGTTTCGTTATTTACGTGTTTATGTACTAGGGTGAGTCGGTATTTCGATACTTTAAATACTTTGCCGCGGATTACGCGGATGAACGCGGATTATTTTTCGAGAAGGCTATCCGCGTTCATCCGCGCCCCACAAGGGGGCTTCCTTCGGGGCGAACATCCGCGTCTGCATTTACATTATCTTCCTTTGAATTCCGGCTTGCGCTTTTCCATGAAGGCGCGCACGCCTTCGCGGTAGTCCTCGCTGCGGCCCAGCTCGCGCTGGGTGTCGCGCTCGACATCAAGTTGCTGCGCCAGCGTGTTGTCGGCCGAAGCATTCAAGGCGCGCTTGATGGCAGCCAGGCCTTTGGTGGGGGCGCTGGCGAAGTGTTGCGCCAGGGCTTCCGCCTCGGGCATGAGTTGCTCGTCATCGACGCATTTCCAGATGAGGCCCCAGGCGGCGGCTTGTTCTGCGGGCAGCTTGTCGCCCAGCAGCGTGAGGCCCATGGCGCGCGCCGAACCCACCAGCCGCGGCAGGAAATAGCTGCCGCCACAATCGGGCATGAGGCCGAGCTTGCAGAAAGCCTGGATGAACGAGGCGGATCGCGCCGCCAGCACGATGTCGCAAGCCAGTGCCAGATTGGCGCCGGCGCCGGCCGCCACGCCATTCACGGCGCAGATCACCGGCATGGGCAGGCTGCGCAATGTCAGTGCCAGCGGCTTGTAGTTGGTCTCGATGGACAGCCCCAGATCGGGTGGCGGTGCACCGTCCGCAACGACGCGGTCGGCAAGGTCTTGTCCCGAACAAAAACCGCGTCCGGCGCCGGTGATCAAGAGCACGCGCGCACCGGCTTCGCGGGTGCGGGCCAGCGCCTCGCGCAGCTCGGCGTGCATGGCATTGTTGAAACTGTTCAGCTTGTCGGGCCGGTTAAGCGTAATGCGCGCGATGCCGTCGCACAGATCGAAGAGAATATTCTGGTAGCTCATGGGTTTGAAGTATGCGTTATGCTCAACCTTGCTTGAGGTGTGTAAAAAAGGCGCGGCGCATCTCTGTCGGGCGATGCAATTTTACATGCATCGCCTGCCCGCTCAAAAAATTCTAATCCGAGGTTTTCATGGTCAAGGTTTATTCCATCGACGGCGTGACGCCCGTCGTGCATCCCAGTAGTTACGTACATCCTTCCGCCGTGATGATCGGCGACGTCATCATCGGGCCGGACTGCTATATCGGGCCAAACGCCACGCTGCGCGGCGATTTTGGCCGCATCCTTATCGGCACCGGCTGCAATGTTCAGGACTGCTGCATCGTGCATGGCTTTCCCGAGCGCGATACCGTGGTCGAAGACTACGGCCACATCGGCCACGGCGCGATACTGCATTGCTGCCGCGTGGCGCGTAACGCCCTGGTCGGCATGAACGCGGTGGTGATGGACAACGCGGTGGTGGGCGAAGAAGCTATTGTTGCCGCCATGGCTTTCGTCAAGGCCGGCATGGTGGTGCCGCCGCGCACGCTGGTGGCCGGCATTCCGGCGCGCGTGGTGCGCGATTTGTCTGCCGAAGAAATCGGCTGGAAGAGCCGGGGCACCGAGCTGTATCAAACGCTGGCCAAGCGCTCCTTGGCAACCATGCTGGAAACCGTGGCGTTGACGGAAGTGGAGGTCGACCGCAAGCGCATCATCCTGCCCGACATCAAACCGCTTATGGAAGCGCGCGCAGAATGGGCCGAGAACGGCACGGATACTCGTGGCCAGGGCAAAAAGTGAGGCCGGCCGGGCTGTCCGCTGTGATATTATTTCGCGCTGCATCAAATCGAGAGCCGTAGCGCTGGAGCGCCCCCAGGCGCGTCGTTTCTGACCGAGACCCTCAAACGCGCTGAGAAGAGCTTTCACGTAGGCTTCCCCGCATCAATTCTGCAAAGAAAGAACCAGCATGAAAATCCATGAATATCAGGGTAAGGAAATCCTGAGAAAGTACGGCGTTGCCACGCCGCGCGGCGTCGCGTGCTTTTCGGTCGATGAAGCGGTCAAAGCGGCTGAAACGCTGGGCGCTCAGTTGGCAACCAAGGTCTGGGTCGTCAAGGCGCAAATCCACGCCGGCGGCCGCGGCAAGGGCGGCGGCGTGAAGGTCGCCAAGTCCATCGACGAAGTGCGTCAATACGCCGGCCAAATACTCGGCATGCAGTTGAAAACGCATCAAACCGGCCCGGAAGGCCAGAAGGTGCGCCGCCTCTTGATCGAAGAAGGCGCCGACATCAAGAACGAGCTTTACGTCGGCATGGTGGTGGACCGCGTCACGCAAAAGGTCTGCCTGATGGCGTCCTCTGAGGGCGGTATGGATATCGAAGAAGTCGCCGAACACACGCCCGAGAAAATTCATAAAGTGTACATTGACCCCGTCGCTGGCTTGACCGACGCGGAAGCCGATGATGTCGCCACGAAAATCGGCGTGCCTGCCGCATCCTTGCCGCAATCGCGCGCCGTGTTGCAAGGCTTGTACAAGGCCTTCTGGGATACCGATGCCAGCCTCGCCGAAATCAACCCGCTGATCCTCACCGGCGATGGCAAGGTCATCGCGCTCGATGCCAAGCTCAACTTCGATTCCAACGCGCTGTTCCGCCACGAAGACATCGTCGCCATGCGCGATCTCGATGAAGAAGACCCGGCGGAAATCGAAGCCTCAAAATTCGATCTGTCCTACATCTCGCTGGACGGCAACATTGGCTGTCTGGTGAATGGCGCGGGTCTGGCCATGGCGACGATGGATACCATCAAGCTCTACGGCGCCGAGCCGGCCAACTTCCTCGACGTGGGCGGCGGCGCCACGACGGAGAAAGTCACCGAAGCCTTCAAGATCATGCTGAAAAACCCCAAGGTCAAGGGCATCATGGTCAACATCTTTGGCGGCATCATGCAGTGCGACACCATCGCCAACGGCGTCGTCAGCGCTGCGCGCGAAGTCCATCTGTCGGTGCCGCTGGTGGTGCGCATGCGCGGCACCAATGAAGACATGGGCAAGCAGATACTCAAGGATTCCGGCCTGCCGATTATTTCCGCCGACACCATGGCCGAGGCCGCGCAGAAGATTGTCGCCGCTGTTGGCGGCAGCAAGTAAGAAGGAAACCAAATGTCCATTCTGATTAACAAGAACACCCGCGTCGTCACACAAGGCATCACCGGCAAGACCGGCCAGTTCCACACCCGCATGTGCCGCGACTATGCCAATGGCAAGAACTGTTTTGTCGCCGGCGTGAACCCCAAGAAGGCCGGCGAAGATTTCGAAGGCATACCGATCTACGGTAGCGTCAAAGACGCCAAGGAACAAGCCGGCGTGAACGCCTCGGTCATCTACGTACCGCCGCCCTTCGCCGCCGCAGCGATTTGGGAAGCGATCGACGCCGATCTCGATCTGGTCATCTGCATCACCGAAGGCATCCCGGTGCGCGACATGATCGAAGTGAAGGATCGCATGCGCAAGCAGAACAAAAAGACCATTCTGGTCGGCCCGAACTGTCCCGGCGTGATTACGCCCGACGAAATCAAGATCGGCATCATGCCCGGCCATATCCACAAGAAAGGCCGCATCGGCGTGGTCTCGCGTTCCGGCACGCTGACCTACGAAGCGGTTGGTCAGTTGATGGACTTGGGCCTCGGCCAATCCTCCTGCGTGGGCATCGGTGGTGATCCGGTGAACGGCATGAAGCACATTGATGTGCTGCGCATGTTCAACGACGATCCTGAAACGGACGCCGTCATCATGGTTGGCGAAATCGGCGGCTCGGACGAAGAAGAAGCCGCGCGCTGGGTCAAGGACAATATGAAAAAGCCGGTGATCGGCTTCATCGCTGGCGTCACCGCCCCCCCCGGCAAGCGCATGGGCCACGCCGGCGCCATCATTTCCGGCGGCAAGGGCACGGCGCAGGAGAAACTGGCTGTGATGGAAGAGTGCGGCATCAAGACAACGAAGAATCCGTCAGAGATGGGAAAGTTGCTGAAGTCCGTCCTCTAGTCGTCCGCGTTTAGAAAAGCCGCGTCGGGCGCAAGCCGGCGCGGCTTTTTTTGTTGTCGTCTGGTTAGAATCGGCAAGATACGTTACGAAGGAACCGTCATGGCCCTATTTTTGAGCGAAGCAGACGTCAAATTATTGCTCACCTTGCCACTGGCTTTAGAAGCCGTGGAGGCAGCGCATCGCGAGCACGCGCGGGGGCGGGCGCTTGACACGCCGCGCCAGCGTACGCGCTTGCCGCAATCCACATTGCATATTCTGCAAGGCGCGCTGCCGGGCTTGAACGTGGTGGGCTACAAGGCCTATACCAGCAGCCGCGATGGCGTGCGCTTTCTGGTGCATTTGTTCGACGCGGCCAATGGGCGGCCGCTGGCGGTGATGGAGGCGGATTACCTGGGCATGATGCGCACCGGCGCTGTGGGTGGTGTGGCGGCGCGCTGGCTGGCGCGCGAGGATGCGTCGGTGGCTGGCTTATTCGGCGCCGGTTGGCAGGCGCGCAGCCAACTCGAAGCGCTGTGCGCCGTGCGACCTATCCAACGCTGCAAGGTCTATGCGCGCACGGCGGAAAAGGTGCAGCGCTTTTGCGTCGAGATGCAGGCCAAGCTGGGTATCGAAGTGGTGCCGGCCGCCAGTCCGCGCGAGACGGTGGAAGGCAGCGATGTGGTGGTGACTATCACCACCTCGGCGACGCCGGTGTTCGATGGCGCCTGGTTGCAGCCGGGTACGCATGTCACTGCGGCGGGCTCCAATTCACTTATTCGCCGGGAAATCGATGAGACGGCGATCAAGCAGGCGGCCCTGATCTGCGTCGATTCGCGCGCGGTGGCGCTGAAAGAAGCCGGCGACCTGCTACCTGCGCTGGAAAAGGGCCGTCTGGCTGAAGGGGCGCTGGTGGAGCTGGGCGAGGTCATCGCCGGCCAGCGCCCGGGCCGCAGTACGCGCGAGCAGATCACCCTGTTCGAATCGCAGGGCATGGCCATCCAGGATATCGCCGTGGCGGCGCGTTTGCTCATCCTGGCGCAAGCAGGCGGCCTGGGCAGCCCGTTGCCCTATTAACCGAAAACATTTGACTATCTTCATGTTTAACTGTAAGAATTAAGGTTAGATTGCTGTTTCTACGTGAAGTTAGGCCGGTTTTGACATTGGGGTTTTGACATTGGGGTTGTGACATTTGCATAGGCCTCTGGTGGGCGTATGCGCCCACCAGAGGCAAAGCGATGCGCAGCTCGGCGTCGCGTCATGCCGCAAGCATGACGGCTTCTACAACAATAACGATCCAACAACGATCCAACAACGATCATTGCGCGGCGAGGGTGGCAGAGTGTCCAAAACATTCTGGAAGAGCGACTGGTTCATCGGCCTGGCAGTGAGCATCGTCATGCTCCTTGCCGGCGGCAGCGATCTTCTCCAAAGCCTGGAGCGCAAGGCTTATGACCTCGGTGTGGCGGAAACGACGCGCGAGCCCAGCGCCAAGATCGCCATCATCGCCATCGACAAGCAGAGTTTGGATAACATCGGTCGCTGGCCTTGGTCGCGCGACGTGCATGCCAAGATGATCGACGCGCTGGCCGCCGCCAAGGCCAAGGTCATCGCTACCACGATTTTCTTCTCTGAGCCGCAACTCGACCCCGGCCTCACTTACATCAACAAACTGATCGAAATCTACGGCCAGTCGGGTGGCGTGTCTTTTGCGAATGGTGCCGAGGCGGTTGCGGCTCAGCCTGCACCAATGAGCCAAATCGGTCCGGTGCTGGCCGACGCTGAGCAGAAGCTCAATACCGACAAGCGCCTGGGCGAGAGCATCGCCCGCGCCGGCAATGTCGTGCTGCCGCTGCTGTTTCGCCTGGGCGAGCCGCGCGGCCGTCCGGATCGGGAACTGCCGGACTTCGTCAAGAAAAATGCCATCACGCAGATCGACAAAGGCGAAGACCTTCCCTTGCTGACTTCGGATGTGGAAGCGCCGGTGCTGGAAATACTCGGCGCCGGTGCAACGGCCATCGGCCACCTCAATTCGGCTCAGGATGTGGATGGCGGCATACGCACCGAGCCGTTGGTGCTGGCGCATTTCGACAAGCTTTATCCGGCGCAATCGCTGATGGTCGCAGCCAAAAGCATCAACCTTGGCGTCAATGATATTCATGTCAAGCTGGGCGAATCGGTGAAGCTGGGCAATCTCAAAATCGGCACCAATCCGCTCATGGAGATGTACACCTTCTTCTACAAGGATAGAGAGGGCAAGCCGGCCTTCCAGGTGGATTCTTTTTACGACGTCGCCAGCGGCAAAATTCCGCTGGATAAATACAAAGACAAGATCGTGCTGATCGGCCCGACAGCAGCCGGCGTCGGCAGCATTTTCGTTACGCCGGTGTCGCCTGCCATGCCGGCGGTGCTGATGCAGGCACATGCGATTTCCAGCATATTGCAAGAGCATTATTTTGTGGTGCCGACCTGGGTCGGCTGGGCCGAGCGCGGGGCTTTTCTGCTGGTGGCGATATACCTCATCGCGCTATTGCCGCGCTTGAAGGCCGGCATGGCGGCCGGCCTGACGTCCATCCTTGCAGTTGCCTTGATCGCCGCGCATTTCGTGTTGATCACCACGCAGTTGATGTGGCTGCAATTGATGGTGCCGGTGGTGCTGTTGCTGGTTGGCCATCTCTTGCTCACCACCAAACGCTTTCTCGTCACCGAGCGCGGCAAGGCCAAGTCCGACGCCGATTCCGCCGAATCCAACCGCATGCTCGGTTTGGCCTTTCAGGGTCAGGGTCAGCTCGACATGGCCTTTGATAAGTTCCGCAAGTGTCCGCCCGATAACGCGCTGATGGAAAATCTTTACAACCTCGCGCTGGACTTTGAGCGCAAGCGCCAGTTCAACAAGGCCGAGGCGGTGTTCCGTTACATGGCGGATTTCAATCCCAAGTTCCGCGATCTGGAACAGAAACTAAGCCGCGCCAAAGCCATGTCGGAAACGGTCATGCTCGGCAGCGGCGGGCGCACCACGGCGCAGGGCACCATGATCCTCGATGGCGGCGGGGTGGAAAAACCCATGCTGGGGCGCTATCAGGTCGAGAAGGAACTCGGCAAGGGCGCGATGGGTGTGGTCTATCTTGGTCGCGACCCGAAGATCAATCGCGTTGTCGCCATCAAGACCATGGCGTTGTCGCAGGAGTTTGAGCAAGATGAACTCAAGGATGTCATGGAGCGCTTCTTCCGCGAAGCCGAAACGGCGGGGCGCCTGAATCATCCGCACATCGTCACCATTTTCGATGCCGGCGAAGAGCACGATCTGGCTTACATCGCCATGGAATTTCTCAAGGGCAAGGACCTCGTGCCCTATACCAAACCGGGTAATCTGATGCCGCTGGCCAAGGTGATGAGCATCGTCGCGCGTGTGGCCGATGCGCTCTCATATGCGCATGAGAACCATGTCGTGCATCGCGATATCAAGCCGGCCAACATCATGTACGAGCCGGAGTCCGACGCCGTGAAAGTTACCGACTTCGGCATCGCCCGCATTACCGATTCTTCCCGAACCAAGACCGGCATGGTGTTGGGCACGCCCAGCTATATGTCGCCTGAGCAACTGGCGGGCAAGAAAATCGACGGGCGCTCCGATATTTTCTCGTTGGGTGCGATGCTGTTCCAGATGGTGTGCGGCAGACTGCCTTTCGAAGGCGATTCGATGGCGCAGCTCATGTTCAAAATCGCCAACGAGCAGCAGCCGGATGTGCGTACGCTGAACCCGCAGGTGCCGGACTGTCTGGCCGCGATTGTGGCGCGGGCCATGCACAAGGATGTGGCGCAGCGCTATCAGACCGGCGCTGAAATGGCCGCCGATCTGCGCGCCTGCATGGGCAGCGTCGGCCCCGGCGCTGGTACCATGCAAGTCGACATCAGTCTTTGAGAGGGAAGATGGATATTGGCCAAGTACTCCAAATCGCCAGCCGTTCCGATTCCGGCATGGTGCGCGCGCATAACGAGGACGCTGTCTATACCAATCCGGGTTGCGGTCTGGTTATCCTGGCCGACGGCATGGGTGGCTACAACGCTGGTGAAGTGGCCAGCGGCATGGCGACGACCCTGCTCGGCAGCGAGTTGGAAAAAGCTTTTCAAAAGTTGCCGCCGCAGCATGTGGATGCAGCGGGCAAACTCTATTCGCACACCGCGCTCGAGGCGGAAATCGCCCGCGCCAACACCGCCATCTACCAGGCCGCGCAAAGCCAGCCGCAGTACGCCGGCATGGGTACGACGCTGGTCATGGCGCTGTTTTACGATAACATGATGACCGTCGCGCACATAGGCGATTCGCGGCTCTACCGGCTGCGTGGCGAAGAGTTCCTGGCTGTTACGCGAGACCACTCGTTGTTGCAGGAGCAGATCGACAGCGGCATGATCACCTTGGAAGACGCGCGTCATTCGCAGAACAAGAATCTGGTAACGCGCGCACTGGGCGTCGACCCCGTGGTCGAGCCGGAAATTCGCGATTACGATACCATGCCGGGAGACCTCTACCTGTTGTGCTCCGACGGGCTCAACGACATGGTCGAGGACGAAGAGATCGCACTGACGCTGCAAGCGCTCTCGGCGAATTTGGAACTGGCGGCGACCCAGCTCATACAGGCCGCCAACGATAGCGGCGGCAGAGACAACGTTTCGGTGGTGCTGGTGCGCATTCTGCACGAGTATCCGGCGGCGCGCGGCTGGTTTGCGCGGCTGCTCCAGTGGTTCAAATGATTTGATGATAGGAACGCGACATGTCTGCTAAATTGGTTCTCAGCATGGATGGCCTGGTTCTCAAGGAGATTCCCCTCTCCAAGGAGCGGACAACCCTAGGGCGCAAGCCGCACAACGATATCCAGATCGACAATCTGGCGATCAGCGGCGAGCATGCCGTAATTGTGACGATCCTCAACGATTCCTTCCTGGAGGATCTCAACAGCACCAACGGCACCTACGTGAACGGTCAGCCGGTCAAGAAGCATTTCTTGCAGAACAGCGATGTCATTGAGTTGGGCAAGTACAAGCTCAAGTACATCAACGAAACACCATCGCAGACAACTTCTGCCGACTTCGAAAAGACCATGGTCCTGCGGCCGGGCATGCTGCACAAAGCCATGGAGCAGGTGCCGGCGAAATCCATGGGCGATACGCACGTCGGCCTGAAAACGGACGATGACGCCACCTCCCCGCCCGGCACTTTGCACGAGGCGGCGAGCGCGCCTGCGGCGCGGCCCGCTCCTCCAGCCGCTCCGGTCACCCCAGCCGCGCCGGCGGCCTTGCCTATGGGCGCCATCCAGGTATTGTCGGGCGCCAACGCCGGCAAGGAACTGGAACTTACCAAGAATCTCACCACGCTGGGCAAGCCCGGCGTTCAGGTGGCGGTCATCACGCGCCGGCCACACGGTTACTTCATCACCCATGTGGAAGGCGCCACTTTCCCTAGGGTGAATGGCGCCACCTTGGGCTCCCATCCCCACGAATTGAAGGATCACGACGTCATCGAACTGGCCGGCACCAAAATGGAGTTCTTCCTCAAGGGTTGATCGCCCTAGAGTTTGAGCGAGGGGGAGGGCTTGAAGCAGCACATCGTCAGATATGCGCTGGGCTTGGTTGTGCTGCTCGCCCTTCTCGGCCATGCCGCCCGCATCTATGAAGTGGGCCTCGTCACACGCCTCGACGCGATTATTTACGACGCAAAAGTGCGGCTCACCATGCCGCAGAACGTCGATGAGCGCGTCGTCATCCTCGACATCGACGAGAAATCCCTGGGCGAAATCGGTCGCTGGCCCTGGGGGCGCGATCGCATGTCGCAACTCGTTGCCAAGTTGTTCGATCGCTACGGCATCGTCCTGCTCGGTCTCGACGTGGTGTTTGCAGAAGTCGACGACAGCTCAGGCCTTAAAGTGCTCGACGCTTTGGCTAAGAGCGAACTCAAAGACAGCGCGACATATCTGGCGACCCTGAAGGATCTGCGTCCGCGACTCGATCACGATGCGCGCTTTGCCGAGGTACTCAAAGGCCGGCCGGTAATTCTCGGCTACTATCTTTCGGATCGTACCGATGGCGCCTCCAGTGGCGCTTTACCGCCGCCCGTGCTGCCCGCCGGCAGCTTCAGTGGCCGCAATATTCCCTTCGCCACCTATGCGAGCCATGGCGGCAATCTCGCGGAATTTCAGCAGGCCGCCATGGGTGCGGGACACATCAATCCCATTGTCGATTTCGACGGCATATTCCGTCGTGTGCCGATGATTGCCGAATACAAGGGGGCTTATTACGAAAGTCTCTCGCTCGCCATGCTGCGTGCGCTGGTGGGCAACCCGAAAGTGGTGTCCTGGTTCCCCGAGGAGCATTGGTTCTCGGCCAAAAATTACCAAGGCATGGAGGCGCTGGACTTGCCCACGGGGCGAGGCACGCTGCGCATTCCGGTCGATGAGGAAGTCGCGGCTCTGATCCCCTATCGCGGCTATAAAGGCAGCTATCGCTATTTCTCTGTCGCCGACATACTGGCTGATCGCATCAAGCCCGAAGAACTCAAAGGCAAGATCGCGCTGATCGGCACCACTGCGCCGGGCCTGCTCGATTTGCGTGCCACCCCCGTGAGCGGCACCTATCCCGGCGTGGAAATCCACGCCAACCTGATTTCCGGCATGCTGGATGGCGCGCTCAAGCAACGACCCACCTATGTTTTAGGCGCCGAGGTTGTGCTGCTCTTGATCGGCGGACTGACCATGGTGCTGGTGCTGCCGTTCTTGAGCCCCATCCGGGCCACCCTGCTTTCCGTGCTTGTGTTGTTGTTCGTGGTGACGGTGAATCTGGCTTTCTGGCAGTTCGGCAATCTGGTGCTGCCGCTCGCATCCGGCATCATCATGGTACTGGCATTGTTCGCGCTAAATATGTCCTATGGCTATTTTGTCGAGTCGCGCAGCAAACGTCAGTTCACGGAATTGTTTGGACAGTACGTGCCGCCGGAACTGGTGGAGGAAATGAGCCGCAATCCGGAAAGCTATACCATGGACGGCCGCAATGCCGAACTAACGGTGATGTTCTCGGACGTGCGCAGCTTTACCACATTGTCCGAAGGCCTGGAGCCCAAGGAATTGACCCGGTTGATGAACGAGTACCTTTCCGCAATGACCGCCGTGATCCGGCGCAATCGCGGCACGCTGGACAAATACATCGGCGATGCCATCATGGCGTTTTGGGGCGCGCCGGTGGATGATCCCACCCATGCGCGTCACGCCGTGTTGACTGCCCTTCAGATGCAGGTGGCTTTGCAAGACCTCGGCAAGACTTTCGCCGCGCGCGGTTGGCCAGCCCTGAAAATCGGCGTCGGCATCAACACCGGCACCATGACGGTGGGTGACATGGGCTCGCGTGTGCGCAAGGCCTACACGGTCATGGGCGACGCGGTGAATCTGGGCTCTCGGCTGGAAAGCCTCACCAAACAGTACGGTGTCGGTATCATTGTGGGCGAAGCGACGCGCAAGGCGGTGAGTGACGTGGTGTACCGTGAACTGGATCGCGTGCAGGTTCAGGGCAAGGACGAGCCAGTGGCGATTTTTGAGCCGCTTGGTTTGGAGGGTGATGTCGATAAGGAGTTGCACACCGAACTCAAACTCTGGAACCAGGCCTTGCGCGCCTATCGGGCCCAGGAATGGGATCAGGCGGACGTAGCGCTGCTCAACTTGACGCGCATGGCGCCGGAGCGGACGCTCTATGCTATTTACATTGAACGGGTGGCACAGATGCGCCGGCAGCCGCCCGACACGGACTGGAACGGTGTTTGGAAGTTCGAAACAAAGTAAGGTGTGAGGAGTGAGGGTTGAATGCTGCGGAGAGTAAAAACGTGAAGGAGATAATGTTGAAAGAGATGATGTTGAAAGAGACAGCGTGAAAGTCAGGGTCCTCGGTTGCAGCGGCGGCATCGGTGGCAGGCACTTGCGTACCACCTCTTTGCTCATCGACCACGACATCCTCATCGATGCCGGCACCGGCGCGGGCGATCTCAGCGTGGCCGAATTGGCGCTGATCGATCACGTGTTCCTGACGCATTCTCACCTCGACCACGTTGCCTGCCTGCCCTTCATTGTCGACACGGTGGGCGATATGCGCAACAAACCACTCATCGTGCATGCCACCGCAGCCACGCTGGAAATTATTCAGTCGCACATCTTCAACTGGGCCATCTGGCCGGACTTTGCCGAGATTCCCAGTCGTGAGCAGCCCTTTATGCGCTATGAGGCGCTCAAGGTTGGCCAGAAAATCACCCTCGAAGGTCGACACATCACGGTACTACCGGCCAACCACACGGTGCCGGCAGTGGGTTACGGCATGGACTCGGGCACGGCCAGTTTGGCCTTCAGCGGCGATACCACGCATTGCGATGACTTATGGAAAGCCATCAACAAGATGCGCAACTTGCGCTATCTCATCGTCGAAACGGCCTTCTCCAATCGTGAGCGACAGTTGGCCGTCGTCTCCAAGCATCTTTGCCCCCACATGCTCAAAGAAGAGCTGGTCAAGTTGCAGCGCGAAGCGGAAATTTACATCACTCACCTCAAGCCCGGTCAGATCGAACTGACCATGCAGGAAATCGAAGAGTGCGTCGGCGAATACAAGCCGCGCGTGCTACAGAACAACCAGGTATTCGAACTATGAACGCTCAGTCTGTTTCAGACGCCCCTTCTGGCGTCGCGCCGGAAATGCTCCAGCGCCTGGAGCCGTTATCGGCCTTGTCCGACGACAGCGTGCGCGAGCTGTCGCGCCTGTGCCACGCGGAACGTTTCAGTCGCAATGCCGATCCCTTCCGCGTGCGGGGGCTGGCAGGCCAGGCGGTGTACCTCGTCAAGGGCCAGCTTAAGCTGGCTTATCCCGACCAGAGCACCGAGGTCATTGTCGGCGGCACTGAGGCCGCCATGCGCGACTTGGGTCGGCGTCAACCGCCTATCGCCTCGGCCAAGGCGATTACCGATGTCGAACTCATCCGCATCGACGAAGATGTGCTGGACATTATCCTCACCTGGGATCAGATCGTTTCGGTGCACAGAGACGCCGCGCAAGCCACGCGCGATAGCGCTGGCGCGAAAGACGCGGATGCCACGGACTGGCACACCATGACTGGCATGTTCGCCGCAGAAAATCTAACCCGCGGCGCTTTTGCCAGCCTGCCGCCCGCGCACATCGACATCTTGTTCAAGCGTTTCGAGCGCATCAAGGTGGCGCGTGGACAGGTGATCATCCGCGAGGGCGACGAAGGGGATTACTACTACCTCATCGAAAGCGGCCGCTGCGTGGTGACGCGCCAGGTGGGGGGTGTCGCGATGGCGCTGGCCGAGCTAAAAGGCGGCGACGCCTTCGGCGAAGAAGCCTTGGTCGCCGCCGCCAAGCGCAACGCCAGCGTCATGATGAAAACGGATGGTGTTCTGCTGCGACTGGCCAAACGCGATTTCATCGAGCTGCTACAGCAACCATTGATGCAAACCGTGTCGCGCGCCGAAGCGGAGCGCAAAGTGACTCTCGGCGCGGTGTGGCTGGATGTGCGTTTTCCGGCCGAATACAATCTCGACAAGCTTCCCGGTGCGATCAACATTCCGCTCAATGAGATTCGCGATCTGTTCGGCTCGCTCGACAACGAGAGGGAGTATATTGTTTATTGTCAGAGCGGTCGGCGCAGTTCGGCCGCGACGTTTCTCCTGTCTCAACGCGGCTACAAGGCCTGGCTGCTTGAAGGCGGCCTGCGCGTAAAAGTTTCCCTTATTGGCTCACCGGGGTAAGCGGTCATGAGTACTGTAGTCGCCACCTCACAAGATGCGGGCATGAACGATGTCACCATCAGGCTGGCATTCTTCAAACACCTACAGACGGTCACCAACAAGATACATGCGACGGCGCATATCGACGAGATCATGCTGGAGCTGTCGCAGGACATCTGCACCCTGTTCAATGCCGACAGGCTGACGATCTATACGGTGAGCGAGGACAAATCCTCCATCGTTTCCAAGGTCAAGACCGGGCTGAATTCCTTCAAGGACCTGCGCCTCCCCATCGCTGAGCAAAGCATCGCGGGCTATGTGGCGCTTTCTAAAAAACTCATCAATATCCACGACGTTTATGACGAGGCGGAATTGAAAGTGCACGCGCCGGGTTTGCATTTTCTGCAAGAGGTGGACAAGCGTACCGGCTATCGCACCAAGCAGATGCTCGTTGCGCCCGTTATCGATGAGCAAGACGGCGAGTTGCTGGGTGTGGTGCAACTCATCAACAACAAGACCGGCGCGCCTTTCTCGCCAGTCGCCGAGGAGGGCGTAAAAAGTTTGGCCGAGACGCTGGCCATCGCTTTTATGCAGCGGCAAAAGCCGCCGCAGGTGGTCAAGTCAAAATACGACCACCTCGTCGCCGATGCGGTGCTCTCCACGGCGGAATTCGATCTTGCCACGCGCTCGGCGCGCCGCAAAGGGCTGGATATCGAGGAGGTGTTGCAGCACGAATTCCAGGTCAAGCAGGCGGCCATCGGCCAGGCTTTGTCGAAGTTCTTTGGTGTGCCTTACGCGCCTTACAAGGCAGATCGCATCAAGCCGATGGATTTGCTGAAAAACCTTAAGCGCGACTATGTCGAGCAGAACCAGTGGCTGCCCATTGAGGAGAACAAGGAAGGCGTGGTGATCCTCACCATGGATCCGGAGCAGGTGAAGAGTTCGCGCATCGTGAACAACGTCTTCCCCAAGAGCAAGCTGGTGTTCCGCGTCACGACGATTAGCGAATTCAAGCAAACCCTCGATCAGTTCTACGGCATGGCGGGCGACAGCTCTACAGTGTCGGAACTGCTCTCCGGCCTGGAAGACGGCGAAGAAGGCGTGGATATTACCTCCGATGATCTTAACGCCGCTGCTGATAACGAACTCGTCAAGCTGGTGAACAAGATCATTGTCGACGCTTACCATCAGGGCGCGTCGGACATTCACATCGAGCCGCGTCCCGGCAAGGAAAAGACCATGGTCCGCTTCCGCAAGGACGGATCGCTGGCGCCCTACATCGAAGTGCCCGCCAGCTATCGCAATGCCCTTTGCGCCCGCATCAAGATCATGTGCGACCTGGATATTTCCGAGCGTCGCAAGCCGCAGGACGGCAAGATCAAGTTCAAGAAGTTCGGCCCGCTCGACATTGAATTGCGCGTGGCGACCATTCCCTCTGCCGGCGGCGTCGAAGACATCGTCATGCGTATCCTCGCCGCCGGTGAGCCGATCCCGCTTGAAAAGTTGGGCATCCTACCCCACAACCTCGAACGCTTGAAGTCGGTCATCGAAAAACCGTATGGCCTGTTTTTTGTTTGCGGCCCAACCGGCTCCGGCAAAACCACCACGCTGCATTCAATCCTGAAAACGCTGAACAGGCCGGAAACCAAAATATGGACGGCCGAAGACCCGGTGGAAATCACCCAGAAGGGTTTGCGCCAGGTGCAGATCAACCGCAAGGCCGGCCTCGACTTCGCCACCATCATGCGCGCCTTTCTGCGCGCCGATCCGGACATCATCATGGTCGGCGAAATGCGCGACAAGGAAACGGTTGCCATCGGCATTGAAGCCTCGCTCACCGGCCACCTGGTTTTCGCCACTTTGCACACCAATAGCGCGCCCGAGTCGATCACCCGCCTGCTCGACATGGGCATGGACCCTTTCAACTTCGCCGACGCCTTGCTGGGCATTCTCGCTCAGCGCCTGGGCAAACGCCTCTGTACCAATTGCAAAAAGGAATACACCCCAACGCCCGACGAGATGAAATCCCTGCTCACAGAGTACTGCGAGGAATTGCTCAATACCGGCGCTTTCAAGAAAGATGCCAAGGCCAACTACGAGGCGGTCTACAAAGAGTGGGTGAAGCTCTACGCGGCAGACAAGGAAAAGGGCGTCTTCAAGCTCTACAAGCCGGTGGGTTGCGAAAAGTGCAGCGGCACCGGCTATAAAGGACGGGTCGGTCTGCATGAGCTGCTGGTCGGCTCCGACAAGGTGAAAAAGCTGATCCAGGAGCACTCCCGCGTCGCCGCGATACTGGCCACCGGGCTCGACGAAGGTATGCTGACGCTGAAAATGGATGGCATACAAAAGGTCTTGCAGGGCATTACCGACATGAAGCAGATACGTGCGGTCTGTATTAAATAATGCAGAGTTTAATGTTGCAAGTTGAAGGTTTAAAGTTGAGCAGCGTCTTCGGCTAGCGATGGCGACAATTTCTTGCTTTGAGGATATTGAGGCGTGGCGGAAAGCAAGAGAGCTTGTCAAGAAAATCTATGCCGTGAGCGGTCGAGGCCTATTCGCGCGAGACATGGCCCTTCGGGATCAGATTCGCCGGGCAACGATATCGGTGGCATCCAATATCGCCGAAGGTTTCGAGCGAGGGGGGCGTGCCGAATTTATTCACTTACTCTCAGTTGCCAAGGGTTCAGCAGGAGAAGTCCGGTCTCAACTCTACATAGCGCTTGATTTGGGTTATCTATCTGAAGTGGAATGCGCTGAGCTGAAGGCCTTGGTTGTTGAAACATCGAATATGATTTCCGGATTGATGAAATATCTTCGTTCCAGTGTCGTGCGTGGCGTGAAGTTCAAGGAGGGATGCTTTCAGCGTTGCAGTTGAATGTTCAAGATGACGTCCGCAAGTAGGCAACTTTAAACATCAAACCCGCAACCTTAAACGTCTTATGTCGTGCGTGGCGTGAAGTTCAAGGAGGGATGATTTCAGCGTTGCAGTTGAATGCTCAAGATGACGTCCGCAAGTAGGCAACTTTAAACATCAAACCCGCAACCTTAAACGTCTTATGGATAACATCGACGATCTTTTTCGACGCTTCGAGCAACTCAACGAAATCGGTGCCTCGCTGTCGCACGAGCGTGACATCGACAAGCTGCTGGAAAATATTCTCCTCGCCGCCAAGACCATCACCCGCGCCGATGGTGGCACCTTGTATCGCGTGACGGAAGACGAGCACAATCTGCGCTTCGAAATTCTGCGCAACGACACGCTCAAGATCGCCATGGGCGGCACCTCCGGCAACGCCATTCCGTTTCCGCTGCTGGCTTTACGCACCGAGGCCGGCGAAGAAAACAACTCCATGGTTGCGGCCTACGCGGCCATCCACCAGAAGACCGTTAACATTGCCGACGCCTATCAAGCGGCGGGCTTCGATTTTTCCGGCACGCGCAAATTCGACGAGCGCACCGGCTACCATTCCCAGTCCTTCTTAACGGTGCCGATGAAGAACCATGAGAATGAAGTCATCGGCGTGCTACAACTCATCAATTCCCTAGACCCGGGCACGCATCAGGTGGTGCCCTTCTCGGCGGCGGATCAGCGCCTGGCGGAATCCTTGGCCTCGCAAGCGGCGATCGCGCTGACCAACCGCCAATTGATCTCGCAATTAGAAGCGCTCTTTGAGTCCTTCATCCATCTCATCAACGTGGCCATCGATGAAAAATCGCCCTACACCGGCGGACATTGCGAGCGCGTGCCGGCGCTGACCATGATGCTGGCCGAGGCGGTGAATGAAACGAAGGCCGGCCCGCTCGCTGACTTCAACATGACGGACAAAGATCGTTACGAACTCAAAATCGCCGGCTTGTTGCACGACTGCGGCAAGGTGACGACACCGGTGCATGTGGTCGACAAGGCCACCAAGCTACATACCCTGTTCGACCGTATGAATCTCGTTGACACGCGCTTCGAAGTGCTCAAGCGCGATGCCGAAATCGCCATGCTGCGCGCGCAGTTGGCGCTGCGGCCGCAACAGCATGCCGCCGAAGAAACCAAGCTGGCGCAGGCTTGCGCAGCGCGCCTGGCCAGCCTGGACGACGACCGCGCCTTCCTGCAACACGCCAACATCGGCGGCGAAGCCATGACGCCGGCTGACCAGGAGCGCGTCATGCATATCGGCACCGGCTATCACTGGACCGGTATCGACGGCAAGCGGCAAAATTTCCTCACTGCCGACGAACTGGAAAACCTCATGATCCGCGCCGGCACGCTGACGCAAGCAGAGCGCGGCATCATTAACCACCACATCGTCGCCACCATCAGGATGCTGGAGCAATTGCCCTGGCCCAAGCATCTCAAAAACGTCCCCGAATACGCCGGCGGTCATCACGAACGCATGGACGGCAAGGGCTATCCGCGCGGCCTTAAGCGCGAGCAAATGTCCATCCAGGCCCGCGTCATGGGCATCGCCGACATTTTCGAAGCCCTCACCGCCCGCGACCGCCCCTACAAGCCCGGCAAGACATTATCCGAATCGTTGCATATATTGGGCAAGTTCAAATTAAATGGGCATATCGACCCCGATTTGTTCGATGTCTTTGTGCGACAGAAAGTCTTCCTGAAATATGCCGAAGCCTTTCTCGATCCCGATCAGCTTGATGTGGTCGACGAGGCGAATATCCCTGGCTATGATGCTGGCGCCATAGGCAAGACTCTGTGACCTATTTAACGCTTGCCGCATGGTGAGGTCGGTGACGAAATACGGCATATCCTGCCGCCGCAGACCGGCCCTGTTGAATCCGGCGATTTATTTCAAAATTTAATCAACTACTTATTAATACCCGGCATCTGGCACAACTGTTGCATAGAAGGAGCCGTGAGTCGGAGGTTAGTTTTGCCTTCCAACCATACATCTCAACCACGAAGGAGATACGCATGAAAACGATACAAAAAGGTTTTACCCTGATCGAACTGATGATTGTGGTCGCGATCATCGGTATTTTGGCGGCGATTGCGCTGCCGGCCTATTCGGACTACATGATCAAAGCGCGTGTATCGGAAGGCATCCTCGCTGCCAGCCAGTGCCGCACCACGGTTTCCGAGGTTTATCAGACCGCCAAGGCCGGCACGACTATGCTTGCTGGTGGCTGGGGATGCGGTGAGGGCGGAACCGCGATCGCGAAGAAGACGCAATGGGTTGAAGCTATTAATACTAGCGCTGCTGGTCAAATTACTGTCCTATTGGCCAATGACAACTCGCTCGGTACGGCAAAAGCGACAACGATCACCCTTACGCCGACCAACCAAGCTGGCACGGCCTATGCCACTGGCGCTACCGGCGATATTCCTGTCCAGGTCTACAGTTTTGTTTGCAAGCCTTTGAGTACCGACGCCACTAACTTAGCGAAGTACTTGCCGGGTTCGTGCAAGTGATGCTCGGGCTTTAAATCGGATTAGCACCTGATAAGCGCGACCCGGACATTCAGCGTCGTCCGGGTCGCGGCCCAAAGGTCTGATCAAACCCCTCGGATAATTTACCGGGGGGTTTTTTTTGATCTTGAGGATTGGCTGTGGATCAGGTATCCACCCATTGATGTGCTGCCCTAGAGCAGACTCGGTTCCATCACGGTGCGCAGTAGAACTTCGTCGCGGTGAAATGAGAACCACCACGCCGCCGCTTTCTTGATCTGCCAGTTGAACTCGTGTCCTGCAAGGAGCAAGGCCGCAACTTGACCGAGGGTGGGTTGGTGGCCAACGATCACGACAGTACCGGCTGGTTTTTGTGCGTCATCTGGCCAGCCCGCTGCGGCGAGCAGGTCCGTCGCGTTTGCACTGGTGGAGAGTTGCTTCGATTCTTCGAAGGGTAGATCCAGCGCCTGCGCGGTTTGGACGCAGCGGAGCGCCGGGCTGGTCAGGATGCGAACGTCATCCGGCAGACGTTCCTTGAGCCAGTGGGCCATGCGCTTGGCTTGTTTTTCGCCGTGCGCGGTGAGTTTGCGTTTGGCGTCAGGGATGCCGTCTTCGGCTTCGGCGTGGCGCCAGAGTATGAGGTCCATGTGATGAGCCATTGTTGTCCCGGGAAATGTTTCATCATCGATCGACAGCGGCGGCGTTGGCCGTCTGGATCACGGCGAGCGACGCCGATGTTTATAGCTCACGCGTAGATGGGCTCTATTTGGATCATGCGCCAGGCAGTTGGTGGGCCGCTATTTTCAAGCGGGTAACGGCGTCCGCCCGCAAGCGCAGTAAGGTTTCGATCAACATGCGGCTATAGGCGTCGGCGAGATTTAGGTCTTCGGCGAAGGTGGCGCTGTCCGTCATGTACTCATGTATGAGTCGATTGCGCAGTTGTCTGGCCTCCAGCCAGGTAGCCACGTCTTCGACTACACCGAGTCGTTCCGCACGGTTAAGCACTTCGATCTGGCTGCCAGGCTGTTCGGCAAGCGCGAGCAGCCAGCGCGGCAACAATTTGTCGGCCAGGGTGTCTTGCAAGCGGCCATAGCGCGAAACGAACGCTTCTAGCCGTTCGGCGATTTCTGGGTGAGCAGGGAGGGAATCGACCCACCTTGCATCTATCTTTTGTTCGACCAGGCGTACTCGACTCCATTCCAGGTGCTTGGCTTCCTTGGCGACTATTGCCAGCGTGGAGAGAAATCGATCAATTGGCGGCAATGATTTGCTGGTGGTCATATCGGCTCCGCTGTGGCGGCGGCTACCCGATGTATCGGCTGAAGTGCGGTATTCGGGTCGATCACGAGAACATCGATGGGTTGGTCGCCCAGCTGTAATTGCAGTCGCGCGGCTAAAGTCAGGCTTTTCTTGCGCGTATCCGGTTGATGGCAGGGCAGTTCGACGAGCAGGTCTATATCACCGCCGCGCAGGCTATCATCGGTGCGCGAGCCGAAGAGTCGCACCCGTGCTTCGGCGCCAAACACTTCAAGGGTAGTTTCGCGGATGATTTCTCGGCTTTTAGGGGACAGTCGCATGCCATGAATTCTATGCGAACGGCGCGCTTTGTGCGTAATGATAATGTGTCATGGGGCGGGTATCGGGCGCAGTGTCTTCGGCTTCGGCGTGGCGCCAGAGGATGAGGTTCATGTGATGTGCCATCAGTGTCTCCAGTGTCGTTTCATCTTCAGCAATGCGCCGATACGTCCGGGCAGCATAGCGCGCAAGGTTTCGTAGCGCGGGCCGTGCCAGCCGCCGATTAGGGTGACGGCTTCGCGCAGGGTGGCGTCATTGCCGGCGCATTGCATCAGCGGCGCGCCAGCGCTGGCGAGGTCGTTGAGCGCGCCCAAGCTGTTTTGCAGCGTCACTAATGTGGCCAAAGTGCGCTGGACACCCTTCTCGCGATAAAGCGGCGCGAAAAATTCGATGGCGTAGCGCAGGCGCTTGCAGCCGACGCGCAGGGCGTGCAACGCGGTGACGTCAAGTTGTTCCGCCGCCTGCGCCAGCTGGCGAAGCTTCTTGTGCAGTTTGTCGAGACGGCGTGCGGCGAAATGCAGGATGGCTTCCGCACCGACGTCACTTTTTTGCGCATGCAGCAGCGCAGCGAAGGACAGCAACAGTTGCGCGTGCTCAGTGCTGGCGAGTGCAGCGCGCGCATGATCACGCATTGTCTGACTCTCCGCCTCCATGGCGGCGCATAGCGCGGCGACGCGCGCCTCCTGCGGCAAGGCGCGACGTACCGGCGCCAGAATTTCGCCCTGCAGCACATCGTGATCGCGGGCGTGACCCAGGGCGCGGGCGAGCGTGCGGATACGCGGCACGGCGATGGCCATGAATTCAGGCGTTATGATGGGCGCAAAAGTGCGCAAGGCGGCGCGCAGCCGGCGCAACGCCACGCGCATTTGGTGGATGAACTCGATATCGTTTTTTTCCGCGCCCAATTCGTTAAGTTGCAACTGTAGTAGGCAGGCAGCGGTGATCGTGCGGAACGCCTCCCAAGGCGTTTGATCGCGACGCACTGCAGAGCCGACCGCCTTGACTGGCGCGAGCACCGCGCCGCCATAGAGCCGGAAGCCGCGTTCCGCTTTGCTCAGCACGGCCGGTTGCAGCGCTATGTCTGCGCAGAGCGTCATGGCCAGATCAAACAAATGCGCCGCCTCGCCATGTTCCAATTCCAGTTCCACTTCGGCGATTGTTTCCGTCGCGCCGTTGGCCTGAATGCTTCCTTGGTCGAGCATGAGCAGGACGGTGCTGCCCTGCGCCGGCGAGAGCCGCCAGGTGCTGCGCGAGAACGTCGTTTCAAAAATTGGCGTGAGTGCGGCGCGTACTTTGGGGCGCTCCAACAACGCTCGTACTTTTTTGTTGTCCACGCCGGAGAAGTCGAAGCTTCCGCTGTAGGGCTGCTCCCATTCCGGACGCACGGCGAGCCCGCCGACGGAGGAGGTGCTGGGATCGGCGTCTTCGTTATGCGCGCACTTGACCGTTTGCAGCCACTGGCGCCCCTGCTTGCGGGTGCGCAGGGCGATGGCGTGCTTATGCAGTAAAAAATCCGGCGTATCGAAATAGATATTCAAGAGCTTGCGCGTGCCCAGCTTGCTTGCCTGTGTCAGCAAGGGGTGACGCAGCAGGGCACGGCGCGCCGTTGGCAACGAGGTCGGCAATGCCAGCTTGATTTCGATTTCTTCGGCCATGATGCGCTCAGTCTATTTCCATTTCAAAAGTGACCTGTAGGATGGGTGAAGCGCCCGGATCTTTGGGCGCGTAACCCATCAATTGGATACCGAATGATGGGTTACAGTCGGCAAACTACGCCGACCTCCACCCATCCTACGCCTTACGCCTGTCCTGCACACCGTC
>JAYUNL010000142.1:0-7890 GCA_043761745.1 Rhodocyclaceae bacterium
ATGGCGCATGCCTCGACGTGAAGAACATCGGAAAGCCGTGTGCGGGAAAATCGCATGCACGGTTTGATGAGGGAGGGCAGGTGAAAATCTGTTCTCTACTCTACTTTCTTCGTCATCCGTGCCAAGAGCAACACCAAGTTCAAGCGGCGTTACTCGCAGCCAGTCGATCGCGTCAGTTCGAACGTGCTGTGCGACCAGACCGGCGTACTGACGGTCTTCTATTCGAGCAAGGACTACCCGGCCACCCTGCGTCGGGTCGTGATCAAAGACGAGGAGAGCGGAAAACGCCTCACTTTTCTGACCAACAACTTCGCCTTGAAACCCGAACTGATCGCTCAGTTGTACCAACAACGCTGGCAGGTGGAACTGTTCTTCAAATGGATCAAGCAGCATCTGCGCATCAAGGCATTTCTCGGTACCAGCGAGAACGCGGTGAAGACGCAAATATGGATCGCCGTCTGCACATACGTGCTGATCGCGATCGTCAAGAAACATCTCAAGCGGCGGGATAAAAATGTGTTGCCCTGCGTCAGCGCTACGTTGGGCCGCTCAGAACGGAGATTGACGAGACGTACGATAATGCGTACCATTGACTCCCCTTACTCGGAGAACGAAGATGGCTACTCTCACTGCAAGCGAGGCTCGCGCCAATCTGTATCGGCTTATCGACCAGGCTGCTGAGTCACATCAGCCAATTCACATCGCGGGGAAGCGAACAAGCGCCGTTCTTCTATCAACCGAAGATTGGGACGCAATCCAAGAAACGCTTTACCTGCTTTCCATTCCGGGCATGCGCGAATCCATTAAAGAGGGTATGGCCGAGCCTCTTGGCAAAAGCGCCAAGGACCTTAAATGGTGATCTGGCAGGTCGTTTATTCGAAGCATGCGCAGAAGGATGCAAAGAAACTGGCGGCCGCGGGCTTGAAGGCCAAAGCGTTAGAACTCCTGGCTGTGCTTTCTGCCGATCCATTTCAAAATCCGCCGTCATATGAAAAGCTTGCCGGCGATTTATCTGGTGCATATTCACGACGCATCAATATTCAGCATCGTTTGGTCTATGAAGACTTTCCAAAGGAGCGCGTGGTTCGTGTGTTGCGTATGTGGACGCACTACGAGTAAGAGCGGCCCAACCCACCGTTGCAGGGGACGCTCCGCCTATCGGCGGCGCGCCCCAGAACTCGAACGTTCGAACGTCTGCTTCCTCGCGCAGGCTACTTCCGCTTTGGGTCGATCTGAGACCTTCCTTGCCATCGGTACTGAGTCGAATTGATCCCAATTACCTGAAGAAAATTTGGCTCTGCTACCTTTGGCGCGCTGTTGCGCGAAGCGCACGCGTCTCAAACGGCATTTTGACTTGTCGTACAGAAATCTGTATTGTTTAGTTATGAAAACCACGCTCGACATTAACGATACGCTGCTGGCCAATGCCAAGGCTCTGGCGGCTAAGCAACGAACCAGCCTGACGCGGCTGATCGAGGAGGGATTGCAACTTCGTCTGCGGGCTTTACCTGTCGCAAATAAGATTCTCAAACGTAGGCTTCCCGTCTTTAAGGGGCGCGGCGGCTTGGTGGCCGGCCTGAATCCGGGCAGTAACAAAGCCATGTTGGATGCGGCTGACGATGACGCCTGACGTCAATGTATTGATTGCGGCGTCGCGTAGTGATCACCCGCATCACAAAGTTGCGTTTACGGTTCTGAGCGAAGCCGTTGCAAGCTGCGCCGATGGCGCAAGCCTGAAACTCATGCCGATGGTGGTAGCGAGTTTCTTGCGCCTAGTCACAAATCCGAAAATTTTTGTTCAGCCAACGCCCGTGGAAGACGCTATCGTTTTCGTGGATGCGCTCGTTGCAGTGCCAGGCGTAGAGATGCCTACTCACAGCACCGAATGGCCAATTTTTCGGCAACTCTGCATAGAGAAGCAGTTGGCCGACAATGATGTTTCGGGCGCATGGCTCGCGGCAGCAGTTATTCAACTCGGCGAACACTTGGTCACATTCGATGCCGATTTCAAGAAACTGTTAAGACGTACCCAAGTGACCGTGCTTAACTCAAACTGAGTTCCAACTGAGTCTCAACTGAGTTTGCGCTTCGTGATTTTTTCTAAGCAACCGAAATGACCGCCTATCCCCATCTACTCGCACCGCTAGACCTCGGCTTCACCACCCTTAAAAACCGCGTCCTCATGGGCTCCATGCATACCGGGCTGGAAGAGGCGCCGGATGGTTTTCGGCGCATGGCGGCGTTTTTCGCCGAGCGCGCGCGCGGTGGCGTGGGGCTGATGGTGACGGGCGGCTTCTCGCCCAATCTTACCGGCCGCAGTTCGCCCAAGGCGTCGCAGTTCACCTTCCCCTGGCAGGTGGGTAAGCATCGGTTGATTACCGAGGCCGTGCACGAAGCGGGCGGCAAGATTTGCTTGCAGATATTGCATACCGGGCGCTACGCCTATCATCCGCTAGCGGTGGCGCCTTCCGCCATCAAGTCGCCCATCAGCCCTTTCAAGCCGCGCGCGCTCTCTGCTTGGGGCGTGAGGAAAACCATCGGTGACTACGCGCGCTGCGCTCGCCTGGCGCAGAAAGCCGGTTACGACGGCGTGGAGATCATGGGTTCCGAGGGCTATCTCATTAATCAATTCATCGCGCCCAGCACCAATCAGCGCGATGACGAATGGGGCGGTCCTTTCGAGAACCGCATTCGCTTCGCCGTGGAGATCGTGCGCCGCGTGCGCGAGAAGGTGGGGTCGAATTTCATCATCATTTTCCGACTGTCGATGATCGATCTGGTCGAAGGCGGCAGCACCTGGGATGAAGTGGTGAAGTTGGCGCAGGCCATCGAAGCAGCTGGTGCTACGATCATCAACACCGGCATCGGTTGGCATGAGGCACGCATCCCCACTATCGCCACCATGGTGCCGCGCGCGGCTTTCACCTGGGTGACGCGCCGTCTGAAAGGCGCGGTGAAGATTCCGCTCATCACCACCAATCGCATCAATGCGCCGGACGTGGCGGAGGCGATACTAGCGCGCGGCGATGCCGATATGGTGTCCATGGCGCGGCCCTTCCTCGCCGATGCGGATTTCGTGAACAAGGCGGCGGCCGGGCGCGCCGACGAGATCAACACCTGCATCGCCTGCAATCAGGCCTGCCTCGACCACATCTTCGTGCAGAAGTTGTGCACCTGCCTCGTCAATCCGCGCGCCTGTCGCGAAACCGAGATGGTTATCGCACCCGCCCTCACAGTGAAAAGACTCGCGGTGGTCGGCGCTGGTCCGGCAGGGCTCTCTTGCGCCGTGACGGCTGCCGAGCGCGGCCATGAAGTCACCCTGTTCGAGGCGGCGGATCGTATCGGCGGCCAGTTCAATCTCGCCCAGCGTATTCCCGGCAAGGAAGAGTTCGGTGAAACACTGCGCTACTTCCGGCGCCGCATCGAGACCACCGGCGTAAAGTTGAAACTCAACCATCGCATTTCGGCAGCGGAGTTGGCCGCAGGCGGATTCGATGAAATCGTACTCGCCGCCGGCATTGTGCCGCGCGCACCGGATATCACCGGCATCGAGCATCCTAAAGTTGCACGCTATATCGACGTCATCGAAGGCCGGCGCGCCGCGGGGCGCCGCGTCGCCATACTCGGCGCGGGCGGCATCGGCTTTGATGTGGCCGAGCTGTTGAGCCACGGCGGTAGCACCTCCGACGACATCGCGCATTTCCGCAACGAGTGGGGCATCGACAGCAACTTCACGCAACGCGGTGGCCTCAAGCCGCCGGCCGACGATCCGCCCGTGCGTGAAATCTGGCTGCTCCAGCGCAAAACCAGCAAGGTGGGCGAGGACCTCGCCAAAACCACGGGCTGGATACGCCGCGCGCTACTCAAGCGGCGCGGCGTGCATATGCTGGCCGGGGTGACTTACGAAAAAATCGACGATGCCGGCCTGCACATCAAACTGGGCGATGAGGCCAAACTGCTCGATGTCGACACCATCGTGATCTGCGCCGGGCAGTTACCGCAACGCGAACTGCTAGACGAATTGCAAGCCGCCGGCGCCAAGGTCACACTCATAGGTGGCGCCGACATCGCCACGGAACTGGACGCCAAGCGCGCCATAGAGCAAGGCATGCAATACGCACTGGCGTTTTAAGCGTCGCGCGGGAACCCAAGAGGCCTTCGGACGCTCGAAGACGGCTCAGACGATTTAGAGTATATTCACTTGCCATTTGTTCTCGGGGGGGCTGTCATGCATAGTGTGTTGCGTGTCGCGCGAGCGATTCTGTCTGTGGGTTTTCTCGTCGGGTCGATCTTGGGCTCGCTCATGTTGTCAATTTCGCCGGCCTACGCCGGTGTGCAAATCTTCAAGTCCTTCGCCACCGACATCCTCAAACAAAAATTTGAAGTCGGCGCCGGCGACTATAAAGTCATTTCGCTGCCTGCTGCCGAGCCGGGTGATGTGTTCTACGTTCAGGTGACGCTAACCAGCAACATTTTCAAAGATGTCAGCGCCTTCATCATCGACGAAAGCGGCTATGACCGGCTTAAAAAGAAGCAGCCTTACGAAATGCAGGGCAAGCTGAAGGGCGTCGCACCCTTCAATTTCCAGGCCACGATCAGTTCGACCGGCAAGTATTACCTGGTGTTGGACAACAGCTATGCCACGTTCATCAAGAAGCAGCCCACGGTCGAGGTGAAGAAGCTCACCACCCTGCCCGAGCACGGCGTCGATAAATTGCAATCTACCTTGCAAACGGGATACGCCGGCTTCAAAGCCATGTTTGGCCTACCCAGGGAATACAACATTCGGGTGCAGCCTTGTGGACAGGAGGCAGCGCCCACTGTCGGTGCGGGTGAAATCGTGCTGTGCACTGAAACCATCGGTCGCATGTACGACAAGCCTGGCGCTACGCTGGGTACGCTGTTCCACGCGCTGGCCCATGCGCTGACCAAAAGCTGGCCGCTCGCCAATGGCGAAAAGGAAGAAGTCGCCGACGAATTCGCCGCCGTCATGTTGCTGCAGTTGGCCGAGGGCGCGCGCCTGGTCGACGAATGGGCGACGGGCTACGAAAATCGTGATTTCGCCAACATCGACAAGCACGCGCTGGCCGCGCCGCGCCTTGCCACCGTGCATGGCTATGCCGCTAAGCCGGCCGACCTGATCCAGCTTTGGAGCAAAGATTTATATCCGCGTATGAAAGACGATGCCCTGCAACGTATCATTACCGCACCGGCGCCTTACGACGATGTGGAATTGGCCAAAGCCGAGTACGAGAAGCGCCACCCTGCGCCGCCCGGTAAGAAAGTGAAAGGCAAAAAATAGCCGACACGATACGGCATGAGTGACGGTGGCGGCGCGTTTTGCGCTAAGCTGCCGCCATGCTCTTCGCCCTCTCGCTACTTCTCCCACTTTTGGGATTCTTCTTCTGGTTGTTTTGGCGCATGACGCCGGCGCGCCGTGATTCTCGTTCGGTGCGCTGGTTCAATGTTGCCGTGATGATTGCCGCCCTGGCGGCGACGGTGGCCATTGTGCTCCTGGTGCGCGAGAGAATGGCCGCCGCGCCGGACCATGTGTGGTGGCCGGTGGTGGCTTCCTTTTATGTGCTGGTACTCGCACCGCTCTTGCTGTTGGCGGCCGGCGCCTTGCGGCAAAAGTTGTTTCCGTCAAATGTGCCCATAGTCACACTACCTGTCGAGGCGCCACGCGACCTTTCAAAAATTCGGTTCTAATCAATTGCAGAGAAATGCGCGGTTGGCGAGATTCACCGCCGCGTCCGGCTGCAAGTAAGCACGAAACGCCCAGCCCGTGGCGAAAGCGCCTGCGGCGATGAGTAAAGCGAGCAGCAATAATCTGAGCGGCTTCATGGCGCCGCCGCCATGGTGGCGCGCCGCACGGGCCGTTCATCGACCGGCAGGTTGAGCAGCGCTGCCACCACGCCCAGCGCAATGCAAATCAGCCAGACGAGATTGTAGGAGCCGGTCTTGTCGAACAGCACGCCACCCAGCCACACGCCGAGAAAGCTGCCGACCTGGTGGCTGAAGAAGACGAACCCAGAAAGCATGGCGAGATAGCGCACACCGAATATCTGCGCCACCAGTCCGTTGGTGAGCGGCACGGTGCCCAGCCAGAGAAACCCCATGGCAGCGGCGAACAGGCCCACCGCAAGCGACGTCAGTGGGCACAGCAGGAAGATCACGATCACCACACTGCGTGCAACATAAATGCCGCTCAAGAGATATTTCTTGCTGAGGCGTCCGCCCAGTGCGCCGAAGCCGTAAGTGCCAAAAATGTTGAAGAGCCCGATCAACGCCAAGGCCAGCACGCCGACATTAGCGCTCAATCCTTTGTCCAGCAAATAAGAGGGCAGATGCGCGCCGATGAATACCAATTGAAAGCCGCAGACGAAAAAGCCCAGCGTGAGCAGCCAGAAACTGCGTAGCGAAAAGGCCTCGCGCAGCGCCTCGGCGGTGGACTGCATTGGTCCTGCGCCGGCAGGGGTGTCACGCCGCTCCGCCACACCCGCTGCCAAGGGAGCTATTAAGGCCGCCGCCAGCGCGAACACCAGCAGGCTTTGCAGCCAGCCCAGCGTGCTTATCATGCTCTGCCCTATAGGCACCAACAAAAACTGACCGAAGGAACCCGCCGCGCCCACCACGGCCAGCGCATTGGCGCGCTTTTCGGGGCTGACGGCGCGGCCTACGGCGCCATAAACCACCGAGAAAGAGGTGCCACTCATGCCCAGGCCTATCAGCACGCCGGCTGAGAGATTGAGACTGAGCGGATCGGTCGCATAAGCCATCATCAGCAAGCCCAGCGCGTAAGCCGTGCCGCCAACAAGAATGACGCGGCCCGCGCCGTACCGGTCTGCCAGCCAGCCGGCGTAAGGTTGGGCCAGGCCCCAAACGAGGTTTTGCAGGGCCAGCGCCAACGAGAAAGTGCCGCGATTCCAGCCAAGATCTTGCGACATCGGCTGCAAGAACAAACCGAAGGTATGTCGTATGCCCAGTGAAAGCGTAACGACGACGCTGCCGCAAATGAGCAGCAGTTTGGTGTGCCGGGTCATGGGTGTGGTCATAATGCGCTTCGCGTCGCGAATGTATTTTCGACTATACACGCAAGGTCCTGGGCTTTTCTCTCTTGGGCGTGGCGATTACACTGGTGGTGATTCATTCCGGCTCATCATTATGCATCTCGACGACTCCACGCTGTTCCGTACCCGTTGCCGCATCGGCGCCGATTGGTGCGACGCTGACAACGGCGTCGTATTCGACGTGCGCAATCCCGCCAACGGCGTAGTCTTGGCGAGCGTGCCCGACATGGGCGCCGCCGAAACGCGCCGCGCTATCGCCGCGGCCGAAGCTGCTTTGCCCGCTTGGCGCGCGCTCACCGGCAAAGCGCGCGCCGTCGTGCTGCGCCGCTGGTACGACGGAATCATGGCCAGCGTGGAAGACTTGGCGCGGCTGATGACGGCCGAGCAGGGCAAACCGTTGGCCGAAGCCAGGAGCGAAGTGACTTATGGCGCGAGCTTTGTCGAGTGGTTTGCCGAGGAAGCCAAGCGTGTTTATGGCGACGTCATCTCCAGCCCGGCGGTCGACAAACGGCTTTTGGTGCTCAAGCAGCCGATTGGCGTCTGCGCGGCGATTACGCCGTGGAATTTTCCGCTGGCGATGATTACGCGCAAAGTGGCGCCGGCGCTCGCCGCCGGCTGTACCGTGGTGCTCAAGCCCGCGGAACAGACACCGTATTCGGCCCTGGCGCTGGCGGAACTCGCCGAGCGCGCCGGCTTTCCAAAAGGCGTGCTCAACATCCTGACCGGCGACGCGCCGGCCATCGGGGGCGAGTTGTGCGCCAATCCCGCGGTGCGCAAGGTCTCGTTCACCGGCTCGACGGAAGTCGGCCGCCTGCTGATG
>JAYUNL010000143.1:0-16331 GCA_043761745.1 Rhodocyclaceae bacterium
AAATCACCGGCACAATATGAACGTGATTGCGTTGCAAATTTAACAGCGACTAACGATGAACAAATCAATCAAAACAGCCAACCCGCTCGGCTGATAAAAGAGCGGCTTAATCCCTCAACGAAAGCTTGCTAAGATCATTCCTCATGACAGCGCACAGCTTAAACCGCTGTCTTGAAAACGGGGACCACTATAGGGTTAGCCGATTCAAATGTTCGGTCAATCCGATGAACAAGAAGATGATGTGTGTGGGCAACATCACGGCAACGGTCAAGCGCTCCGATTTCGGCATGGTTAGATACATACCAGCGATCAGTGACGAGATCAAAATCACCGTTCCCGTCGAAGCCTATAAGGACTAGTCGGACCGCACCATGCCAGCATGCGGCGCTTACGGCGTCTGATCACGATCAAGGTTGCCCCGCCCGCAGTTGGCGGCACACTTGCTCAGTGTTCCGCCGCGCCAGTTGCTCAATCGCTGGGTCGTTCCGCTGGAGCGCGGCACAGACTTTCTCGAACTGCACAGCGGCAAGAAACTTGAAATTCCCTTCGATCAAGTCACCGTTTTTTGCACCAACCTCAAACCCGGAGAGCTCGTGGACGAAGCGTTCCTTCGGCGCATCCGCCACAAGATCGAAGTGCGCTACCAAACCGAGGAAGAGTTCACCGAGATACTCCGCCGTGTGTGCGGCGCGCAGGGCATTGACTACGTGCAGGAGATGGTGACCTATCTCGTCGAGACTTATTACCGAAAGGCCCAGCGCCCCTTCGTCGGCAGCCATCCGCGCGATCTCGTTGATCAGATCATAGACCGGGCGCGCTTCAGGAAAACCCTGCCGGCGCTGACGATGGAATCCATAGACGCCGCAGCGGCCAACTATTTTGTAGTGCTCTGAGGCGCTGAAGCGAAGCCCTGTGCAAGCGAGCCATCACGGATAAACACCGCTCGATTTTAACTACCGTCGAGTTACTCAGACGTCGCCAAGTAAGGCGACAAGAATCGTCTCGAAACCCGCATGGATTCTCGATGGGTTGTCGCCAAATCAAGCGACTCCTGAGTAACAACTTGGGCGTTCCACCTATTTTCTGTAAGACGCTGGATTTCCACTTACGCGGGGATGACGACTCCGATCTCAATCCGCGTAAATCCGCGTTCCGCTTTTCTGTGCTGTCTCATCGCAAGGTATATTGAAACGGATTGTCCCCGCGCTCTGCGGTCTCGCCCTCGTAGGGGTTGCGCTTCACGAGGTCGGCGATTTCCTCCGCATGCGTCGCGAAGTATTCGGCCAGGGCGGTTTCCTTCAATTCCAGAGCTTGCTCGTGCAGGGTGCGGACGAAGTCGTCTTGGATCATGGCGTGGTGTTTCCGAAGTGGTTGATCAAATGTTCGGCATAGCGCGTGGCGATTAGCTCGTCGCCGAGGGGCGATAGATGTACGAAATCGAAGAAATGCGTTTCCGTCGCGGGTTGCTCAGCGAAGGCGGCATGCAGATCGATAAAGTCGCCGATGGGAGAGGTCGCCGCCGACTGCACCGTCATGTCGTAGAGATGTTCCATGTTGCGATAGCAGGGCAAGAAGGCATGGCTGCTGTGCAAGGCTTTGCGTTCGAATTCTTTTTCCTGCGCCGAGCGCTGGCGTTTGCTGAGTAGGAAGGGTTGCAAGCCCCAGATGAATTTTCCGCCGTCGCTTGTGACGGTGCGGGCGAACTGCGCTTCTCTTTTTAAATATGCGGACAGCACGGCCGGCGGCATGCTTTGCACCTGGCGTACGCCGTCGATTTCTCGCTCCGCCGGCAGCGCATGGGCATTGCCATTCAGTGTGGCGCCCCAGGCTTCGAGATTGGTTTGATAAGCGATGCCGTGGCCGGCGAGCAGGCTGGCGTCGGAAATCTGTCCATAGGCGAGGTCGTTGAAGCCGTCGTGGGCAATCACGACTTCCGGCTTCAGGTCGTAGACGAATAGCTGGTAGGTCAGCAACTGGTTGAGCACGACATTGCCGTGCTGGCCGAAATTCAGCACGGTGAATTCGAGGCCGTTTGCCGTTTCCTGCGCCCAGGCGTTGAGCCGCGCTTCCAGCCGCGAGGTGAACATTTCGTCATGCAGGCAATACATGCTGAAGCACGACGAGCCGCCTAAGCAGGCGATGAGCTTGTGATGCGCCGGCCGCTGGCGATACGCCGCCAAATCTTTCGCGATGCGATGGCCGAATGGATTGATGGGGCCGAAGCCCAGGTAGCGATAGAGGTAGCCGTAAGGGAAGAAGTAATAGTGGTTGTGCAGCGCTTCGGTGACGCGATTGAAAACATGGCTGGCGAGATGCGGGTAGTCCGCTGCGTTGTGGCTGCGGCCTACCGGCATGAGCCGCGCTTCGAAGCCTGCGTCGGTTTGGTCGAAACGATAGACCTGCTCGTGCGAGCTTGCGGCTAAATCCGCGTCGGCAAATTCACCCGGCCCGTCGATGAAAATGACATCGCTGTAGTGTTGTGGCAGGTGCTCGCTGTAGGGATGCACGAGATAAGCGCCGGCGCATGCAGCCGTGGCCGTGTCGCCACGACCGGCGACATCGAGCGCAATCTCGCCGAGGTTTTGCTGTATGGCGTTTACGAAGCGCGCGAATTGTTGTTCGCTCAAAGGGCGCGGCGGCAGCACCAGCAGGCCACGCCGCGCAACCGGGCCCCACTCGCGTACTAAATCGTGTTCCAGCACCTTCTGGCCGCGCCGTTTCAGGATGCGCGCCATGGCGGTAGCAACGGCCGGGTCGTTGTGATATTGCTCCTTGATGAAGCCATATAGCGCCGTTGCTTCATCCACAGCGTCGATGGAAAACAGGTAGTCGACATCGCCCAGCAAGCCTGGGGTGGCTCGGTTTTTGGCATGATCGAGCGCGAGCTTTACCATCGCGTCGATGACTTGCGCACGGCTGCTTGATGAGGGATCAATACGGTGTGTCAATCTGGCGTATTTGGCCGCTTCCTCCAGGCGATTAGCCGTGGCGTGCAGGTCGGCGAGCAGAAAGGCGCTGCGGTAATGAGTGGGCAACGCGGTCAGCGCTTCCTCATAGCTGCGCTGCGCGCCTTGTTGATCGCCACGGCGTTGCAGAGCGAGTGCGCAGTCGCACAGCTTATCCGCCGTGACATAGGGGTCGCTCATAGGCGCTACTGCTGGGTGTGTAAATCTGCAATCAAGGCCGACAACGCTTCGGTGCTGCCTTCCGGTGCGCGCAGGCAATTGGTGCAGGCTTCGCCCAGATTGCCCGTGAGCAGGTTGCGGCGCCATTCATTGAGCGGCTCGCAGGCCATGGCGGCTTCCAGACTTTCAAACTGGGCGAGATTGCCCATCGGCGTGCCGCAGATGGTGCAAGGAAGCACGTCGCCGTTACCGTAGAGCACGCTGGTGTCCCAGGGCAGGGTACAGAGGCGGGTGTTGCCCGGCTGGAGATTCTTTGCGTAGAAAGAAACCCGGCCGAGCGCCGCGCGCAGCTCCTGCCGCACCAGCGGACCCTCCACGTTTCCGGCGGCGATGCGTGCGACACGCTCGTCGAACAGAAGTTGGTTGTTGAGAGTGAGCGTGATGTTGTGTTGCTGGGCGAAGGCCATCGCTTCTTTGATGTAGTCGTAGGCCTGGAGAAATTCCGCGTCCGGTAGATCGAGCAAATCCGCAATGGTTACTTTGGAATCGGAAAATTGCAGCAGTGGGTTGATGTCGATGGCCTTGATGCCGCTGACGATGGCGCAGCCGACATAATCGAGCAGGTAGGGTATGTTCTCCGGCGTGGGTACACAGATCCAGGATATCCATGGTGTGGCGCGACCGAGTTGCAAAGAACGGGCCCGGATGCGCTGGATGTTATAGAGAATGCCGCGTATGTCCGCGCCTTTGCGCAGCGCTTTTTGACGGTCGATGTCTACGGTGTCAACGCTGTTTTGCAGGGAGTCGCACTGCGAAAATACCTCGATCTCGTCTGGCGTCAGCACGCGTGCGAGGTTGCTGATGATATTGACGCTAATGCCCAGGTCGATGACTTCCTTGACGATCAGGTGCCAGTCCTTGTACATGGTCGTCTCCGCGTAGCAGCCGAAATTGATGCGCCCCGGCTTGGTGTCGCGGATGAAGCGCATGACTTTTTCCAGCGACTCCGGCGATAGATCGGCGTCGATGTGACTGGCCGTGCCGACGGTGCAATACACGCAACGCAGATTGCAGCGCGACGTTAGATTGAGCCAAAGCGTGCTGATGCCGGCCGGCGCGCTCAGCGCCTCCGGCTTATGCGGGACGACGGTTTGCTTGCCGTGTGGCCAAAACTTGAGCGGGTATTCGTGGGCGGGCTGATCAGCCTTTTCGTATCCCCATTCTCTTGCCCAGGCGGCCTGGTCGTGCCCAATCAGTATTTCCAGCATGGCGGCGGCAATCACGCTGTTGTCGCGGTACAGCTCCTTGATAAATTCATGTAGCGCCGTCGCCTCGTCATTGGCGGCGATGGACAACAGATAGTCGAAATCGGCCAGCAATTTGACCGTCACCTCATGTTGCGCGTGGTGGAATGACAGCTTCACCATGGCATCGATGACCTGCTTGCGACTGCTTTCGGAAGGGGCGATGCGATACGCCAATCTCGCAAAATTGGCGGCCGGCTCCAGGCGATCGGCGGCGGCATGCAACTCGCTCAGCAAAAAGGCGGCGCGGTAGTGGCTGGGAAGGGCCGCCAGTGCTTGCTCGTAGAGCCGCTGTGCCTCCGCATGGTGGTGATGATTGACTTGCAGCGCCAGCGCCCGGTCGCACAGGCTATTGGCGATGGTGTAAGCGTCGCTCATGAGAGTCGGCTGTCTCTCATTGGTGACAATTTCGGCCAGGGTGGCGGTGTCGGTCAGGTTTTCCATACGATGAGGTTTTCCATGGCCAGGCAATCGAGGCCGCTGTAGAAGAATGTTTGCAGGGCGTCTTGCGGGGTTGCGACGATCGGTTCGCCGCGCCGATTGAACGAGGTGTTCAACACCACCGGGATGCCGGTCAGCGCAAAGAAATGCTCGATCAAGCGACGAAACATCGAGTTGTCCTCACTGACAATTTGTACGCGTGCGGTGCCGTCTACGTGAGTAACGGCAGGAATCAGCAAAGCTTTATCGGGGTGGACCCGGCAAACCGACAGCATGAAATGTTCGGGCGTGAGGGGGCCGCTCTGTGGGTAGCTCTGTGCCGGAATATCGAAATGCGTGGCCGCGTGCTCGGCCAGCACCGCCGGTGCGAAGGGGCGAAACAACTCGCGGAACTTGATCTTCTCGTTGATGGTTTGTTTCATGTCCGGCAAGGTCGGGTTGGCGAGGATGCTGCGCGCGCCCAGTGCGCGCGGCCCCCATTCAAAGCGGCCCTGAAACCAGCCGACCACCTTGCCTTGCGCGAGGATGTCGGCGACACGCGCGCAGTAAGCATCGTTGTCCGAAAATGTTTCGAAGGTCTTGATCCCCGCTTTGGCCACGGCGGCCAGAACTTCTTCCTGGGTGTACTGACTGCCCAACAAAGGGTTGCAGAGCGGCGCCGGCCGCTCCAGGCCTAGCGTGACGCAATGGTGATAGAGCGCGGCGCCGAGGGCGCCGCCCGCATCGCCGGGCGAGGGATGCACATAGAGTGGCATGCCCAATTCGCGTTGTATGCGGCCGTTGGCGAGCGAGTTCAACGCCACGCCACCGGCCATCGCCAGGGCGCGCACACCGGTTTTTTCCACCGCCATTTTGGCGTAAGCGACGATGGCATCTTCGGCGACGCGCTGCACGCTGGCGGCGATGTCGGCATAGGCGCGGCTGGCTGCGCCTATGTCGGTAGTGTCGGCGGGGTCGAAGGCCGATTCGGCCTGCCGGGCCGCGCCCAGCAGCGCTATCAGCGCCGACGTGTAAGGCGCGCTGTCCGGTGTGGCGAAATTGAAATAGCGCTGATCGAGCCGTATGGCGCCGGCCTCATCGAAGACAAGCCGGCGCAGCTTGTCGACATGCACGGGCTGACCGAAGCCCGCCATGCCCATCACTTTGTACTCGCCTTCATTGACCTCGAACCCCAGAAAGGCCGTCATGGCGCTGTAGAAGAGGCCGATGGAATCCGGGTAACGCATGGCGTCGATCTGCGTAATGCTGTTGCCCGCGCCGACGGAAATCGACGCTGTCTCGTATTCGCCTATGCCGTCTATGGTCAAGACAGTGGCGGCCTCGAAGGCAGAGGAGAAGAAGGCAGAGGCGGCATGGGACTGGTGATGCGTCACGAAATGGATGCGATCGGCGGCCACGCCCAACTCAGTGGCAATGCGCGCCGCCACCGAGAACTTGCCCTGCTTCAGCCAATAGGCGAGGGTGTCTTGTAGATAGGCGTCGCCATTGGGCTGGGCGCGCGCCGCTAGGAAAATGCGGCCGAATTTCAGCATGGGTTGTTCGTAAAACACCACGGCGTCGACTTGCGCCATGCCGAGCCCGGCATGCGCCAGCGCCGCCTGCACCGCCCGCTTCGGCAAGCGGTGGTCGTGCTTGAGACGGGAGTAACGCTCCTCTTCAGCCGCAAAGACGACCTGGCCATCCACCAGTAGCGCGGCTGCCGCATCGTGGTAATCGAAAGAGAGACCGAGGATGATCATTGTTCAGTTGGGCTTGCGGATCAGCAGCGTGCCGTTGCCCATTGGCAGTATCACGCGGTTGTAGTCAGCCGGTAGCGCGCTCGCCTTGGTCAGCAGTTGCCGTATGCCGCAGCCCTTTTCCGAATCCGGTTCCGCATTGAGGGAGTCGCCGTTCATGAAAATGTCATCCACGACAAGCAAGCCGCCGGGCGCGAGACAATGCAGGGCCGGCTCGAACATGCTGGCGTAGGCTTCCTTCGCGGCATCCATCAGGATCATGTCGTAGTGCTCGCTCTGCGCCACCTGCAGGCGCAGCACATCGAGCGCACTGCCTAGCACGGCGCGGATACGCCCGGATAAGCCATTACGGGCGAAATTGCGCTGGGCGATGGCGTGGAATTCCTCGCCCAGTTCAACGGTGGTGACTCTGCCTTGCGAGCCGACCGCTTCGGCGAGGTAGAGGGCCGAGACACCGATATAGGTGCCCAGCTCCAGCACGCGACGTATGCCGCCCAAGCAGATGAGCAACTGATAAAAGTGCAGGGTGCAGATATCCGATCCGAGGCTGGCGTAGGTGACGCCGGGCTTCAGTTCCAGGTCCCATTTTTCTTCCACGCCGGTGGAAGGCAGTACTGACAGCAGCAGCGATTCGAGCCCACTGTGAAAGGCCTCATCGTCGCCATTGAAAAGTTTGCGCATAACGGGCTGCGAAGGCAGCATGCGGTCGACATTGCGGACGCGCTGCATTTCCGAGGCGGAAAGAATGTCGGCAGATTTGAGTGCGTTGGCGGTTTTCACGGTTTGACGAGATAAGCGCCGGGTGTGTTGGTCCAGGCGAAGGTTTGCAGCCGCACCGGCTTGTCTCTAAAAAACTCGTCGACGGCCTGGGTTTCGCCCGGCCAGTCAGCGATGGCGTATTCATCGAAAATCAACACGCCGCCGCGCGAGACGCGATCCCACAAACTATTCAGCGCGGCGTGGGTGGGGCGATACAGATCGCAATCGAAATGCACCAGGGAAAAGCGCACACCGGGATTCGCCGCGACGAATTGCGGCACCGTCTCTTCGATGTCGCCGGCGATGAGTTTGACGCGCGGCTTCATGGGGATGAAGCGATCCGCATCGAAAATTGCGATGGCGCTGCGTAGTTCCTGGAGATAGCGCTCGGGGTTGAAGCCGCCGACGACTTTGCCGCTGTGGTCGTCGGCGCGGCCGTCTTCCGGCGCGAGCGTGCTGAAGCCCTTCCAGTTGTCGAAACCGTAAACCACTTTACTGCGGTCGCCGATGCAATAGGCTTCGAGCAGATTCGCCCAGGTCATGAGGCCACCGCCGCGAAACACGCCGAGTTCGGCGATATCGCCTGGCACGTCGAGCGTGAGTTTGAAGAGTTCCACATGGGCGAGAAATCGCTTGAGCGCTTGGCGTCGCGACAGCACGGTGAAGTGCTTGATCGCATCCAGCGGGGTGATGTCGTAGCGCTCGCAATGCACGGCGAGCTGGGCTTCAATCTCCGCATCCAGCGCGGATTTCTTGAAGCCGTCGGTCGTATCGAGGATAGCGGTGTTCATTCAGGCCTGCGTGTCGAGCGTGTCGAGATTCATGTGGTGTTTGGATGAGCGCGTTTCCGCGCCGAAAAGACGCACATCGACACTGAGCCGTATGCGATTTGACGTGTTGCCCGCACTGGCATGTACGACGCGTGGCGAGAACACCACTGCATCGCCCAGTTCGAGACCAACGAGGGGATGCCGCTCGAATTCAGCCACGTCGATTGGGCTTAGCCAGCCATGGGCGGCGCTGTCGATGGCATGTACGTTGTGGTGGCCGCCGCGATACATAACCAGTCCGCCGCATTCATGGTCTATGGGCACCAGCGGCATCCATAGCACCAGAAATTCGCCCATGTGGGTGTTGTAGCTGATGTCCTGATGCGGCGGCACGGCGGCGCTCGCATAGCGCGGCGGCACAAAGCGCGCCATGGGCGGCATGTGCATGAACAGGGCGTCGGTATGCAGTAGCGCTTTCAGCAGCGGTGAGGCGCCCATGAATTGCGCGATGGGGTTGATGGCGTCGGACAGCCGCACCGCCAGCGGAAAGTGGCCCAGCAGAAGTTGTTTGTTGATGGGCGTGAGCTGCGGGTCATGCTCAATCAGATGCGCCACCCGCGTCGGCAGCTCGGGGTCTTGCGGATCGAGACCCACGCGGCGGAATACTGGCCAGACTTCCTCGGCCAGCGCCCGCTCGAGGAAAGCGCGGTAGTCGCGCAGCAGCGCGCGAGGGAAAAAACCTTTGAGTACCGCGTATTCGTTTTCACGAAAGCCGGCAGGTATCTCCAGAAGTTCTTCGGCCATCATCTAGGCCACCTCGCAGTCGGCCAGACGGTGGCGCGCTGGGGCGGCCGTTGCAAGTTGAACACGGTGTAGGCATCGAGCGGCTTGTCCTGCCCGACGTAGGGCACGATGAATTGGTCAATGAAGGCATGATCCTCGCCGACGATGCACACCGGTTGCTGGCCGTTGAACCAGGGCGTGCCGACGATGGCTAGGCGCATGTCGGCGATGCGATAGTCCTTCACATTGCCCAACGAGTATTGGAGGAAATTGCAGGGCATGAACTCGCCGTCGATAGACATGCCGACGAATTCTGTGGCGGCGGGGCAATGATCATGGTCGCCGCTGAAGATGTCGCGATTCACGACGGCCTGACCGTTGGGCAGATAGCCCAACTCCTGGCGCAATTGCTTGATGTAGGCGGCATCGTCCGGTGTGATGAGCATGTCTTTGCGGCCATCCCATTTGCCGACGGGCTCGGCGATCTGCACATCGATACGAATTTTTTTCTGCTTCACAAACGCCACTGCTTGCTTGAAGCCTACCGAATGCAAGGAGTCGTGCGTCACCACGGTCGAGACGGAAGTCAGCAAGCCCTCGTTAAGGACAGCGTCGATGGCTTTCATCACCCATTGGTAGGAGCCGGGCAGGCGGTCGCTGTCATGCTCCGCCGCGATGCCGGAATCCAGACTGAAGGCGACTTTGTCCACCTTGAGTCTTTTCAGCCACTGGATTTTTTTCGGCGTGATGCCCCAGCCGTTGCTGACGACGTTGATGTAGGTCTCATCGGGAAAGCAGTGTTTGAGAATGAATTCCAGGCGGTCTGGGTCGGTCACGGCCTCGCCGCCTTGCATGACGTAGTGGAACACGCCCAGCTCGTAAAACTCCAGCAGCGCCTGCTTGAGCTGGCCTTGGCTCAGAGGCGGCTTGTTGACAAAGGTTTCCGCATAGCACTTGCTGCAGGTCATATTGCATTTGGAGGTCACATCCAGCGCGACGGTGCGCAGCGTGCCCGGCCGGTGGGCTTTTTGACGCGCGTGCAAAAGGGGTTTTTCCGAATACATGGCTTACCTCGCGTGGGCACGGCGTCGCTGAGCATCGTCGTCGATCACGCCGGATGCCGGTGTGACGATCGAGTCGGCACTCAACTCGGCGATCAATCCAGAGACGTCGATGACGGTTTTCGCGCCGCCGCGTACTGCGGCTTGCGCCGCCGCGCTCCATTGCGGATAGCCGAAGCCGGTGAGCAGCAATGTGCCGCCCTCGATGATCTGGGGCAGCGCGCTGGTTGGATGAATGGGGATGCTGTGGCCGATTAGCGGCAGATAGCGGCCCATCTTGGCGGCGTCGTCATCGATGGTCGCATCAACCAGATCAGCGATTCCAGAGAAGTTGATGAAATTCGCTTGCGGATGCGACGCACCCATCGCCACACGCGGGCGCGGCGCGGCGGCTACCGCGTCGCGCAGGCGCTGGCTGGCTTCACGCCAGCGTTGGCCGAAGCTGGCGCAGAGCGCGGCGGCTTGGTGTTCCGGTAACAGCAAAGTCGCGGCCTGGGTCTTGCGCGCCCACACCACCAGATTTTCCATGCCGCGATGCACTTCGATCGCCAGGCTCTCTACGCCACAGCCTGAGCCGGTGAGCGCGGCGGCGAGGTTATGGGGCAGGAAATAGGTCAGGTGTTCGTCCCACAACTCCTCGATATGCAGGCGTTCTATGAGCGGCGCGAGGCTGGGCACTTCGATGCAAGCCAGCCCCTCGGGTGCGAGTAAGCTGTGCAGGGTCGCCAGAAAGCCGAGCGGCTGCGGCACGTGCTCTAGTGTGTGACGGCAGACGACGATGTCTGCGAGGCCATGTCGTGCGACGAATTCGTAGGCGGTGTCCGCGTCCAGTGGCGCCTGGGTCACATCGTGGCCGGCGGCGCGGGCGGCTGCGGCCAGCGATGCCGAGGGTTCGATGCCGAGGCGCCGCGTGTAGCCCGCGTTGCGCAGTTCACTCAGAAAAGTGCCGTCGTTGCAGCCTACCTCGACGACCAATCCGTCGGGTTTTTCCTGTCGCATTCGCGTAATGAGATGTCTGGCGTAATCCGGCAACTGGCGCGCCGTCGAGCGCGCGACGTCGGCGTAGTCGATAGCCCGCACGGCATCGATGCGCTGCGTGACGCAGGCGCAGGCAGGGCAATAGTCAAAGGCGAGATCGCGTCGCCGCACCGGGCTATCCGGGCTGGTGCCGAACATGCCGCTCGTCGGCACGCCGATAAAGGCGGGGCAGGCGAGGAGGGGGCGCAGCCCCGCTTTTGCGCAGAGCGGGCAGAGCGCTTGACGGGACTGACGGGACATATCCTCGGCTTGTATGGGCATTGCGCTGCGGCTCCGTTATAGGTGAGCGAGAAGAAAACTTACGCCGCCGCGTAAGCCGCTTTCCGCTCCCTCGCAAAGTAACAACTGGCCCGTGGGCGTAATCCGTGAAATAGGCCCCGCTTTTGCCTCGAGTTCAGCCGATTGCGGTGATTAGCTCGCTATGACGACGCGGTTTTTGCCGGCTTTTTTGGCTTGATACATGGCGGCGTCGGCGCGGGCGATGGTGGTCTTGGGGCCTTCATCCGCTCTTACGTCGGTGACGCCGGCGCTGAAGGTGACCAGCAGCTTTTCGTTGTTGGCCATAAAGAATTTCTTGGTCAGCTCGCGTTGCAGGCGTACCAGCGCCTGTAGTGCATTGTCCGGTTCCGTATCCGGCAATAGCACGATGAACTCCTCGCCGCCATAGCGGGCGAGCGTGTCGTGAGGCCGCAGTGTTTCGCGTATGACGCGCGCGAGATGCACCAGGGCATCGTCGCCGGCCTGGTGGCCGTGGCGGTCGTTGATCTGCTTGAAGTTGTCGATATCCAGCAGGGCAATGCATATGGGCGCGTTGCGCCGCCGGGCGCGCGCTAGCTCGTGATCAACAGCTTCTTCCAAGCCTTTGCGATTGAGTGCGCCGGTGAGCGGGTCGTGGCGTACTATTTCGCTGGTTTGCGCCAGTTCGTTTTGCAGCCGCATGACTTCCTGCTCGGCTTCGTCGACGCGGCCTTTCAAGTTGCCCAGATTGTCGCGCGAACGTTGGGCATTGAGCTGAATGATGCGCGTCTCGCGCATGACTTCTTCGATGACGTCGTTGAGCTCGCCGAGGTCGTTGGCGGCGCCGATTTTCTGCGCGCAGCGCCCGATCTTGTCGTGATAATCGCTGGTCGATTCGGAAAAGGTGGCGAGGTGATCGACGAAGCCGACGAGCATGGTTTTAAGACGCTCCTTCGCCTCGGTGAGGTTCCGCTTCAGCATGCCTTGCTTGTAGATCACTTCCTTCAGGCGACGCTCGACGTCATCGAGTTGACGCACGTTGAGCGGTTGCGCAACGAGGTCCAGCACCAGCGATATCTGCCCTTGCAGCCATTTGTCGTCGTCGACCAGCTCGGTGATGTTTTCAATGACGAGATGAAGCAACTTTTGCAGCGCCGCCTTCAATTCAGCCTGATCTTCGGCGACGAAATTCAGGCGATAGCTGAATTGCTTGAGGCGCTTGGCCACGGCGGCAAAGCCACCGACATTGGTGGCGCGGCGCAAATCGGCGGCGATGGCGCTGGCCTCGTTGGCCAACTCCGGTGTGTCGACCAGCAGCAGGCTCATGGAGCTTTCCACCAGTTGCGCGATCAATTCGCGCAACTCATCGCCCGGCATCGCGTCGGCCGAGACGGCGCTGGCACGTGATGCGGTGGCCGCTTCGGCAGGCGTGTTCGTTGGATGCGCGGGGGGCGGAAGTTCGCTGGGCAGATCGGCAGTCAGCGCGGCAGCGTCGCCTGTTGGGCCTTTGGCCCAGGAGCGCAGCAGCGAGCTCATGCGCTCGAACAGCGTGTTTGGATCGGCACCCGCGGATTCGAGGATATGGTCTATGGCTTCGCGTTTTTTCCCCAGCGTCATGCCGGCGTGACGCCGCTCTATCTGGATGAGCAAGTCGCCGATGAGCGTGCGCCAGGCGGGCGGCTCGTTTTCGAATTCCTTGAGGACGGTGGTCAACGCGGTGGTGAGTGCGTTCCAGTCCTTGGCGGTGACCGATGTTTCGAACTGCTGCGCGAAGCGCGACTGGATGGGCGTGGCGCGCGGCAGCCGGCCCGACAGGGCTTTGAGCGAGCGCTCGGGAAAGCCTTCGCCGGCGGCGGTGCCGGCGATTTCGTGATACAGCGCGCGATAGTTATCCGGCGTTGGCGGCTTGCGCTGCGCGGCAAGGCGACGCAAGGTTTCGCGGGCGATTTCGGAGGGTTGGGTGATTTCGGCCATGGGCGGACGTTTCTTTCACCCAGATTTAACGGCCGTGCTGCGACGTCCTTGAGGACAGAATGCGCAGGGTGGGCAGCTTTGCTGCCCACGTTGGCTTAGTCGACCAAGCCGTGCTTTAGGCCGTAGTGCGTCAATTCCGCGTTGTTCTTGAGCTTCATTTTCTCCAGCAGGCGGGCGCGATACACACTGATGGTCTTGACGCTTAACTTCAGTTCTTCGCCGATCTGCGTTAGCGTTTTACCGGAGGCGATCAAACAAAGCGTTTGGTACTCGCGGTCGGAGAGTTTTTCGTGTGGTGCCTTGTCGCTGTCGTCCGCGATCGCGTTGGCGAGTTCCTCCGCGAGTGAGGGGCTGACGTATTTCTTACCGGCCGCAACCTGGCGGATAGCGGTCACCAAAAGATCGGGCGCGCTCTGCTTGGTGAGATAACCGGAGGCGCCGGATTTCAAAGCGCGTATGGCGTAGTGTTCCTCGGGATGCATGGAAAGCATCAGCACTGGGAGTTTGGGGAACTCCTTCTTCAACTGCTTCAGCGTGTCGATGCCGTTCTTGTCGGGCATGGAGACGTCCAGCAGGACGATGTCCCACGTGCCTTCCCGGGCCAGTTGCAGCGCTTGCAGGCCGCCGTTGGCTTCGCCGGCGACCACCATGTCTTCAGAGTCGGAGAGGATTTGTCGCAGACCGTGGCGCACGATGGCGTGGTCGTCGGCAATCAAAATTCGGATCGGGGAGGCCATGGCTTATTCCGTTCAGAAGTTATCAGTAGCGGGTGCAGCAAGCCGAGTGACGGGGGCGCCGGTCATCGGTGCGCGCAAGATGATGCGCGCACCGGCCGGCTTGTTGCGGGCGATTTCGAGCGAGCCGCCCAAGCCCATCATGCGCTCGCGTATGCCGCGCAAGCCAAAGGATTTCGGTTTGTTCATGTCTTCGGCCGAGATGCCGTGGCCGTTGTCGGCGATTTCCAGCAGCAGGATGCCGTTTTCGTCGGTAAGACGGATGTTCACCCGCGTCGCCTGGGCATGTTTGGCGATATTGGTGAGCGTCTCCTGGAAAATGCGGAACAGCGCGAGCGCGGTTTTCTCGTCATGGTCAACATCGTGACTGATGCCTTCGGTGTCGCAAACGATCTCGGTGCGCTGGGCGAAGTCGTCAGCCTGGCACTCGATGGCGGCGGCCAGGCCGAAGTCTTTCAGTATGCCAGGCCGCAGTTCGCGGGCGACGCGGCCTGCGGTGCTGATCGCTTCATCGATCAAGCCTTCGATGGCGCGGACGCGTTTGCGCAATTGCAAGGGATCGCCCGGCAGCTTGGAGCTCAGCAGCGAGGTTTCAATCTTGATTGCGACCAGCGTGCCGCCCAGTTCGTCGTGGATGTCGCGCGCGATGCGCTCGCGCTCTTCTTCCTTGGCGGCCTCCAGGTGCGAGGATAGCTCGGCCAATTGCGTGCGCGAGTCGCGCAGCTCGGTCTCGATGACTTTGCTTTGGGTGATGTTCGAGATAATGCCTTCCCAATGGATTTGGTCGTGATCGGCACGGCGCGGCGCGGCGCGCAGATTGATCCACTTCACATCACCCTGCGATGCGAGGATGCGACCGTCCCAGTTTACCAACGAGAGTTCTTGCGTCGATGCGGCCATCGCGCTATCGAACGAGGCGCGATCCTCGGCGTCGATGGTATCGAAGAATCGCTGCGGCGCTTCAGCGAGTTCCTGCGGCGCCACGCCTAGCAAGGCTGTGGCGCCGTCGCTGACGTAAAGGAAATGCAACTCGCCACCCTCGCGTCGCACCAGTTGGAAAACCATACCGGGAATATTCGAGCCCAGTGCGCGGAAACGCGCCTCGCTTTCTTTAACCGCGTCCAGCGCGATGCGGCGTTCGGCGCGGTTTTTCGCTTCGCGCATTTCGCGCTCGACGGCGGGAACCAGCCGGTCGAGCCGGTCTTTGGAAAGGTAATCATGGGCGCCGGCGCGCATCGCGGCAATGGCGGTTTCTTCTTCGATCACGCCAGAAACGATGATGAAAGGCAGATCGAGTCCGACATCTTGCATCAACTTCAGCGCCGCATTGGCGCTGAAGTTGGGCATGCTATGATCGGACAGCACGGCATGCCACGGATGTGCAAGCAGCGCGTTGCGCGTGGCGTCGGCACATTCCACGCGCTCATAGTCGAGCGCATAGCCGGCGCGTCTGAAACAACCCACGAGGAGCAGCGCATCGTCCTCGGAGTCTTCAATGATCAGTACGCGTAGCGGTGTTTGCTTGTTGGGCTGCGTAGTACCCATCGCAGAGTAGCCTCAAACGATTTTTTTCAGTATGCCCCCAGCGCATTGGCGACGCAAGCCGGATCGCGTGGGCTGGCACGGCATGGGCAGCACGGTATAATCGCCGCCGCGCCGGCATAGCTCAGTTGGTAGAGCAGCTGATTTGTAATCAGAAGGTCCCGAGTTCGATTCTTGGTGCCGGCACCAGCCCAATCAAGACCTTACCGATCCCTGTGTGGCAGAAATTCCGGGCGTCTGTGCAAGAAGTGTGTCAATTATCTTCGCATGCTCCCGCAGATGCTCAACATTCAGGTGTGTATATCGATCCACCGTTTGCCGTTTTGACCATCCACAAAGCTCTTTCCTGCGATCCTCGGGCACTCCTGCTATGGCCAGCCACGTGTTACGTGTGGCGTATCCATGCCATTTGAAGCCCGTTATGCGAGCCCTTGCGAGTGCCCTGTACCACGCATCGCCGTAGTCAATTAGCGGTTTGCCGTGATAACAGAACACACTGGACAAATGCCGCACCGGGTCAGCTTCAATCTCTCTGAGTGCGCTCATGGCGTGTTGGCGCTGACGCCGTTTTGACCTACGTTGCCGAAATCCATTGCACCACTCGCATGCCCAGCAATCGATTGGCTTAAGCGGAGTTTTGGCTGTTGGCGATGGGTCAGTCAAAATCAGCAACTTGGGTCAAAACGGCGTCAGCGCCAACAGGACACGCTCAAACTCACGGTCAATACGGCCAAGAGCGCGGTGGCGCGGCCGTGGCAGAGGAAGTTTCTGGGCTACAGCCTCACTTGGCACAAAACCCCGAAACTGAAGATTGCGCCGACCAGCCT
>JAYUNL010000144.1:0-17080 GCA_043761745.1 Rhodocyclaceae bacterium
AGGCTGGTCGGCGCAATCTTCAGTTTCGGGGTTTTGTGCCAAGTGAGGCTGTAGCCCAGAAACTTCCTCTGCCACGGCCGCGCCACCGCGCTCTTGGCCCTATTGACCGTGAGTTTGAGCGTGTCCGCCAGAAACCGGCTGATGCTCGCCATGATCCGCTCTCCTGCCGTTTGGCTTTTGACGTAGAGGTTGCAGTCGTCAGCGTAGCGGCAGAAGGCGTGGCCCCGGCGTTCCAGTTCCCGATCCCGTTCCGTCAGCAGAATGTTCGACAGCAGCGGACTGAGTGGCCCGCCTTGCGGCGTGCCTTCCATCCTTGGAGAGACGATCCCCTCGGCCATCATGCCTGCTTCCAGATACCGGCGGATGAGGCGAAGTACCCGCCCGTCGTCGATCTGTTTCGAGAGGATCGAAATCAGGAGATCGTGATTGACCCGGTCAAAGAATTTCTCCAGGTCCATATCGACCACAATCCGCCGGCCTTGGGCAACGTACTGCTTGGCTGCCTTGACCGCCTGATGGGCGTTCCTCCCCGGTCGAAAGCCGTAGCTCGATTCGGAGAATCCGGCCTCGAAGATCGGCGATAGCACCTGATGCAACGCTTGCTGGATCAACCGATCCGTCAGCGTCGGGATGCCGAGTGTCCTGACCCCGCCTTGCGGCTTGGGGATATCCACCCGACGTACCGGCGAAGGGATGTAGCTCCCCGCCAGTAGTTTGGCCTTGATCGCTGGCCAGTGTTGCTTGAGATGGTCTTTGAATTCGGCAATACCGATGCCATCGACGCCAGCAGCACCTTTGTTCTTGACCACTCGATCATAAGCACGCCACAGGTTGTCGCGTTCGCACACGACGTCCAGCAGCCCGCTTTCCCGCTCATACTCCGCTTTCGTCCGCCTGCGGGTCGTCACGTCAGACTCGGCACCCACGACAGTCCCCCCAGCGATCCGCGCCGGTTCCTCAGTCTGGGTAGTCACTTGCCGCGACTCGTCTGCCTTCATCATCTGTCCGTGTGTTCCCGCCGCCTACTTGCGGCTTCCCATGTCCGGCCCTTCGGCTCGTGCTGACGCCTACTATGGCCTCCGCTGACTTCTGCACGGGCATCCCGGCACCTCTCGATGTCGGTAGCACAGAGGTTTCCCTCGGCACCCTTGCAGATCTCCCCGGGTATTGCGCACCCACTTTCACGCTTATGCCTGTCGGATTTACGTCACGGCGTTCCGTGCAAGTTTCGGGCTTTACAGATATTTGCCTGCTTACCCCACCGTGCCGCCTCGTGTCCGCTTCCTGTTCGTCAGGCCAGCGCTTTGCCTTCAGCTTCCTCCAGATTTCCAGTCACCCAGAACACCCTTGCCGTTCGGCTAACTCTTCCCCTTGCCGGGTGAGTAGAGGACTTCCACCTCCAAGTGAGTGCGCCCTGCCGGGCGCACAAATAAAAAAGCCCTCCCCAATCGGGGAGGGCTTTTAAAGGAACCGAGATTCCAGATTACTTCAGGTGCTTGTTGACCAGCTTGGTCATCTCAAACATGGAAACCTGGGCCTTGCCACCGAAGATGGCTTTGAGCTTTTCGTCGCCATTGATCATGCGACGGTTGACCGAGTCCTGGAGCTTGAACTTTTTGATGTAGTCCCACACCTTCTTGGTGACTTCCGTGCGCGGAATCGGCTGGGCGCCCACTACGGCGGCCAGCACTGCGCTCGGGGTCATGGGCTTCATGAAGGCGGGATTGGGTTTACGTTTGACAGCCGGCTTTTTGGGAGCGGCTACCTTCTTGACCGCGGGCTTCTTGGCAGCAGCCGGCTTTTTGGCGGGCGCTGCTTTCTTTGCGGGGGCTGCTTTCTTTGCGACCGGCTTCTTTGCTACCGGCTTCTTTGCGGGAGCTGCTTTTTTGACTGCCGGTTTTTTGACGGCAGGTTTTTTAGCGGCGGGTTTCTTGGTAATGCTTTTCTTGGCTGTGGCCATCTTCACCTCCTGAAAGTGATTTCACCGATACACCTCGAATCCTCCTGCTATCTCTAGCAAGAATGGCCGAAGCATGCTGATGCCAGAACAATTTGTCAATGATTGCGAGAGAAAATTTTCGATTTTTTCAGAGGGGGATGGCGGCGGTGCAACACCGGCTGATATTCCTATGGAATACATCGGCGCACTAGGTGCCGGCCTCGAGCCAGGCGTCGAGGCCCTGCGCGTTCAGACTTATGTCGCCGTAAAAAACCTGTAGAATGGCTTCTGTAGCCAGTCTACAGCCATATCGCTGCGCTTCCGCGAGGAGAATTGCAGTGACGCCGCGCTTGAGCCGGGCCAGCCTGTCAGCGCCCGCATCGCGCTCGGCGAGGGCCAGTTCGGCGTGTGCGTCGATGAGACGATTGAGGACTGAGGTGGCTCCGGTTCCCTGGACAGGAATCTGAGGTTCTTAAGTGGTGAACCGCGGTTGCAGGCTTATCCACGGACGGACGCCAGCGCGCATCTAACGCTGGCGGGCGGCCGTCGGTGGATAAGCCGTGTTCAGGCCGCGAGCGGTAAAGCTTGCATGCCATAAAACACCTCATCCGGCGTCTTGTCTGCCAATGCTTGGTGGGGCCGGGATCGATTGTACGTTGTGAAGTAATTCCCGAGCTGCTGTTTTGCCTCCGGGATCGATTCGTAAGCCTTCAGATAAATCTCCTCGTACTTGAGACTGCGCCACAGGCGCTCGATGAAGACGTTGTCCATCCAGCGGCCCTTGCCGTCCATGCTGATTTGGATCTTCGCGTCGATAAGGTCTTTCGTGAAGTCCTCGCTGGTGAATTGACTGCCCTGGTTGGTGTTGAAGATTTCCGGTTGTCCATGCCGCTGTAATGCCTCTTGCAACGCCTCGACGCAAAAGTCTGCTTCCATCGTATTGGACAAGCGCCACGACAGCACCTTGCGTGAGTGCCAGTCCATGATCGCGACCAGGTAGGCGAACCCCTTGGCCAGCGGAATGTAAGTGATATCGGCGCACCAGACTTGTTGGGGGCGGTCAATGACGAGGGTGCGCAGCAGATACGGCCATACCTTGTGCTTCTTGTTCGGCTTGGACAGATTTGGCTTGCAGTAGAGCGCCTCAATGCCCATCTCTCGCATCAACGTTTGAATCCGCCGCCGGCCGACATCGAAGCCTTCCTGGCGCAGTAGAACTTTCAGCTTGCGGCTGCCGTAGAAGGGAAATCGCATATGCAGTTCGTCGATCCGCCGCATCAATGTCAGTTTGGCTTCGGATGGCTCAGTCGGTCGGTAATACACGCCTGATCTCGATAGCCCCAGAATCTTGCATTGCCGCACGATCGACAATTCATCCGTGGCGTCAATCATTTCTTTGCGCTCGCATCGCCGATGCGACCGAGCGCGACGGACAAAAAATCGTTCTCCAGCGCCAGTTGTCCCATTTTGGCTTGCATGTCCTTGATGCTCGGCCCCGGTTCCGCCTTTCTTTCCCCACGCGCAAAGACGTCTTCCGCACGCTCCTGTAACTGCTGCTTCCAAGCCAGTATCTGGCTTTGATGCACCTGAAACTGCGCCGACAATTCCACCAGCGTCTTGTCGCCTTTGATCGCCGCCAGTGCCACCTTCGCCTTGAACGTTGCTCCGTGATTCCTTCTTTTCCCAGCCATGTTCGCTCCTTGCATTCGTCATCATATCGGAGCGATCCACCACTTATACCCCTGGCCAGTTTTTTCAGGCCAGCTCACACAGACTGCTTGACATCGGGTTCAAAGTCAGGACAAACTAGCGGGCTTGCAGGCAAGTTTTGTGGTTTGTTTTTGATGGATTTAAGCCCTATTCAGCCCGAGGCCCGGCACTTTCGCGGCGCATCGGCAATCCATTCCACAATCCTGATACTTCCGACATGCAATTCCGTAGTGGTGCCCAGCAACCTACAGCCTAGGGAGGCGAAGGCTGTAGGGATAATTGACTGCCCGGATTCAAGAAGGCGTATCTGCAATCCGTTGTATAAATTAAAATTTGTGGACGACGAGCAGCGCAATTGCCTTAAAACAATCGGCAAAGCGGCCCGACCACAATACAATAACAACAATTAAAGCGAATAAAGCGTCGCTTGGCAGGCAACACTAATGCCGCCAAGCGTTATGGACAGGAGGAAATGTATGGATTTTGCACAGCAACAGAGAAGCCCGTCGAGGCATCTCGTAGGTATCTCCATGGTTGTCGCCATGCACATCGTTATTGTGTATGCGCTCCTCACCGGGCTGGGCAAGAACGTCATAGAGATTGCCAAACAACCGTTCGTGACCAAGATCATCGAAGACATCAAAAAACCGCCGCCACCCGAGCCACCACCGCAGACAAATATTAAGCCGCCACCCCCGCCACCGTTTGTGCCTATGCCGGACCTGGTTATCGCCAACCTGGTAGCGACAGGTCCCACCATCACTGCTGCGCCGGCCAAAACGCCACCGCCGCAGACGTCGCTACAACCGGTGCCGCCGACGATGACGGCTGCCGTTATTGACCCGAAACACGCCTGTTCGATGCCTGAGTATCCCCCGCTTTCCGTAAAACGCGACGAGGAAGGCTCCACCACGCTAATGATGCTGGTTGACGTGGATGGCCGCGTGCGGGAGAGCAAGGTCCAGCAGGGCAGCGGCCATGAGCGGTTGGATCGCGCTGCGAAGGATGCGTTGACCCTCTGCCACTTCAAGCCGGCGACGATCGATGGCGTTCCTCATGCCACTTGGCAACCGTTCAGATACGTTTGGCGTCTTAATTAATTTTAGAAAAGCAACTGTTATCCAAAGGAGAGAGCATGTCTATCAGCAAACGTTTGCCGTCATTTTTTGCGGCTTTGATAATCGCCGGCATATCGCTTGCAGGCGTATTCGCGACCAGCGCCGTGGTTCATGCGGCCGACGAAACGGCCACTGCGCCCTCGGCGACTGCCGCCCCGGCCCCTAATGCACCGGCCACCGACCCAATTGCGCCGCCTCCGCCGGCGGCAACCGAAAAGGTCGATAACCCCTATGGCCTGGATGCGCTGTGGAAGGGCGGCGACTTCGTCGCTCGCGGCACGCTGATCATTTTGGTCATCATGTCGATGGGTAGCTGGTACATCATCTTCGTCAAACTTTTTGAGCAGGCCAAGATGTTCCGGCAGGCCAGGGCTGCGAAGGCCACCTTCTGGACCGCTGGTTCGGTCAAGGAAGGCGTGCACAGCCTGAACGAAGGCAATGCCTTCCGCTTCATCGCCGAATCCGCCCTGGACGCCAGCAAGCACCACGAAACCACCATGGTCAAGCAGATCGACCTCAATACCTGGGTGGCGATGCAAGTGCAGCGCGCTGTGGAAAATGTGCAAAACCGCATGCAGGACGGCTTGGCCTTCCTCGCCACTGTTGGCTCCACCGCGCCCTTCGTCGGCCTGTTCGGTACGGTATGGGGCATTTATCACGCACTGACGGCCATCGGTATCGCCGGTCAAGCCTCCATCGACAAGGTGGCAGGCCCGGTCGGTGAAGCGCTCATCATGACCGCCATCGGTCTGGCTGTCGCCGTGCCTGCCGTGCTCGGTTACAACTGGCTGGTACGCCGTAACAAGGTGGCAATGGAACAGGTCCGCGCCTTCGGCGCCGACGTGCATGCCGTGCTGATCAGCGGCAACGGCAAGGCGCGCTGATCATGGCCATGAACGTCGGCCCCGGCGACGGGGCGACCGAGGACGAAGAGATATCGGCCATCAACACCACGCCGCTGGTCGACGTGATGTTGGTGCTGCTGATCATCTTCCTGATCACGATTCCAGTCGTCAGGCATACGGTGCCGGTGGAACTGCCGAAGGAAACCAACGTTCCGACGGAAACCAAACCGGAGAACGTGCTGATTTCCGTCAATCGCGATGGCGAAGTCTTCTGGAACCAGACCTACCTCCGCGACAACGAGGATCTGCTCAATCGCCTCAAGAAGGTGGCGGTCATGGTGCCTCAGCCAGAGGTGCATATCCGTGGCGATCAGGACGCCCGCTATGAAGCTATCGGCAAGATAGTGGTGGCTTGCCAGCGCGCCAGCATCGTCAAGATCGGCTTCATCACCGAGCCGCCGGCACGCAACTAGCCGCCAAAGGAAACCACATGGGAATGAACGTAGGTACAGGCAGCTCGGGTGATCCGGAGGTGATGGTCGACATCAACACGACGCCGTTGATCGACGTGATGTTGGTGCTGCTCATCATGCTGATTATCACTATTCCGATCCAGACACATGCCGTCAAACTCAATATGCCTGTGGGCACCCCGCCGCCCGTGGAGAAGCCGCCGGTAATCGTCAAAATCGACATAGACTTCGATGGCACGATTACCTGGGATGGTGAAGCGATTGACGCCAAGACCTTGGAGACGCGCTTTAAAACGCAGATCGTCGACCTGCCCGATCAGCCAGAAGTGCATTTGCGCCCGAACAAGCTGGTCACTTACAAGTCGGTCGCCATGGTCATGGCCTCGGCACAGCGTATCGGCGTGGTTAAGATGGGCTTGGTGGGCGCGGAACAATTTGTGCAGTAATATTTTGTTGCCGGGCCTAGCGTCTAGTCCCCGGCAATTTTTTCAGCAAGAGGAAATGTAGCGATGATGCGCAATAAAATGGTCTGTCTCGGTCTAACCCTGGCTTTGACAGGCTTGGCTTCCGACCCACAAGGTGAGTGGTCATTGGGATGGGGCGGTCAGCCGGCGTACGCTCAGGAAGCGGTGCGCAACGAGCTCGGCAAACCGTTGCAAGCGACGCAGGAGCTGATCAAAGCGCGCAAGTACAAAGAGGCGCTGGCAAAGTTGCATGAGGTCGATGCGATAGGCGGTAAAACAGCTCACGAGAACTACGTTATCGAGAGCATGCGCGGCACTGCCGCAGCGGGCCTCGGTGACAACATAACCGCAGCACATGCCTACGAAGCCGTCGTGTCCTCCGGGCGTGTCAGCGGCGCCGAGCAACTGAAGATCATCGAAGCCATCGTCGGCGCCTATTACCGCGCCAAGGATTACGGCAAGACCGCCACCTGGGCGCAACGCTATGTCAGGGAAGGCGGCGCCAACCCACAGGTGCGCACGCTGCTCGCCCAATCACAATACCTCGCCGGCGACTGTAGTGGCGTCATCAAGGAATTGAAAGCCGAAGTCGCAGCAGCCGAAAGCGGCGGGCGCACACCTTCAGAAGATCAACTCCAGCTTTTGGGCAACTGCTATCTCAAGGTCAAGGATTACAACGGCTACTCGGACGCGCTGAATCGCCTGATCGCCTACTACCCAAAGAAGGAACACTGGGCAAATGCGATCGGTCGCATATCCCGAAGGCCTGGCTTTGCCGGCCAGTTGCTATTGGATGTGTACCGTCTCAAGCGCGCCACGGACAATGTACAGAGCACCGCCGACTACATGGAGATGACTCAGTTGGCCTTGCAAGCGGGTTTGCCTGCGGAAGCGAAGAAGATTGTCGACGAAGGCTTCGCGCGCAAGGCGCTCGGCACGGGCGAAGAAGCTGCCCGTCACAAACGCCTGCTCGACCTAGCCACCAAGCAAGCGCAGGAAGAACAAAAAACTTTGGCGCAGAATGAAGCGCAGGCCGCCGATGGCACGGCCTTGATCAACGTGGGCTATGCTTATGTCACAAACGGTAAATACGACAAAGGCATTGCTCTGATCGAAAAAGGCATTGCCAAGGACGGCCTGCGCCGGCCCGAAGACGCCAAGCTTCATCTGGGGCTGGCCTACTTGCAAGCGGGCAACAAGGCTAAAGCCCATGCCGTCTTGAAAACGGTGGCCGGCACCGATGGCGCGGCGGACCTCGCGCGTCTGTGGATGCTGCAAGCGAGATAAACAGACGCCATTTGGCCAATGGACCAGGCGCGCGAGTCTTGAAAGATATCGCAATGCTCAACAACAACGTGACGCCCTCCCCTATGGACAAGCCCCCTCATTCGACACGGCGCGGCAAGCCTGTCCCGGTCGATACCACAGGTGATTCATCGCCTGTGGATTTGACGGTCAGCCGTATCAAGGAAGGTATTCGTTCAGGACGCTATGCGCCGGGACAGCGGCTCATCGAAAGCGATCTTGCCACTGAGTACGGCCTCAAGCGCGGCCCCGTACGCGATGCGCTGCGCATCCTTGCCGGCGACGGCGTCGTCGAGCTGGTGCCGCAAAAAGGCGCGCGGGTACGCCGCTTGAGCAAATCCGATTTCGTCGAGCTGGCACCCATCCTGGGCGGCATGCTGCGCATCGCCGTGAGTCTGGCGGTACACAAGTTACAAGCCCCCCATTTCCGCGCCCAACTTGAGACCACTATGGAGGGCATGCGTCAAGCGGCGCAAATGCGCGATTACCAGCAATTCCAATATGTCAGCGGGAATTACGCCCAGACGCTGCGCGACGCCGCCAACAACAGCTATCTCACCTACCTGGATGAAAAGCTGTACGCGGAACTGTTCCGCCGCCAACTCACCAGCGCCCTGACTATCGTGGACTGGGCCAGCTATATGGATCACTTCGAAAGACTGCACACGGCGCTGCTGGCAGGCAACCAAGCCATGGCCTTCGATCTCATCGCCGAACACGAAAAGCGCATGATCCAAGTTTTTAGCGTCGAGGACGGTCCGGCCGTCTGGGACTAACCCCTTCTTCCTGAATCTCCGCAACAGCCTGAATCAGCGCACCGCCATCGGCCCGATATAGCGCCGCGCGATGACCACGTTATCGATGTAAAGATGCAGGTCGCGCCCCGGTGGCTTGGTGCCGCCGTGATAGACATTCATCCAGATTTTTTCGATTTTCAGAGAATCGATCGTCCTGTAGCGGAGGTCCGTTTTCTCGAACGCAGGCATGCCATCCACCCAGACACGCAGCACGCCATCCTTGCGCCCGATGGTGTTCATCTTCACGTATTGCTCAATGCAATACCAACGGTTGCGCTTTAGATAGCCCAAGCCCGCCTTCGACCAAGGCCATATCTCGCCATAAAAGTCCTGCATGTCGACGTGATAAGCGTAGGTGCCTATCGCGACGTAATCATGAAAGGAGCTGTTCTGGTCACTTTCGCGCAGGAAACTGCCGCGCATAGACCAGCCGTTGGTGCCATCCGATCTTTCTCCACCCCAACCCCCTCCGGTTTTGCTCGTGTCGTAGGTACCGGCGATTCCTGGAAGTTTGCCGCCGTCCACCGTCGGGTGCCAGTCATCCGCGAATCTCAGGTAATAACGAAAATAAATCTCCTCCGGTTCGCGTCCCTGTTTGTCCTTAAATTGGTAGCGCATGTCCAGTCCAGTGGTGCTGTTGTGCGGGATGACAACGCGCAATGCCTTCCCCTGCAGCGGTGCGAAACTCAGTCCGTCATCGCGCGACACAACGTCGTAAGTCTTGCTCTTGCCCGTGCTGCTCCAATCCGATTGCCAGTTCCACTTCTCGAAACCCGTGGCCATCACCACATCCGGGTGCTTGTCGATACCCTGGTCGTTGGGATAGGCGGCGGCCAGCCCCATCTGCGGCTGGCCTGGCTTTTCTGAACCGGGCGGATCAAGCCGATACACGCCGAGCATGGAATCGCCGTATTGGATATTGGTGGTAACAAATTGAAGAGCCGCCTTCGCCAGCTTGCGTCCCTTAACCTGCGGCGGCAACTCAAATCGCATAACAAGGTTTTCGTCTGGGCCGGCTTTGAGAACCTTCCGGTCACCCATGACCTGCACCGAAGAGCAAGAGAGAAAACTGTCGGCCGAGGGAAACGCGAAATCATGCTTGCCATCGACAAACGTCAGCATCAGTGTGGGTCTCAGTTTGATCTCATCCGCTTCGCGACTGTGGAAATCGATGACACCGCCTGCCTTGCCCGGCACCGACCGTATAAGGATGCCGTCATTGGGGAAAATCTCATCGATCCAGGCTTGGGCCAGACTCGTTACATCCCAGGACACCATGCGGCTTTTGTCCGTATCCTGCACCAGCGTCTCGGCAAACGGGACCGCACCTTGCTCGACATTCTTGGCGTCCCGCCAGTCACCCCGCTTGTGCTGCCAAGCCAGCTTGGCAGCAACATCGAAATACTCGCAGCTTGGACCAGCGTCATTGAGTCGCGCGATTTGCGCCAGACAAGGCTGAGTCGATGCGCAAACGACAAGCACCAGACACACCGCCGCGTATCGCAGAACGATGAGCAAGTTTTTCATGGGATGCCTCCTGTTTGATGAAACTCAAAAATTACGGCTTATCCGGCTGGATCGCCAAACCAAGATGCCACGGCGCAGCCTGCCCAGCCGCGACTGCGCCAGCCGCGGACTCCTGGAATTGGCGACCGAAGAAATCGGTATGCAGCGTTGGCACACCACCAGCATCCCTTTGCTTCATGTGCAAGGAATCCGCACGCGGCGAAAAATCCATCCGGCCCGCCGCCGCGAAAGGTGCATGCAAATATTGTCCCGCCACGGAAAATGTGCCAGTGACGTTATCGTTTTGCATCCCGCCAAGAATCGGCCGCGCTGCGAACACCGCATTCAAGCTAACCCTTTGGAAAAAGCGACTGTCTGCTCCCGAAATCACAATGCCTGATTCCTTGGCGACTACGGTGTTATGTTCCACCTCAATGCGTTGAGGCAAACTCTTGTGCGGCACAATGCGCACCGCGTCGCCCTGAGAGCTAAAAAAGATATTGTCATGAATAGCGACATTGCCCTCGGCCTGCAACAAAGCCTCGTTCGGGTTTTCATAAAAAAAATTCCCATAGACGGCATAGCTATCCTCCATCCCGGCGCCGCTCAAGGGAAAATGCCCTAGCAGCACGTTTGGCCGCGCCATTTGGCCTGACGATCCGCCATCGGCCTTGCTGAAAACATTGTGGCGAATTACCGTCTGCATCGTTTCGACAGGCATGCCAATTTCGTTTGGCCGCGACAACTGGTGCTTGATCTGCAGGTCGTAGCCTATGGAGTTCACAATCAGATTCTTTTCGATGAGGCCGCCAATGAATGGCGCACTACCATCCGAATTGCCCAGATAGATACCTGTCCCAGCGCCTTGAATAAGGTTAGCCCGGATCACCCAGCTCCAGGCGGGACATTTAGTCGAAATACCGGCGATCTGTTGATCACGGCCATGGTTGATGATGGTTAAACGCTCAAGCGTTATGTGGTGGGCAAACTGCGACGTACCCTCGGCTTTCACCGCATCCACCGGCAGGCCTGCACCGTCCAGCACCAGCGATCGAACAACCAGGTACGCCGAGTTCTTGATGCTCACGGTATTGGCGCCGAGACGCCCCAGGAAAATCGTGCCATTCAAGGTGTCATTACCGCCAGAAATGACGATGGGATTGCCTGCCTCGCCCTGAAGCCCGTGCAACGGCAATCCCTGTCGATAGACACCAGGCGCAAGCAGCAATGTATCGCCAGGTTTGAGAGGCGCGATGCGGCTCAAATAGTTTTGTGGTGTGGCTTGTATCGTCGCCGCCCCAGCCGACTCAAGCACCATCAGCAAAAGCACCAGCCCGGCTCGCCAATTCAGGTATGGACTTGCTGGCATAGGTTGCGTCTTGACCGCCGATCAGGCGATTCGATCAGCTGCGCGGCGGAACCGCCAACTGATCGAACAATGCCGCCAGATCGCCGGTGAGCAGTTTTCGGTCGAAACGTTGCAATACCTTCATGTCCGCCCGCTGCGCCGAGAGCGTGCCATCTAGCCAAGCGCGATAAGCATTCGCCACCACCGCAGTAAGCGCCGCCTCGTCCCCCGGCGCGACTGCCCAGCCCCCACCAGTCGTGTCGAGCACGTCCGTCGTCGCGCCCGGCAGTACCATCGACAGCACCGGCTTCTGCGCCCGCAGGTACTCATACAGCTTAGCCGGAACCAACCCGATCGTATCCTCCGACGCCTGCAATAGCAGCAACATGTCGGCTTGCGACAATTCGATCAGGGATTGCTCGTAGGGCACGCGGGGCAAGAACTCCACGCAGCTCGCCAAACCCGTCGCAGCAAGCGCCCTCACGACCTCCTCGGATTCGCCGAATGCGCCGCCGCCGATGAATCGCAGGCAAACGCGAGAGGGATCAAGCGCGCCGGCATCCGCCGCGCGCCGCATGGCGCGGAACAGCGGCCGGGGATCGCGAAACTCGGCATTAATATTGCCCGCATGGACTATGGTCATGCGCGCGTTGGGTTCGGACTTTGCTGCGGGCAACGCCGAAAAATCGGCCTCGTCGTAACCGTTGAGAATCGCCGATATCTTGTTCGTCTCCTGCGGATATCGGCTACGCAACACATCGCGCAAGTGAGTCGTGCTGGCCACCGCGTGATTGCAGCGTTGGATGACGCGACCTTCGAGCGCTCGATTCAAACGATGATACAAAGGCCCGCTACGGTCGCCCGGCTCGGGGATATCCTCGAACCAGGGATCACGAAAATCGGTCACCCAGGGCTTGCGAGAAATGTTTGCGAGTCGCCACGCAATCAGGTGCGCCGTAGCATGGGGGCTGGTGGAATAAATGACATCAAACGGATCTTCGGCCAACACGCGCTTTCCCGCGGCAACCGCCCATGGCCACCAACCTATCCAGCGGTCAGGCAACGCCAGGAGAGAGGGGTAGGCGCCTCGCCACGACAAATGGCGCTTGGTGTTCAGGAAGCGGGTGCGTACCACACGCACCGAGGGCGAAATCTGCGCTTCAAGCGCGGAATCGGTCACCTCGAATGCATCCGTCGCGGGCGTCACTACTGTTACGCGCCAACCGTAATCCTGAAGATAACGGCTGTACTTTAGAGTCCTCAACACGCCACTACTGCTAGCCTCCGGCGGATAGTGGAATACCACAAAAAGTGCGTGCTTCAGACCTTGCAAGAGAAATGTCCCTTCGCCTTAAGCTATGAATTTGTTCGCGGTTGGATGGCCGGCCCTATGATAGCATTTGCGCTTATTCGCCCTGCGGACCAGCCAAATACGCGGGCTGTGCCTGCTATTCCATAATATTCGGAGGCAAATACATCCATCATGCACATTCGACTACTGTACATCTTCCTTTTCATGCTGCTTGCAGGCAATGTCGCTGCACAGACGCAGAACGACTACTACGCGGCGAAACTGGATACTACAGTGGCCCAGTTGCTACATAACGTCGAGCAATACCATATACAACCTGGCCTTGATCAGTTCAAGAACAAAAGATACGGCGCGGCGTGGCAAGATTTTGATTTCATACTGCGTTACTTCCCTAACCATCCCCGCGCCTTGCTGCTCATGGCAGAGCTCTGTCAGGTCTACCGGGCCCCACAGTGCAACGCCGAGGCCTATTTTGACAAAGCCCTCCGGATGAACCCCAATAATGCGGGCACATACCTGCTCAAAGGACTACATCAACAAAAGCTTGGCAAGCTTGACGATGCCATCGCAAGCTACAAAAAATCATTGGAAATCGATCCCGATTCGGTCAATGCACACTACAACCTCGGCCTCGCCTACATCGTACAAAAGCAATTCGTTCTAGCCAATGAGCATGCACAACATGCTTACGCGTCCAGCCAGGGCCTGCCGCCGGGGTTACAAAACAAGTTGGTCGCGGCCGGCGCCTGGAAACCAATCGAGATCAAGACAACGGAACAACCGTCGCTGCCAGCCGAAGTCTCCAAATCGCAGCCCGCAGAAGCCAACCCGAGTGATCAAGCGACAAGACCCTCAGAGCCCGCACCAACCAAGCCAGTCGACGTTGAGACAGGAAAAAACGATGGCAAGCAATGAGTGTTGCATGCGGCAAATTATGACGCTGGTTACTATCATTCGCCACGCAACATTCATCCCGGAGTGACCAAGGTGTCGGGTCGTAATTCCGGCGCGATTGCCGTTGTTCAGGTGCACGACTACGCCCACTTTATGGGCCTGCGCGACGCCTGGAATGCGCTCGCGATGGAACGGTCTGTGTTCCTGCGACACGAATGGTCGGATGCCGTATGGCAATGGCGCAAGCAAGATGCGGCAACGCGCCTGCATATACTCTGTGTTTATCGTGGCACGCATCTCATCGGTGTCTGCCCAATGATTGCGCATCTCGAACGCGCCGGCGCAATGTCACGCAGGACACTCGAATTTCTCAGCGTCCCTGACAACCAGGCCTGCGACATGATCGCCGCCGCCTCTGAGGAAAATGTGGTGTCGGAAGCATTGGCCGTGGAACTGACGGAAAGCCATCGCGAGTGGGATGTCCTGCGGCTTTCCTACTTGCCGGAGCACTCTCTGGCCCTAAAAGAACTGGCGCGCGCCTTGCGCGACCGTGGTATCGCTCAACATACAAACAGCCTCGGCGGCAATCCCTATGTCGCGCTCGAAACAAGCTGGGACGATTATTATTCGACGCGCAGCCGTCGGCTGAAAAAAGCCAACAATCTGACTGCCAACCGCCTGAAAAAAGCCGGAGACGTTTGTATCGAATGGCTGGAGCCCAAGGACGGCTCGGCGGCCAACGCATCGTCTGCACTCGAAACAGCTATCGCCATCTCGGCCGCGAGCTGGAAGCGTAGCACGGGCAATTCTCTCGACAGTCCCGGTCCCCAGGCCTTCTTCCGCCGAATCTCCGAACATGCGCTGGCGCAAGGCTGGTTATCGCTATGGCTGTTGTCGCTCGACGGCAAACCCATCGCCATGGAGTACCAGCTTGTTTTCAACGGAAAGGTGCACGCCCTGCGTGCCGATGTGGTGGAGGGCTTGGATGACATTTCGCCCGGCTCGCACCTCAACCGCCATTTACTCGAGCAGTTGTTCGGACGTGGACTGCAACGCTATCTCATGGGCCCCGGCGACAATCCCTACAAGAAGCACTGGACCGAAGTGTCGGAGCCGCTGTATCGCCTCGACGCCTACAGTCCTTCAGCGCGCGGTAGGCTGGCGGCGCTGTGGTATCTCAACGTCAAGCCGACGCTACGCGCGCTCAGAGCGAAACTAAAACCAAGCAAGAAAGAAAAAACGCAATGACAGGATTGTGTGGATGGATCGGCGGCCACGTCGAGCAAGCTGATGAAGTACTGCAACGCATGGGCAACCCGCTCTGCCGCTTCGACGGCACTCGCCTGTCTAAGCGCGCCAACGCATCGGCAAGCATGGCAGCGGCGGGGAACGACAAGACCAGCCGCATCATCGAGGAAGGCGGCCTGCAACTGGCACTGTTCGGCCATCCGCGCTGGGAAGAGTCGAATACGCGGTTTACCGACATCAACGCCGTCTGCCGCGCTTTTTTAAGTGCCTACCGCAAGCGCGGCAGCGACGCCCTCAGCGCGATCAAAGGCGACTTCTCGCTGGCGCTGATTGATCGGGACAACCAGGAAGCCCTGCTGGCCATTGACCATATCGGCATACGCAATATGACCTATCAGCACAACGGAGAGAGCCTGATCTTCGGCTCCACCGCAGACGCCCTTTCCGCCCACCCTGAGGTGCGGCGCGAGGTGGATAGCCAAGGCATTTACAACTATGTTTATTTTCACATGGTGCCTGGCCCGGCAACCATTTTCCACGGCCAGAAGCGCCTTCAGCCGGGCCACTATCTGCATTTCAAACAGGGCCGGATCACGACCCAGCCCTACTGGACAATGGCGTTCTCGGAAGGTCGGCAGGGAGACGTCCGTCACTATAAGGAGCACTTCATGCTCTCCCTGCGCGAGGGGGTCGCTACGACAACGAATTACGAGCAATGCGGCGCTTTCCTGAGCGGCGGCACCGACAGCTCCACGGTCGCCGGCCTGCTAAGCCTGCAGTACGGTAAGGGCGCACGGACCTATTCCATCGGCTTTGATGCCGCCGGTTTCGACGAGATGGAATATGCCCGTCTCGCCTCGCGTCATTTCAAGACAGAACATCATGAATACTACGTCACGCCTGATGACGTCGTTGAAGCCATACCCGCCATTGCCGACGTGTATGACCAGCCTTTCGGCAACGCCTCGGCCATCCCCACCTATTTCTGCGCCAAAATGGCCAAGGCGGATGGCATATCGCGTCTCCTCGGCGGCGACGGCGGGGATGAACTGTTCGGCGGCAACGCGCGCTACGCGAAACAGTATCAGCTGTCCCTCTATCACAAGATTCCGCCTGCGCTGCGCCGCCGAGTGATCGAGAAAATCGTCTATGGCTTGCCCGGTGCCAATCGTCTGTCGCTGATCCGCAAGGCGCGCAGTTATATCGAACAGGCTACATTGCCGATGCCCGCGCGCTACGAAGCCTACAACCTGCTGGAACGACTCGGCGCCGCCAATGTATTCACGGCGGATTTCCTGGCCTCCATCGATCCGGGGAACCCTCTCGCACTCATAGGTGAAACTTATAATTCGGCACAAGCCCAGAGTCTGATCAACCACATGCTCGCCGTCGACCTGAAGTTCACCCTGGCCGACAACGACCTGCCCAAGGTGACACGCATGTGCGAACTGGCGGGAGTGGACGTCGCCTTCCCTCTGTTACATGAGTCGGTCGTCGAATTCTCGGCGACCCTGCCACCCCACCTCAAGCTCAAGGGTACGAAACTTCGCTACTTCTTCAAGGAAGCGCTACGCGGCTTTCTACCCAACGAAATCATCAACAAGCAAAAGCACGGCTTCGGTCTGCCGGTGGGAGACTGGCTGCAAAACCACCCGGCCCTGCGCGAACTGGCCGGCGATTCGCTGCAACGCCTGCGGTCGCGCAACATCGTGCGCCCGGATTTCATCGACAGCCTGCTCAGCGACCACATGCAAACCCATGCCGGCTACTATGGCACGATGGTCTGGATACTCATGATGCTGGAATTGTGGTTTGAGAAGCACACTTCGTGAAGGCAGGTTATGCGTCCGCGAAGATATCAACTATCAATAGTGTCCGGTTAAAACGCAAATAGAATTAAGTGACCTCCGGCAAAGCCGGAGGTTTATTGCTAGGGCGCCTCAAAGGCTTGGGTAACCCATGAGCCGCCTTAAGGCGGCTACAGCCCTAATTTCATTTGGTCGTAACGCTCATCTTCCTGCGCTTGGTTTCGAATGTATGCCCGAACCATTTCCTCATCTAGCCCAACTGTCGATACGAAATAGCCACCTGCCCAGAATACTTCTCCGGCAAAGTTGCGTT
>JAYUNL010000145.1:0-2268 GCA_043761745.1 Rhodocyclaceae bacterium
CTGGCGGTCGAGACACTGACTAACGGCCTCGCCACACCCGGATCGCGATCCAGCATGCAGCCGCAATCGCAACCGCGGCAGCTACGGACGCAAATTGCAGTGCTGTCGAAAACGCCGCGCGGGCGGACGCGAAGAGCGGTTCGCCGACCAGGGCCGGCAGGGCTGCGGCAGTAGCGCTGGCGCCGCCAATCGTGGCCCCCGCCTTCGCCGCCGCGGCTGGAGGCAAACCCTCCGGCAGCGACGCGAAGAGGAGATGGCGATAGATCGCTGTGCTTAAACTGCCAAGCAACGCAATGCCTATGGCGCCGCTAAGCTCGGAAACTGTTTCCGCGATCGCGGCTGCCGCGCCGGAACGCTCGGGCGGGGTGGAGGTGACAATCATCTCGTATGCCGTGGTAAAAACCGAAGCCAGTCCCAAGCTGAATAGCACGGTACTCGCCACCAGTCCGGCCAGACCAAAACGGCCGACACCGGCAGCGAGCAGCAGCATGCCCACAATTGCTGTGATCAGTCCTCCCATCAGAACCGATCGCGTCTGAAAGCGGCTCGCCAGTCCTGGCGCCGCCAGCGATCCGACGGCGGAGGCGAGCGCGCAAGGCGCCGTCGCCAGTCCCGCTTCCCAGGGTGACAGGGCCATCACGAGTTGCAGGTATTGTGCGATCAGCACATACAGACCGAACATCGCAAAACACGACAACCCATAGGCCGTGATTGCAGACGTGAATTTCGGTTGACGGAACAGCGAGAGGTCCACCATCGGATACGCCAGCTGTCCTTGCCGCCGTAAGAATCCCATGCCGGCCACAAGTCCGGCGGCGGCCATCGCTAACGGCCAAACGCCAAAGCCATTCGCGGCAATCAGCTTCAGCCCCTGGATTGCCGGTAGCAAACACGCAAGTGACATCACCACACTGGGCAAATCCAGGCGCCCGGCGTTCGCATCCCGATACTCCGGCAAGAAGCGCGGTCCCAGGATCACAAGCAGAATCATCGGGGGAACCGGGATAAGAAATACGGAATTCCACGAAAAGAACTGCAATAAGAGCCCGCCCACCAACGCTCCCAGCACCCCGCCGACTGAAATGCTGGCGACCCATACGCCGATGGCAAACTGCCTCTCCGCGTCGTCATGAAACATGTTGCGAAGGAGCGCCATGGTTGACGGCGCAAGTGTTGCGGCCGCGATGCCCAGGAGCGCCCGCATGACGATCAACTGGTTCAGACTCGTTGACATTGAGGCGGCGCACGAAATCATGATGAAACTAACCGCTCCCAGCAGCAAGAGTTTGCGGCGCCCGATCCGATCGCCTAACGTGCCCATCGTGATCAGAAAGGCGCCCAACATAAATCCGTAGATGTCAACCAGCCACAGGAGTTGGGCGCTCGAAGGCTGCAGCGCAGCGCTAATCGTGGGAAGTGCTACGTCAAGCGCCGTGATATCGATGGTGTAAACCAGGCACGGCAGGGCGAGCACCGAAAGTCCAATCCACTCCCGGCGCGTCGCTTTCGATGTGCCGCTAAGCATCGACTACCAGGCTCACCTGGATGATTCCGGCAAGAAAGTGCAACCGGAATTGTCCATCCATTTCCCGCGGCCACGCCTCAAATTGTTCGCTCACTCCAGACCGTCTTGTCACGCGTTCCTTCGATCGCCGCATTTTGCCACAGTTCCGAAAGTCGTGACCGTCTGTGAGGTTGAGGGCACACGCCCGCGGATTGATCACCAACTCCGTCGGATTCTTATGCGTAGATCAGAAAGGGGCCAGGCTCGAATGGCACTTACTTAAGCTTTGTCGGGTGGCCATGTTTACGTATGTGCGCTCGGGCCGTGGCGCGCGGTTTGGTGAGTAGCGGATAGAGCGAAGGTCGTGCCTTGAGGGCGCGCGGCTCGATACGTCCGGGACGCTGGCCGACGCGCTGTTGGGCGATGAGGACAAACAAGTCGTGGAGCTTGTCGTCGTCGAAACGCAGGCTATGTTCAGTCCATGCGATCCAGATCTGCACCGTGTGCTTGAAGCTGAGCTGGCGCGGCAGTCGATCGGCGAGCGAGGCGGCTTGAGCCATCATCAGACGAATGAGATTGTAGGCGAGCAGGTAGACCCAGATTTCCTTGATCGCCATCGTGGGCGTCTGGCAGCTCAGCTGTTGCATGCCCAAGGTGGTTTTGATGTTGCGTAGATCGAGCTCTACATGCCAGCGGCTGCGATAAAGCGATTTCAGAGCGGCCTTGTCGGTGTCCTTCGGGCACAGCAGCGTCGTCACCAGGGT
>JAYUNL010000146.1:0-1647 GCA_043761745.1 Rhodocyclaceae bacterium
GCCCGCCGTGTGCTCGTCGCGAAGCGCCTACGTTTGATCGCTCCGCTCAAAATGATTCACGAGGCGGGCAGTGCCCGCCCTACGTAGCTTTAGCCGCGATGGGTGCAGGGCGCGTTTTACGTAAATACGCGCCCCATCATTTCATCACTACGCCTTCTTCCCAGTCGCGTGGTTAAACGCCATCTTGTAATCAACATTAGTATCGTTTTGCCAGCGACAAGCGCGCATCGCGAAGGCCTCCATCGATTCCAGCACGCGCTTGAACAGCGGGTTATCGGCCGATTTTTTGCGTGTGATTTCGCTCCACAGTTGAAGCTGCGCTTGCAATATTTCGTCCGGCGTCTTGTGGAACTTCACGCCGCTTTTTTGCAATTCGATGTAGTCCTGAGAATAGCGATCAATCGCCTTCCAGCTCATCTCGGCAGACGCCGCCTGCACCGCATTGCTGATCACTGATTTAAGGTCAACCGGCAGCGCGTTAAATCGCGTCTGGTTAAAGATCAGTTCAAACGTTTCCGAACACTGGTGGAACGATTGCAGCATGCAAACCTTGGCCACATCCGCGAAACCAAGCGCACGATCCGAGGAGGCGTTGTTGAACTCCGCCGCATCGATCAGACCGCGATCCATCGCGGCGACAATCTCCGCGCCGGGCAGTGCATTCACGGTCGCGCCCATCGCGGCAAACAAATCAAGCGACAGACCCACGGTGCGATAACGCAGCCCCTTGAAGTCCTCCACTTTGGTAATCGGTTTTTTGAACCAGCCGAGCGGCTGCGTCGGCATCGGGCCGTACAGAAACGACGTCACCTGCAGGTTCATCGTTCGGTAAATTTCTTCGAGAAGCGCTTTGCCGCCCCCGTAGTGATGCCAGGCCAGCAGCATGTTGGCATCCATGCCAAACGCAGGGCCTGAGCCCCATAGCGCCAGTGCGGAATTCTTGCTGTACCAATACGCCAGCACGCCGTGGCCACCATCGAGTGTGCCTTTGGACACCGCATCAATCAGATCGAACGGTTTGACCACAGCGCCGGTCGGCAGCACGCCAATCTTGAGCCGTCCGCCCGATATGTCGTTCACTTTTTTTGCGAAGTCGAGCGCGTACTCGTGAAAAATATCCTTCGCTGGCCAGGTCGATTGCAGGCGCAGTGTGACGGGCGAACTCGCCACGCTGACCATCGGCGCCGCACCGACCACGACACCACCGATGAGCGTCGTTGCTCTCAGAAACGAGCGGCGGCTGGTGATGGGTTTTTCCAGCGTCTGCAACGGGTCGCTTTGCATTTTTTCTACGTACCGAATCCAATCCTGCGATTTTGCTGTGGAATGGCTGCACGTGGTTCGGGGGTTACCCGAAAGGCGAACGCGGCAGAACGCTATGCAAGGGCTAGCGACAATGCTGTTTATCTGTTTGCAGGCGCGAACCTGGTCGCGCTTGTTGGCTGGGACGCGCGACCGGGGTCGCGTCTACAGGTGGTTGAAAGCCGCTTAACCAAGCAGCATTGACGCTTATCGATTAGGCTGCGGCGTCATGCGCAAATAGGGGCGAATCGCGTTGAATCCTTTGGGAAAGCGCTGCGCCAGTTCGGCCGGATCCTGAATGCTTGCCACGATGACGACGTCGTCTCCGTCTTTCCAGTTGGCGGG
>JAYUNL010000147.1:0-6575 GCA_043761745.1 Rhodocyclaceae bacterium
ATGCCGCACATTAAGGATACACAGACCATGGGCATCGCCGGTCGCCTCGCAAAGTTCTTCCTGCACTCGCAACTGACGCCCTTGATCGCGCTGGTGGCGCTGCTGCTCGGCTTGTTTGCAGTGCTGGTGACGCCGCGCGAGGAAGAGCCGCAGATCAACGTCACCATGGCCAACGTGCTGATTCCCTTCCCAGGCGCGTCCGCTCGCGATGTCGAGCAGATGGTGGCGATTCCTGCCGAGCAGGTACTGAGCCAGATTGCCGATGTGGAGCATGTGATGTCGGTATCGCGGCCGGGGTTGGCCATCATCACCGTGCAGTTCGAAGTCGGCGTGCCGCGCACAGAAGCGCTGGTGCGGCTCTACGACACGGTGCAGAGCAATCGTGACTGGTTGCCCGCCAACCTCGGCACACTGGAGCCCATCATCAAACCCAAGGGCATTGATGATGTGCCGATCGTGACGTTGACGCTTTGGTCCAAGGAGGCGTCTAAAGATACGTCCCTCGGCGCTATCGAATTGGAGCGCATCGCGCATAGCCTGGAGGCCGACCTGAAGCGCGTCAAAGGTACGCGCGAGGTGACTACAATTGGTGGCCCGGGTCGCGCGGTGAATGTCGAGCTCGATGCCGCGCGTTTGGCGGCCGCCAATCTCAGCGTTGCTGAGTTACGCCGCGCTTTGCAGGGCGCCAACCTGGGTATGCCCTCGGGCGAACTGATTGCCGGCAACCGCAGCATCGCCATTGAAGCCGGCCCTTTCCTCGCCGACGCACTAGCTGTCGGCGAGGTCATCGTCGGCGTGAAGGAGGGCAAGCCCATTGCGCTCAAGGACGTGGCTGAAGTCCGCGACGGGCCGCCCACGCCGGCACGCTACGTCTGGCATGGCGTAGCGGGCGAGGAAAAAACGCGAGGCGAGTATTCTGCCGTGACGCTGGCCATCACCAAGAAACCCGGCCAGAACGCCGTGGAGGTCGCATCCGCGCTGGTTCGGCGGGTTGATGCATTAAAGAATGTCGTCATCCCGACCAATGTCGAAGTCAGCGTCACGCGAAATTACGGCGAAACCGCCAACGACAAGGCGCAGCGGCTGATACACAAATTGCTGTTCGCCACGGCATCGGTGGTGGCGCTGGTGTATTTCGCGCTGGGCCGGCGCGAAGCAGCCATCGTCGGCACTGCGGTCATCCTCACTCTTACCGTGACACTTTTCGCCTCCTGGGCCTGGGGTTTTACGCTGAACCGCGTGTCACTCTTCGCGCTGATATTTTCCATCGGTATTCTGGTGGATGATGCGATTGTCGTCGTTGAGAATATCCATCGCCACCGTCAGCTCGCGCCGGAAAAAAGTCTCGCCGACATTATTCCCGGTGCGGTGGATGAAGTCGGCGGCCCGACCATCCTCGCGACACTTACGGTGATCGCAGCGCTGCTACCCATGGCTTTTGTGAGCGGGTTGATGGGCCCCTATATGAGCCCCATCCCCATCAATGCCAGCATGGGCATGCTGTTGTCCTTGGTCGTCGCCTTCGTGGTGACGCCCTGGTTGGCGCGCTTGTGGTTGGGCAAGCTGCACCATGCGCCGACTGGGCAGGGGGGCGATGGCATGGCGCGGCGCATCGGGCCACTGTTCGAGCGGGTTTTCGCGCCTTTCCTGCACCCGGCGCGGGGCGCACGTAACCGGCGCTGGTTGGGCTTGGGCGTGTTGGTGTTGATTGTGCTGGCGCTGGCATTGCCGGTGGTCGGCCTGGTGCGTCTGAAAATGCTTCCCTTCGACAACAAATCAGAATTCCAGGTAGTGGTCGACATGCCCGCCGGCACGCCGGTGGAAAAAACTGCTGCCGTGCTGCGCGAGCTGGGTGGCTATCTGTCCACCGTGCCAGAGGTGACCGACTATCAGGCTTATGCCGGCACCGCCGCGCCCATCAACTTCAACGGCCTGCTGCGGCAGTACTACCTGCGCAGCGGCGGCGAAGTGGGCGACCTGCAAGTGAATCTGGTCAACGCGCATCAGCGCAGCGAACAAAGCCATGCCATCGCTACGCGATTGCGCCCGGCCTTGCAGGAGATCGGCCGCCAGCGTGGCGCCAACGTGAAAGTCATCGAAGTGCCGCCAGGCCCGCCCGTGCTCTCACCCATCGTGGCGGAGATCTATGGGCCGGACGAGCCGGGTCGCCGCAATGTGTCGCATGCGGTGCGCGCTGTTTTCGAGCAGACAGCGGGTGTGGTGGATGTGGATGAAAGCGCCATCGCCGTTGCAGAAAAGAAAACGCTCATCGTGGATCAGCGCAAGGCTTCGTTGCTGGGTGTGTCTCAGTCCGAGATTGTCGCCACGCTGCGCGCTGGCCTCGCTGGCGAGGCAGTGACGTATCTGCATGACGCCAGCAAATACCCCACGGCGGCGACTTTGCGTCTGCCGGATGTGGACCAAGGCAGCCTAGACACCTTGTTGCGCCTGCGCGTGAAAAACGCCCAGGGCAATTTGGTGCCGCTGGCGGAATTGGTGACGGTGAGTAATGCAGCGCAAGACAGCGCACGCGAGCAGCCGCTTTATCACAAGGACGGCTTGCCGGTGACTTATGTGGTGGGTGATATGGCCGGGAAGATAGACAGCCCACTCTACGGTATGTTCGGCATGCGTGAGGCCATCGCGCAGATCAAGACGCCAGGCGGTGGGCATATCGTCGAGTATTTTACGCAGCAGCCAGCCGAGGCTTACCGCGATTTCGCGTTGAAGTGGGATGGCGAATGGCAGGTCACTTACGAAACCTTCCGCGACATGGGCGCCGCTTACGCTGTGGGGCTGGTCATGATCTATCTCTTGGTGGTGGCGCAGTTCGGCTCTTATCTCACGCCGCTCATCATCATGGCGCCGATCCCACTCACCATCGTCGGCGTGATGCCCGGCCACGCCTTGCTCGGCGCGCCCTACACCGCGACCAGCATGATCGGCATGATCGCACTGGCCGGCATCATCGTGCGCAATTCCATTCTATTGGTGGATTTCATTGAGCTGGAAGTGGCGGCTGGCGTGCCTTTCCGCGAGGCCGTCGTGCGCTCGGCGATCACGCGCGCTCAGCCGATTGTGCTGACGGGGTTGGCAGCCATGATTGGCTCACTATTCATTCTCGATGACCCGATATTCAACGGGCTGGCCATCTCGCTGATCTTCGGTATTTTCGTCTCCACCCTGCTCACCCTGGTGGTGATCCCGCTGTTGTATTACATGGCGTATTCAAGCAAACATTCTCAGCAAGGAGCAACATCATGACCTCATGGAAACTCGTACGCGTCATCGCCGGCAGTTTTATCTTGTTGGCGCTGGCGCTGGGCATGCCCGGTAGTCCTCTCTTCGTCAGCCAGTGGTGGCTGGCCTTTACTGCCTTCGTTGGAGCCAATCTGCTGCAAAGTGGCTTCACCGGCTGGTGCCTGATGGAACGCATTCTGCGTGGGTGTGGCGTCAAAGAGGGTTCCTGAACCGATTTCAACCACGAGGAGGTTTGACATGAACGCAAACGTCGGCGGCGTTGACCGTATTCTTCGTATCGTTGTGGGTTTGGCGCTGATCGGTGCCACGCTGGCTGGCATGATCGGCATTTGGGGCTGGATAGGCGTGGTACCGCTTGCCACGGGCATCTTCCGTTTCTGCCCGGCCTATACGCTGATTGGTATGAAGACCTGCGATAGCGGCCAGTAATATAGGTTGAACAACAATGAGGAGGGGCTTTGGCCTCATGACCAAAGCCCCTTTCAACATCGCCTTTGGCAACGGGCCTTACCCCAGTTAAAAACAGTTTGCAATCACAAACGATAACCATTATCATTTGGCCATCTTAACTGGAGGCCAATATGATTAACGCCCGTCTTGTTTCTTTCCTCATTGCACTATGCGCCGTCCTCTTGGCGGTGTCGCCGGCGTTTGCGGATGACACGGCGTTCGCCCTGGTCATCAAGGACCGCCGCTTCCAGCCGGCCGAGCTGGCCGTGCCAGCGGGTAAGAAAATCAAGCTGAAGGTGCAAAACCAGGACAGCACGCCGGAAGAGTTCGAAAGCCATGAACTCAATCGCGAAAAGGTCATTCCCGGCAACAGTACCGCCACTATCTATATCGGGCCGCTGCAAGAAGGTCGCTATCCCTTCGTCGGCGAGTTCAACCAGAAAACGGCGCAGGGTGCGATCGTCGCCAAGTAGAGAAGGGAGTCGGCCATGTTCGGCACTGTCATTATCGTATTTAGAGAAGTTCTGGAAGCTGCCATCCTGATCGGCATTGTCGCTGCTGCGACGCGCGGCATCGCCGGCCGCAATCGCTGGCTGGTGGGCGGCATTGTCTTAGGTTTGCTCGGCTCGGCGCTGGTGGCCTTTTCCACCGAGAGCATTGCTTCGCTGGCGAGCGGCATGGGCCAGGAGCTATTCAACGCGACGGTGCTGGGCGTTGCGGTCGTCATGCTCGCCTGGCACAACATCTGGATGACTACCCACGGCGCGCAGCTCGCCGCTTCGGCCAAATCGGTGGGCGGCGAGATTCGCGATGGCACGCGCGAATGTTCCATCCTGCTGGTGGTGATCGGCCTGGCGGTGTTGCGCGAAGGTTCGGAAACGGTTTTGTTCCTCTATGGCATTGCCACCTCGGACGCCAATAGCGCGAGCACCATGCTGATGGCTGGCGCCATCGGTCTTGCGGCCGGTGCCGCAGTGGGCTACGCACTTTACGCCGGCTTGCTGCGCGTGCCGTTGCGCTGGTTCTTCACGGCGACTTCAGTACTCGTGCTGCTGCTTGCCGCCGGTATGGCCTCGCAGGCAGCGCGCTTTTTGATCCAGGCCGACATTATTCCTAGCCTTGCGGCGCCGCTGTGGGACAGCTCGGGTGTCTTGTCGGAAAAATCGGTGCCAGGCATTTTGCTCCACAGCCTCATCGGCTATGAGGACCAGCCCGCTGGCATGCAGATGGTGTTTTATGTCACCGTCTTGTGCGCTATCGCGTTGGGAATGAAGTGGGCCAATACAATGCATAACGCTAAGAGAAAGGTAGCTTCATGAAACGCAGCAGTCTGATGGTTTGTTTGAGCGCAATGTTTTGCGGCACGGCCCTGGCCGGCCCGGCGGATTATGTCTATATACCCAAGGTTGAAAACGGCGAGCGCGAGATCGATTTCAAATACGGATCGGCTAGCAAATCCAATGAACCTCGCCAGCAAGCGGCCAGCATCGGCTTTGGCTACGGCGTGAATGATTGGTGGTTCACCGGGCGTATCTGAAGTACGCCAAGGAAGGCGGCGATGGCGTTTTCTTCGACGCTTTCGAGTGGGAAAACAAGTTTCAGCTCACCGAGACCGGCAAATATCCAGTCGATATCGGGCTTATCACCGAGATCGAAATCACTCATAAGAGCGGCGACCCTTACGAGTTCAAAATCGGCCCGCTCTTTCAGACGGAGTTCGGCAAGCTGCAGCTCAATGCCAACCCGTTCTTCGAGCGCAAGTGGCATGGCGATGAAGCGCATGAGGATGAGCTGCACAAAACGGAAATTGGTTACCAGTGGCAGGCGAAATATCGCTGGCATCCCGAGTTTGAATTCGGTGTGCAGGGATTCGGCGAGATGGGCAAGTGGAACGACTGGGCCCCGCACAACGAACAATACCAACGCATGGGTCCGGCCGTTTTCGGCAAGATTGCAATTGGCGGCCGTCAGAAGCTGCAATACAACGCAGCCTGGCTGTTCGGTGTGACTAACGCCGCGTCTGACCATACCTTCAGAATGCAGTTGGAATACGAGTTCTGAGTTGGCGTCGCGCATGACTGAGAACGCCCCCAAGTAGATTTTTCTGGGGGCGTTTCTCTTTACCGGTGACCTCCTTGCGTATGATCACGGTAACGCGCGCCAACTGCGCGGCAAGCACCACTACACCATGGCCGAGTATCCTGCACACCTCATCCACACGCGCCATCTCTTCGACGGCACGGCAGTCAGCATACGACCCATCTGCCGCGAGGATGCGCCCATGGAGCAGGACTTCGTGCGTGGCCTCTCCGAGGACTCGCGCTACTGTCGCTTCATGGAGCTGATACGCGAGTTGAGTCCGCGCAAGCTCGAATACTTCACCGCCATCGACTACGAAAAGCATATGGCTTTCGTGGCGACTGTGGTGCGCGATGGCAAGGAGATCGAGATTGGCGTGGCACGTTATGTGTCCAATGTGGACGATCAGGGTTGCGAGTTCGCCATCGTGGTGGATGACGTCTGGCAGGGCAGCGGCGTCGCCGGCATGCTGATGGCTGCGCTCATGGACGCCGCGCGGGCAAATGGCCTCAAAGCCATGGAAGGGATGGTGTTGGCCAGCAAAATGCTTAAGTTTGCACACCAGCTAGGCTTCACCAGCCAACGTGGCCGTGATGACTACGACACGGTGCGGGTCGTTCGGGAGTTGTGAGCACCTGGTTAGCGTGAAATACACCCATCGGAGCGCCGCGTGATATCGAGCGTAGCGAGCCAATCAGGAACCCCCCGCGAGGGGGGCGAAGGGGGGCGGGCGTTTGAAAGGGGCTGACTTTCATGAGGCGGGGTGCTGTTCCCGCATCATGAAA
>JAYUNL010000148.1:0-3073 GCA_043761745.1 Rhodocyclaceae bacterium
TCGGCAAACTACGCCGACCTCCACCCATCCTACGCCTTACGCCTGTCCTGCACACCGTCCGGGTGTCTCCATCGAAGATTGTCAACGGGGCGCACCTACGAAATGGCACGGTTAAATTGAAATTGGAATAAGTCTACCGCAGCCCATCAAGCCATGCCGCAGGCATTGAGACACATTTCGTAACAATGGCCGGCGGACAAGCTTTTTGCCCGATGCTATGCTTTGCCACCGACATTCGTGTGCTCCTGCGTAAAAATGAAAACGACCGGCTCGCCCTTGCGAGCAAGGCATGTGAGTATTGTGTTGTGCATAGCCTTGGCTTGTTTGCCATCGCTGGTCATCGCCGGCTTGGGCGATGGCGATCCCTTCAATACCGCTGCCTCATCCGCTGGTAGCGCCGGCGAGAGCGTGGCGCGTCCGCTCAGCCCCCACGCCTGCACGGATGCCGCGATGCCGGCGACTGTTGCGCCTAGTGTGCCTGGTGTGCCTCTTGCCCTGCCAGATGTCGTTGATCGCGCCTTGTGCAACAACCCGCAGACGCGCGAAGCCTGGGCCAATGCGCGCTATCAAGCGGCGCTGGCGGGCCAGGCGCGTAGCGCTTTTCTACCCAGTCTCAACCTCAACGCGTCGAGCAGTCGCAGCCACAATCAGGGCGGTGTCAGCCGCGCATTGAGCGGCGATGCCAGCTCCAACCAAACCTCCGCCACCCTGTCGCTGACCTATTTGCTCTTCGACTTCGGCGGGCGCGAAGCGGCCAACGAATCGGCGCGTCAGGTGATGCTGGCCGCCAATGCCACGCAGGACGCGACGTTGCAGTCAGTCTTCTTGGCGACAGTGCAAGCCTATTTCCGTAGGTATGCGGCGCAGGCGCTGGTGGTCGCGACGCGCGAAGCTGAGCGCGCCAGTCTGGAAAGCTTCAAGGCCGCCGATGCGCGCTATCAGGTGGGCGCCGCGACGCCGGCTGACAAACTTCAGGCGCAGACAGCGGCGTCGCAGGCGACACTGACGCGCATTCGTTCCGAGGGCGAAGCCAAAACAGCCGAAGGCACGCTGGTCAGCGCCATGGGCATGGATGCCAATCAGCCTGTCGCCATCGCGCCGCCACCGGAGGCCGCTCCCGATGCGCGTTTCGAGCGCAATGTCGATGACCTGATTGCCGATGCCAAGCATCTGCGCCCGGATCTCGCGGCCGGCGAAGCGCAAGTGCAGGCGGCGCGCGCCAATATCGATTCCGCGCGCGCCAGCGGCTTGCCGAGCTTCTCGTTGTTTGCGGATCACAATTACAACCGCGTCAGTGGCGTCGATTCCACGCAGGGCACCACGGTTGGCGTGTCGGTCAGCATTCCTTTGTTCACGGGCTTCAACACCACCTATCGCATCCGCGCGGCCGAGGCCCAGCTTGTGGCCCGCGAGGCCCAGCGCGAGCGGCTCTCGCAGCAGGTCGCGCTGGATGTCTGGAGTGCCTACTATGCGCTTCAGACATCCAGCCAAACGGTGCGCGCCGCCGCTGACCTGCTCGCCAACGCCGAGCAATCGTCCAAGGTCGCGCTCGGCCGCTACAACGCCGGCGTGGGCGGCATACTCGATCTGCTCAACGCGCAAAGCGCCTTGGCCAGCGCCCGCCAACAAAATATTCTGGCGCTGTATAACTGGCGCATCGCCCGCGTCGCGCTGGGCCAGGCCATAGGACAACTGGATTTCAGCCTGCTTGAAACATCGATGGAAGCCACACAAAAATGAATCCACGTAAATTTCTGCTGAATAAATACGGCGCATTGGCGGGCGTCTTGATCCTCTGCGTCGCCGGCTATTTTGTGTGGGTGAAAATGCGCACGCCGGATGCGGAGTTGCGTTACCGCACGCAGGCTGTGGAGCGCGGCGATTTGACGCAAATGGCTTCGGCCAACGGTGCGCTGAATCCGGTGGTGCTGGTCAATGTCGGCACCCAAGTTTCGGGCACGGTGAAGAAGTGGTACGCCGACTTCAACGATCACGTCAAAGAAGGCCAAGTGCTGCTGGAACTCGACCCGGCACTTTATAACGCGCAAGCCAAGCAGAGCGAAGCCAGTTTGCAAAACGCGCGTTCCCAGCGCAAGTTAGCTGAAGCCAACGAGGCGCGCATGCGCTCTCTCTTCAAGCAGGAATATGTTTCCAAGCAGGAACTCGATACCAGCGTGCAGGCGCTGGAGGCGTCGCGCGCCCAGGTCGCGTTGACGCAGGCCCAGGTGGAGAAAGACAAAACCAACCTGAGCTACTCGGTGATCCGCTCACCGGTATCCGGCGTGGTGGTTTCGCGCGAGGTGGATATCGGCCAGACCGTCGCGGCCAGCTTCCAGACCCCGACGTTGTTCAAGATTGCGCAGGACTTGAGCAAGATGCAGATCGATTCCAGTTACGCCGAAGCGGATGTGGGTGCTATCCGCGTTGGCCAGCCGGTTATTTTCCGCGTCGATGCTTTCCCGAATCGCAGTTTTCACGGCGTAGTGCGCCAGGTGCGGCTCAATCCGACCACCTTGCAAAATGTGGTGACTTATAACGTCGTGGTCGCCGTCGACAACCCGGAGCAGATACTCATGCCAGGCATGACCGCTTATGTGAATATCATGGTTGCCACACGCAAGAATGTGCTGATGCTGCCAAACGCCGCGCTGCGCTTCCGGCCCGCCGAGGCCGCACCGCGCCCGGAGCAGCCGCGCGCTGATGGGCGAGGTGATGGGCGAGGTGAGGGGCGTAGTGAGGGGCGCAAGGACGAGGGTGGCAAAGGAAGCGGCAAGGGCAAGAACAAGATCGAAGGCGAGGCGCCGATGGGGACTGTGTACGTACTCGACAACGGCCAGCCCAAGGCGGTGCGCGTCGCAGTCGGCATCACCGACAATCGCAACACCGAAGTGATCGGCGGCGAGCTCAAGGAGGGCGATAAGTTGATCGTCGAAGACCGCCAGCCGCCGGCCGCGAAATCGGGTGCAGCTTCCGGGCCCGGCATGAGAATGTTCTGATGCCCCAACGCCTCTCAAGGATATTGTCAAGATGCTTCATCCGACTGCCGTGTGGGAGTCGCCCCTGTAGGCCCTGT
>JAYUNL010000149.1:0-12527 GCA_043761745.1 Rhodocyclaceae bacterium
TGGGCAGCTTCGCTGCCCACGCGCGAGCGATGGTCGAGCGACGGAACGGGTGGGCAGCAAAGCTGCCCACCCTACAAACCCTACAAGTACAAAAAGCCCGGACAGGCGTTGAGCCTGTCCGGGCTTTTTACGTTTGGCCTATAGGTGCAGCCTAAAACGGAATATCGTCGTCCATGTCGTTGAAGCCGGAGGCGGGCGCCGGCTTCTTGGCGGCACTGCTGGCGCTGGCGGCGGCCGATGCGGGGGCAGCATCACGTTCGCGCGTCGGCGCTTCGCCTGAACCCTGGCGGCTACCGAGCATCTGCATCACGTCGGCGATGATTTCCGTGGTGTAGCGGTCCAGGCCCTCTTTGTCTTGCCACTTGCGCGTGCGCAGTTTGCCTTCGATGTAGACCTGCGAGCCCTTCTTCAAATACTGGCCGGCGATCTCGGCGAGCTTGCCGAAAAAGGCCACGCGATGCCACTCGGTCGCTTCCTTCTTTTCACCCGTGGCTTTATCTTTCCAGGTGTCGGTAGTGGCGACGGTGATGTTGGTGATGGCGTCGCCACTCGGGGCATAACGCGTTTCCGGATCCTTGCCCAGATTGCCGACGACGATGACTTTATTGACTGATGCCATTCAGACCCCCTCCCCCAATAACTGGCGCACGCGCCGTTCGTCCCAACTGTTTAGATTAACCTTCAAATAAGCTTTGCGCTGTTCTGCTTCCACGCGCGCTTCACGCACGCCGGGCAAGCCGGCCAACTGCACGCGCACCGTTTCGATATCGAGATGCGGCTCAATAAAGAATTCACGTTGCGCCACAACCGGCGGCGCCTGCATCGTAACGGCGATGGCCAACCAGATCAATGCCAGCGTGGCGCCTACGATGAAAATCGCCGCTGGGCCGAAGTGCTGCGCCAACACGCCGCCCAGCGCGCCGCCCATGAACAAACCCAAGGATTGCGTGGTGTTGTAGATACCCAGGGCCATGCCCTTGGCCTGCGGCGGCGCAATGCGCGAAATCATGGAAGGCAGACTGGCTTCGAGAATGTTGAAGGCGACGAAGAAGGCCAGCAGCGTGGCCACCAAAGCGACGAAGTGGTCGAGACCGAAGTAAAAGCCCACCTGTGTCGCCAACAATATGGCGACCGAGCCTATGAACACCGTTTTCATGCGGCCGCGCCGCTCACCGTAAAAAATCGGCGGCAGCATCAGGAAAAAGCTCGCCACCACCACCGGCAGATAGACTTTCCAGTGGCCGCTCACCGGAAGATCGCCAACCGAGACTATCGCGGCTGGCAAGACCATGAACATGGCCATCTGGATGAAATGCAGGGCGAGGATGCCGAAATTGAGGCGCAGCAGTTGCGGCTCCAGCAGTACCTCCATGAAGCCTATCGAAGCGCGCTCGGCGCGCACGGGTGCGGGCGGGGCCGGCACCACGTACTTCACAACCAGAATACCCGCCAGAGAGAGCAGGCCCGTCAGCACAAATATGCCATGCAAGCCGATCACCGCATCTAACGCCGGCGCCGCGACCAGCGACACCGCGAACATTAAACCGATGCTGGAGCCTATCAGCGCCATGACCTTGGTGCGATGCTGGTCGCGCGTGAGATCGGCCGCCAGCGCCGTGACGGCGGCGGAGATCGCGCCCGAACCTTGCACGGCGCGGCCAAAGATGGTCCAGTAAATATCCGGCGCCAGCGCCGCGATGAAGCTGCCGAGGGCAAACAGCAGCAAGCCGCTGATGATCACCGGCTTACGGCCATAGCGGTCGGACGCCATGCCAAAAGGAATTTGCAAAAACGCTTGCGTGAGTCCGTAAGCGCCCAGCGCGATGCCCACCAGCGTGAGGCTTTCGCCACCGGGCAACTGTCGCGCGTGGATGGAAAAGATGGGCAGAATCAGGAACAAGCCCAACATGCGCAAGGCGAAAATCGACGCCAGCGACACGCCGGCACGAACCTCCAGCCGGGTCATACGGTCTTTCTCGGAAGGCAACATCAGGGAATCTTGGCTAGTACAAGCGGAATTGCGTATATTAGCAGATTGCCCTCCTCGCCCAAGGGCGCGGCGTTTCGGGTTTCTAGTTTTGGGTTTCGGGTTTCGAGTTGCAAACCCCTGGAAACTCAACCCGAAACTCGAAACCCAAAACTAGAAACCCGAAACTGACCCCCATGGACGAAATACGAATTCGCGGTGCGCGCACGCACAATCTCAAAAACCTGAGCCTCGATCTGCCGCGCAACAAGCTAACGGTGATCACCGGCTTGTCGGGCTCGGGCAAATCCTCGCTGGCGTTTGACACGCTGTATGCCGAAGGACAACGTCGCTATGTCGAGTCGCTCTCGGCCTATGCACGGCAGTTTCTGCAATTGATGGAAAAGCCCGACGTCGACCTCATTGAAGGTTTGTCGCCGGCCATCGCCATCGAGCAGAAGGCCACCAGCCACAACCCGCGCTCCACTGTCGGCACGGTCACGGAAATCCACGACTATCTGCGCCTGCTGTTCGCCCGCGCCGGCACGCCGCATTGCCCCGAGCACGGCCAGCCGCTAGAGGCGCAAAGCGTGTCGCAAATGGTCGATCATGTTCTGGCGCTGCGGGAAGACACCAAGCTGATGATCCTCGCGCCGGTGGTGGCCGGCCGCAAAGGCGAACAGCACGATCTTTTCGCCGAGCTGCGCGCCCAGGGCTTCGTGCGCCTGCGCATCGACGGCAAGGTCTATGAGATCGACACGCTGCCCAAGCTGGCCAAGAACAACAAGCACTCCATCGATATCGTCATTGATCGCCTGAAAGTGCGCAGCGATGTGCGTCAGCGCCTGGCTGAATCCTTCGAAACGGCGCTCACCCACGCCGATGGCCGCGCCGTCGCTGTCGAGATAGAAAGTGGGACGGAGCATCTCTTCTCCGCGCGCTTCGCCTGCCCGGTGTGCAGTTATTCGCTGCAGGAGCTGGAGCCGCGTCTGTTCTCCTTCAACAATCCGATGGGCGCCTGCCCGCGCTGCGATGGTCTGGGGCAGATCAGCTTTTTCGACCCGGCGCGCGTGGTGGCCTATCCGCATTTGTCGCTCGCCGCCGGCGCCATACGCGGTTGGGATAGACGCAACCAGTTTTATTTCCAGATGCTGGCGAACCTCGCTACGCATTACAAATTCGAGCTGGAGCAGCCCTTCGAATCGCTAGCCGAGAAAATCCAGCAGTTGGTGCTCTATGGCTCGGGCAAAGAAAAAGTCGCCTTCCGTTATCTCGCCGAGAATGGTCGCACCACCGTCAGAGAGCATACTTTCGAAGGCATCCTCAACAATCTGGAACGCCGCTATAAAGAAACCGACTCGATGGCGGTGAAGGAAGAGTTGTCCAAGTACCTCAACAGCTGCGCCTGCCCCGATTGTGTAGGCACGCGCCTGCGTCTCGAAGCCCGCAACGTGCTCATCGGCGGCCGCGATATATGCCAGCTATCCGGCCTGCCGCTCATTGCCGGACGCGACTTCTTCAACCTGCTGCAACTCGAAGGCCATCGTCAGCAGGTCGCCGAAAAAATCGTCAAGGAAATCGCCAGCCGGCTGACCTTTCTCATCAATGTCGGTCTCGATTATCTTTCGCTCGACCGCTCCGCCGAAACCCTCTCCGGCGGCGAATCCCAGCGCATCCGCCTGGCCAGCCAGATCGGCTCCGGCCTCACCGGCGTGATGTACGTGCTGGACGAGCCTTCCATCGGCCTGCACCAGCGCGACAACGCGCGCCTGCTGGATACGCTGGCACGGTTACGCGATCTGGGCAACACCGTCATCGTCGTCGAGCACGACGAGGAAGCCATCGCCTCGGCCGATTACGTGGTGGACATGGGGCCAGGCGCGGGCGAGCATGGCGGCCGCATCGTCGCCTCGGGCACGCCGGCCCAGATACTCGCCCACCTGGATTCGCTCACCGGCGCTTACCTCTCCGGGCGCCGCAGCATCGCCGTGCCGACACAGCGCCACGCCATCGACACCACGCGTCTGCTCAAAATCGCCGGCGCTCATGGCAACAACCTTAAGCACGTCTCGCTGGATCTGCCGGTCGGCCTGCTCACCTGCGTCACCGGCGTTTCCGGTTCGGGCAAATCTACCCTCATCAACGACACGCTCTACGCCGCCGCGGCGCGCCATCTCTATGGCTCGACCGCCGAACCCGCAGCGCATGAGAGCATCGATGGATTGGAATTCTTCGACAAGGTCATCAGTGTCGACCAGTCGCCCATAGGCCGCACGCCGCGCTCCAACCCGGCCACCTATACCGGCCTGCTCACGCCCATACGCGAGCTGTTCGCTGGCGTACCGGAATCGCGTAACCGTGGCTACGGCCCGGGGCGCTTCTCCTTCAACGTTAAGGGCGGGCGCTGCGAAGCCTGCCAGGGCGACGGCATGATCAAGGTGGAAATGCATTTTCTGCCGGACATCTTCGTGCCCTGCGACGTCTGCCACGGCAAGCGCTACAACCGCGAGACCCTGGAGATACGCTACAAAGGCAAAACCATCCACGAGATTTTGCAGATGACCGTGGAGCTGGCGCACGAATTCTTTTCCGCCGTGCCGGTGGTGGCGCGCAAACTGGAAACGCTGCTGGATGTGGGCTTGGGCTACATCACGCTAGGCCAATCTGCCACCACGCTGTCCGGCGGCGAAGCGCAACGCGTCAAGCTGGCCTTGGAACTTTCCAAGCGCGACACCGGTCGCACGCTCTACATTCTCGACGAGCCGACCACCGGCCTGCATTTCCAGGACATCGAAATGCTGCTCAAAGTGCTGGCGCGTCTGCGCGACCATGGCAACACCATCGTCGTCATCGAACACAATCTCGATGTCATCAAGACGGCGGACTGGATCATCGACCTGGGCCCCGAAGGCGGCGATGGCGGCGGACGCATCATCGCCGTCGGCACGCCCGAAGATGTGGCGCAGCAGGACAAAGGCTACACCGGCCGTTATCTGGCCAAGAAGCTGGGGCTCGCCCCGGCTCAAGAAGCCCCGCCAGCGCCTCGCAAAAAAGTTGCGCGAGGCGCCCGCGTCGCTGGATAATTCGCATTCGAACTCCTACCTTGCGCCGCTTATGAATACACCCTCGGACAGCCTGATCGACATCGACAACCTGCACTTCGCCTATGGTGATCGCGAAATCCTCAAAGGGCTGAAGCTCAGCGTGCCGCGCGGCAAACTGGTCGCCATCCTTGGCGCCAGCGGCTGCGGCAAGACCACGCTGTTCAAGCTGATCGGCGGGCAGTTGCGGCCATCGGCAGGCCAGGTCAAGGTTGACGGACAAACCATCCACGAACTCGATACCGACGGCCTCTACCAGATGCGCCGCAAGATGGGCATGATGTTCCAGCAAGGCGGGCTATTCACCGACCTCTCGGTCTTCGATAACATCGCTTTCCCCATGCGCGAACGCACCAATCTGCCGGAAGAGTTGATCCACGACATCGTGCTCATGAAGCTGCATGCCGTCGGCCTGCGTGGCGCCTACAAGCTCATGCCCAACGAGCTTTCCGGCGGCATGGCACGCCGCATCGCACTGGCCCGCGCCATCGCGCTGGACCCCATGCTTATCATGTACGACGAACCCTTCTCCGGTCTCGATCCGATTTCACTCAACCAGGTCGGCAATCTCATTCGCAGTCTCAACGACGCACTGGGTGTGACTTCCATCGTCGTCACCTACGACGTGGCCGAATCGCTCCAGGTGGTGGATTACGTCTATTTCATTTCCGAAGGTGTTGTCGTCGCCGAAGGCACGGCGGAAGAAGTGCGTGAGTCGACCGATCCCTTCGTGCGTCAGTTCGTCGACGGCAAGCCGGATGGTCCGGTGCCCTTTCACCTGCCGAGCGAACCGCTCACCAGCGAACTCGGTATTGCCGCGTAGAGTCGCAGCCTAGAAAAGTAGCGCCTGACTGCCGCTAGCCGCAGCCGGATTCAGGCGTGCAAACAGGTCCGTCGGCGCCCTGCGAAATTGCCAGCGTGATCATTGGAATACCGAGCATCTGCGCAAGCTGCTGTCGCGTCGGATACGCGCCGGTAGCAAGGAGATGTCCGTCTATCGCCAGTATCGGCAGTCTAGCCGTGCCCGTTTTTGTTTCCATTTCCATTTCCATTTCCTTCGCCACCGCCGCGTTGGCGGCGAAAGCCTGCGGATTCTGACCAAGGTTGTGCCGTTGCACCGCGATGCCACGCTCCTCGACCCACTTGAGATCGGCGGCGAACTGCGTCAGCGCCGGATCGGCATCCGTACCGGCGGGCTCGAACACTTCAAGTTTTTTCATGCTATGCCCATGTCATGATGAAGAAGGTTTCGGGCAGGTTAGCGCGTGGACACAGCCAATATCCGAGTTGGTGATCTCGATTTGCAGCGTGGGATGGCTGATACCGAAATGCGCCTGCAACTCCTCGGCCATTTCCCTCAAAAATGTATCGCCAGGATGGCCGGCAGGCATCACCAGATGTGCTGTCAGCGCGACATCGGTTGTACTCATGCCCCAGATGTGAAGATCATGCACATCGGCCACGCCGGCCTGGCCCCGTAGCCACCTATCAACGGACGGCAAATCAATACGGTCTGGAACGCCGTCGAACAGCAGATGCAAAGACTGTCGGAGCAAGCCCAAACTGCCGATGATAATCACCAAGGCGATCCCGACGCTTACGGCGGGATCGATCCAGGCCCAGCCAGTCCAAAGATAGAGCGCGCCGGCAGCAACGACACCCAGGGAGACCAAGGTGTCTGCGGCCATGTGCAGATACGCACCACGGATATTGAGATCGGATTCACGCCCGGCCATGAACAGCCATGCGGTAATGCCATTGATGAACACGCCTACGGTGGCAACCAAGATAATCGTCATTCCCTCGGTGGGAAGCGGCGCTGCCAGGCGGTGGCTTGCCTCCCACAGCAGAGAACCCATCGCCACCAGCAACACGATTGCGTTGACGAAGGCGGCAAGAATTGATGCGCGCCGCCAACCATAGGTATGGCGCGGATTGGCGCCCAGGCGTACGGCCCACATCGCCGCCCACGCCAGCACCAGTCCGGCAACGTCGGAAAGGTTGTGTCCGGCATCGGCCAACAGTGCCAGCGAATCCACCCGCCAACCGTAAAAGGCTTCAATGCCGACGAATCCGACGTTGAGCAGAATGCCCGTCAGAAAGGCCCGGTTGAAAGCAAGTGGGCCGTGATGGGGATGGGGATGGTGGCCAGCGTCAGTCTGTGTCATTGAATTGGGTACACCGGTTCTTCAGCACATTGCGATTGCCCGGGGGATGCAGAGCCCCTCTTCGGCACGATTCATTTTAGTCTCCTCACGCGCTTTATTGCGAGTTGTGGCGAACTTCAGTGGTGAACTTGGCACGGGGCACGCAGAATCAGGCGCGCTCATACCATCCTTTACTGGCGTTAACGACTCTCACCACCAGCAGCATCACCGGTACCTCAATCAGCACGCCGACCACCGTGGCCAGCGCCGCGCCCGACTCGAAACCGAAAAGACTGATGGCGGCCGCAACAGCCAGCTCGAAAAAATTGGAGGCGCCGATCAAGGCCGATGGGCAGGCCACGTTGTGCTTTTCACCGACGGCGCGATTCAGCCAGTAGGCCAGGCTTGATGTGAAGAGCACTTGAATCAGGATAGGCACCGCCAGCAGCGCAATAATCAGTGGCTGCTTCAGTATCGCTTCACCCTGAAAGGCGAACAGCAGCACCAGTGTGACAAGCAAGGCCGCGATAGACCACGGCCCCATCTTCTCCATTGTCGCGTCGAACGCCGCATGGCCATTTGCCATTAACTTTTTGCGCCAAAGCTGCGCCAGGATGACTGGGATCACAATGTAGAGCACCACCGACGTGACGAGCGTCGCCCAGGGCACGGTGATGGCCGAGATGCCGAGCAGAAAAGCCACCAGCGGCGCGAAGGCCACCACCATGATACTGTCATTCAGCGCCACCTGCGACAGCGTGAATAGCGGATCGCCATTGGTGAGTTTGCTCCAGACGAAAACCATGGCCGTGCAAGGCGCAGCCGCGAGCAGAATCAAGCCGGCGATGTAGCTATCGAGTTGATCCGCCGGCAGCATGGGCGCGAACACGTGACGAATGAATAGCCAGCCCAGGAATGCCATGGAGAACGGCTTCACCAGCCAGTTTACGAAGAGTGTCACAACAATGCCGCGCACATGTTTGCGCACTTCGTGTAGCGCACCGAAGTCCACTTTGACGAGCATCGGAATGATCATCACCCAGATGAGCAGGCCCACCGGCAGGTTGACCTTCGCCACTTCCATGCGCCCAACAGCCTGAAACAGGGCGGGCAGAAACTGGCCCAAGGCGATGCCGGCGACGATGCACAGAAACACCCACACGGTTAGGTAACGCTCGAAGGCGCTCATGGGCGCGCGCGCCGCACTCATGCGCGCACCTCCAGACCGAGCGCCGCACGCACAGCGGGAATCAGTCGCGCCCGGATGTCGTCGCGCACACGAATGAAGCTCTCTAACTCTTCGCCGTAGGGATCGTGAAACGGCAAATGAATGCGCGGCGCGGGGCGCGGAAAAATCGGGCAGCTTTCGCGGGCGTTATCGCAGACGGTGACGACGAGATCGATGTGCTCATTCATGACTACATCCACGTCCTTGGGATGCAGACCCGCCACCGGCAGGCCCGCCAGCTTGAGCGCCTCGATGGCGCCGTCGGCCACCTTGGGCTGCGGCCGCGTGCCGGCCGACAGCGCACGCACTGCGCCGGCAAGATCGTGATTGAGCATGACTTCGGCCATTTGCGAACGGCAGGAATTTCCGGTGCAAAGCACCAGGACAGTTTTGGTGGTCATGGTTGTATGGCGTAGACAGATTGGTAAAGAAACGCTGGTGTGGTGCTCTCGACTGGCTCAGGATTTTTTTTCGATGAGCGCGCTTTCGAAGCCGGGCTTCTGCACTTGGCAGTAGCCGTCGCAGAGATTCTGGGCAGGCAGCCTTTGCCCTGGCAGCAGTTGTTGGTGAGGAAGGCGAGCAGCTCATCCATAGCCATATAGTCGGCGGAATAGAAAATGAAGCGGCTTTCCTGTCGCCCCTTGATCAACCCAACCCGGCTTAGATGAGCCAGGTGAAAAGAAAGCGTCGCCGGCGCCAGCCCGACCTGCTCGCTGATCGCACTGGCATTCACACCATCAGATCCGGCCTCCACCAGCAAGCGAAAAACAGCGAGACGGGATTCGTGGCCAAGAGCAGCAAGGCGTTCGGCGGCATCTAATGTTTCCACATTTCCATGTATTGTCGAATTTTAAAGACAAGTCAATGTCGGCGCCGCAGAAAAACGATGTGTGAATCGTCCCGGCTTGAAAGTGTCTGTTTAAGCCGGGGCAACTGACAAGGGAAAATGCACCAAGTGGAAAATCAGTCCCCGCATTTACCTTGCCTTGAGGCGGGAAAATTTGTCACAATGGAGCAACTTCATCATCTCAGATGAATTGCGTGGGTGGCGATCCGGGAAAAACGGAAAGCACCGAACTTGTTCACAGAGGAGAAGCACGCTATGCAAAAGAAACTCATCGCGCTGGCCATTGCCACCATGGCCAGCCTCGCCGCCGTGCCGGCCTTGGCGCAATCGACCAACGTGACGATGTACGGCCTGGTCGACGTCGGCGCTGAGATTGGCAACTCTGGCTTTGGCACGAAGACCCGCATCCAGTCCGGTCAGTCTGCTCGCAGCCGTATCGGCTTCAAGGGCGAAGAGGACCTGGGCAACGGACTGAAGGCTTATTTCCTTCTTGAAGCAGGTTTTGCCCTGGATAACGGTCAGGCCACGCAGAACAGTTCGTATACCGGCTCTACTGGTCCGATGGGCCAAGGCGCAAACACAGGGGCCTACACGGGAGCCCCGCAAACTACGGGCAGCTATTTTTTCCAGCAGCAGGCGCTTGCCGGTCTCAAAGGCAATTTCGGCCAACTGAGCATCGGTCGTCAATATACGCCGGCCTACCTGCAAACTGTTGGCGTCGACCCTTTCTCCGCCGGTCTGGGCGGTCAGATGCCCGCAGTCTTGAATGGTTTGCCGGCTTACGGTCAGCGCTATGACAATTCCGCGTTATACGTTTCTCCGAATTTTAGCGGCTTCACCGGTAAGGTGATGTATTCGTCTGGCATGGAGAACAATACCAATACCAGTTTGTCGAACACCACCAGTGAGAAGGCTGGTCGCGCCTGGACGATCGCCGGCCAGTACGCGAATGGGCCGGCGTCTGTCGGGCTGTCTTATCAGGAAGCGTACACGACGAGCATGAATATTTCCCCGCCCGGCTTCTTGGCGGTCAATGCTCCCGAGTTGGGCAAGGCCAAGAGTTGGCTACTCGACGGAAGCTGGGATTTCAACGTGGTCAAGGTTTCGGCCCTGTATGCCGAGGGCCATACCGACGCCAGCACGGTGGGTCGCTATGTCGATGAGCGCCGCTGGGCGCTCGGCCTGTCGGCTCCGGTCGGTGCAAACGCCAAGATTCAGTTTACCTACGGTGATCGCAACGACAAGACCGTTTGGGATGCGGACGTGAAGTTCTGGAGCTTGGGCGGCGAGTATGCGATATCCAAGCGCACGGCACTGTATGCGGCCTACACCAAACTGAAGAATGAGGATCGCAGTGTCGGCGGCGTGACTTACGGCGCTGGCTGGAACATCAACTCCGCATCCAACACCGGCTTGCAAATACCCACTGCCCTGTCGTTCCTGGGCTTGCCAATCATGGCAGGCAGTTACGATCCTTACGCGTTCCAGGTCGGTATGCGACACTCGTTCTGAGCAGTTTCTGTTTGAAAAGAGCTGACCGTGACGTCAAAATGTTGATGACGTAGCAGCCCGGGTCGAGCCGATTCAAAGGCAGGGCTTCCTCGAGGAAGCCCTGCTTTTTTCATTTCCGTGTGCGCACGGCATGGCGCACGCATAAAAAAGCCGGCCAATAATGGCCGGCGCCTTAATTGCGGGGTACGTTTTTTAGTACAGGTAGAAAGTGTTGAGCAATTCGTTCGGAAACACGACCTGCTGGACCACTTCCCAGCCCGTCTGATTGGCATAGGCGCCCGTACCGAATACGACGGGAAGGTATTGCGGTTGAAAGGCTTCGAGCAGCGCCTCATCCAGCGTCCCATAAGCGAACAATAGGCCTTGGCCGTTAATGGCTAACACTTCGTAACAGGTCAACAGCGGATGGCCTTGGGGCGTGAAGCCGGCGATCACGCACCACTCATACTTTGAGCCGCGGACTACACTGTGATTGGCGGGGTCGACCAGAACGGCTTGCACCAGGAGCGTGCTGCCCGGGCCGCCAGTGCCGGTAAATACCGGGGGGCCGCCGATTTCATAAACCTGGACCACCTGCACGGCTGCGGCAGGAATCGCGGCAAACGCAAGTACAAGCGCCGACAGCGTACCAACCAGAAGCGAAACGTATTTATTTTTTTGCATACATCCTCCGAAAGGATAGGATTTTTGTGTAATGGTTCCGCCGGCATAGAGAAAATTTAACCGAGAACCACCGGTCAAGAAAGTAACAGCGCCGTGCGAAGTTTGTATGCCGATCATCGCTCTGTCAAGCTTGCGACGCACAGAGTGATGGCCTCGACAATCTAGGTACAGGGGCTATCCAACCGAAGGCGGCCGTCGCGTTGCTGACCATTGAAATCGCAGCCAGGCTGCTTCACTTGGCGCAGAGGTTATTATTTAGTAGCGCGTAAACAATCTGATCCTGCGGGAATACCTCGGCAAAGCGCATCATGTGGCGCAGATTTTTGCTGCCGAAGGTGCGCCCATAGTCGCAGGTCAATTGTCTCGACAGAGTCTCAACAATCTGCTCGCCGTAGGCGGCGCGTTCGCCTTGCAGGACTTCTGAGTTGGTGCGCTATCCTTCCGTCATTAGCGATGCCAACGCATACGTGAAACCCACGGTCAAAATCGAAGCGAGCGCAAAAAACACGATGCGTTGCGCTCTGAGCTGGCCTGAAAAAACTGGCCAGGGGTATAAGTGGTCGGCGCGCGTCAAGGTAGTTGTCGCCTCGTTCATGCTGCCAACGCTTGAATAGAGTTGCCAGCCAAATGCGTCTTTATGATGGAGTCACGTTCCGGATTGAGCGTGACAGCCCCGATAGGCGACCAGTTTCGAGTATTGCCAGACCAGCGCGCCGGATGGAGTTCGCGAGCCCGGCAGTACAAGACATGTCGGGCTGCCAGAATCGCGTGATCGTCCCCGGCGTGGCGCTGCGCCGGACTGACATAACGAATGCCGCTGTGACGATGATCAATGTTATACCAGCGCACGAAGCCGGCTGCCCAGATACGAGCCTCATCGAGATCAGCGAAGCCCTTGGCGGGGAACTCGGGTCGATACTTGGCCGTGCGAAACAACGACTCGGCATAGGCGTTGTCGTCACTTACGCGAGGCCGGGAGTACGAGGGTTTGACACCCAGCCAGTTGAGCATCGCCAGAACCGTCGTCGCCTTGAGCGTCGAACCGTTGTCGCCGTGCAGCACC
>JAYUNL010000150.1:0-50424 GCA_043761745.1 Rhodocyclaceae bacterium
CTGGCGAGCATGCTCGCCCGGCTGGCTACCGCCGCCGCGCAAACACCGCCTATGCCCTACCGGCTCGTCAAGTTGGCTGAGGCTCATTGGTAATCAGGAAGACAAAAGCCGCCAGAAGGCGGCTTTTGTCTTGGCAACGGATAGCGCTTAGCGCTTCGAGAACTGCTTGCGACGACGAGCCTTATGGAAGCCAACCTTCTTACGCTCCACTTCGCGCGCATCGCGCGTCACAAAACCAGCGTGAGAAAGAACGGGTTTCAAAGTCGCGTCGTATTCAATCAGTGCACGCGTAATACCATGACGCACAGCGCCAGCTTGTCCAGACTCGCCGCCACCGGCGACGTTCACCATAATGTCGAAGGTGCCGGTATGCTCGGTCAATTCGAGTGGCTGACGCACCACCATACGCCCCGTTTCGCGGGAGAAGAATTCGTCGACAGGTTTGTCGTTAACGATGAACTTGCCGCTGCCCGCCTTGAGGAACACCCGAGCCACCGCAGTCTTGCGACGACCCGTGCCGTAGTAATAGTTAGCAGCCATGGTTCTTATATCTCCAACGACTTCGGTTGTTGCGCGACATGCGGATGGGTCGCGCCAGCGTATACCTTGAGCTTCTTGATCATCGCATACCCCAGCGGACCCTTGGGTAGCATGCCCTTCACAGCCTTTTCCAGCACTCGGGTCGGGGCACGCTGTTGTAGCTTGGCAAACGTATCTTTGTAAATACCGCCGGGGTACCCGGTGTGGCGGTAATACACCTTCTTTTCTTCCTTGCCGCCAGTGACGCGCAGCTTTTCCGCGTTCACCACAACAATGAAGTCGCCAGTATCGACGTGCGGCGTAAAAATTGCCTTGTGTTTGCCGCGCAGGCGACGAGCGATCTCGGTGGCCAGCCGGCCGAGTATTTTGTCGGTCGCGTCGACGACAAACCAATCGTGCTGCACTTCATGCGGCTTGGCGGAAAAGGTTTTCATGAGGTTGGCCTCTGCATCAGCGTAAAGCGGAAAGCCGCGCATTGTAGGGTAGTTTGCACGAGGCTGTCAAACACCCGCACGGATCAGTTCAATGAGTGAATCTACTCAAGCAAATCCACCAAAAAAACGCGACTCGGGGGGAGTCGCGTTAAATCCACACCAAAGGAGGAGGGTGGAGGAGACAATCGTTTGTCGGGGAATTCACAGCAGATATGTGCAGTATGGCAAAGCGTTTTGTGCATTGCAAGGTAATTTTGTGCAATGCCACATAACTTTTGTAGATTAGCCTTATTTTCAATTGATTAAATAGACAATTAATAGATTTTACTTTAAATATATTCCGTCCGCCCCCAGTCAAATTGGGGCCAGCATGGGCGCGCCACAGATCTGCTTCACGCCTCGATTTTCCGCTAACATGCGGCTCTTCAACGACGCCGAGAACTTTATGGAATGCACCGTCAAATGGATGGGTGAAGATGGCATGGCCTTCGCGGCGGAAACCGGCAGCGGCCACCTCGTTGCCATGGACGGCGCGCCGGAAGGAGGCGGCCACAATCTGGCGCCCCGGCCGATGGAATTAATGCTCGCCGGCGCCGGCGGCTGCACGGCCTATGATGTGGTGCTGATTCTGAAGCGAGGGCGCCAAGCCGTAACCGGGTGTGACGTCTCTTTGAAAGCAGAGCGTGCGGCGACTGACCCTAAGGTGTTTACTCGCGTCCACTTCCATTTTTGTGTGAAGGGCAAAGGCCTCAAGGCCGAGGCGGTCGAGAGAGCGATCCACCTTTCTGCCGAGAAATACTGCTCCGCCTCCATCATGCTGGGCAAAACCGCAGCCATCACCCACGACTGGGAGATCGTCGAGAGCTAAATCTGCTGCTTTAGACCCAGTAAGCCAAGCGGGTCATGGTGCCCGACGCCAGTTTCATGGCAAGTTTGGCGGGAGTGGGTAACTCGTGCGCACCCAGTCGCTCAGCGGTACGGGCATGTTCGATTTCATCCGCTTTCATCTGCTCGACAATCGTCCAGGATCGGCGATCCCCTTCGGGCAAGCGACGCAAATGCCCATCTAAATGCGCCTCGACCTGTCGCTCGGTTTCCGCGAGAAAGCCGAGGTTCCAGCGATCGCCCAGTTTACTCACGAGTATGCCGATGGCCAGCGAACCACCGTACCAAAGTGGATTCAGCAGACTGGTGCGGCCCCCAAGCTCCTTGATACGCCCTTCCGTCCAAGCCAGATGTTCAGTCTCTTCGTCAGCCGCAGTCTTGAGCGCCTGACGAATCGCTGGGTCGGCCGAAGTCAGCGCCTGGCCTTGATATAGCGCCTGGGCGCAAATTTCGCCGCAGTGATTGACGCGCATAAGGCCAATAGCGAGCCGCTTTTGATCGTCCGACAAACTCGCTTCGGGCAGCGTCGCGCCCGGCACCGGACGAACGCTGCGTGCCGGTACGAAAATGGCACGCAAGGCCTTATCGAATTCGTCAATCAGGCTATCCATCATGATCGGCAACCTTGGTATCAAGACGCTATTTGAGACTCGGGTGACCGCCCCGTCTGAGCGCGTCCACTCCTTCCTCAGCGCTTAGTATGGCGTGCCCAGAGGGGCAAAAATATTCTTTGAAGAGCGTAGCCTGATAGCCGTTTGGGCTAGCAGAAGGAATTACTGTCCACGCTTTGATCCGAGCCTGACTCCAAGACTTATCGCTGCGGCCAAGCGCATAAATACGCCGTTCATAAGTATCGCAATGCAAGCCCTCGAAACTCACATTAGTGACGCCGCTTGGCGTTTTTATGGCGACCACATAACGGATCACACTGTCGGCGCCAACACTGAGTGATTTGGCGTCTATGAAAAACTTGTTGGACGTCGCCGCGCTGACGTAGAACTCGACAAGATTTTCCGGGTGCGGATACTCGGGCGGCGCCGCCTCGACCTCCTGCCAGGGCGTCAAGGAATCCTCGTCGATATTGACGCCATACATCTTGTTGTCGAATTGGGCTTGGGCAGCGCCGCTCAACAGGACGGCCAACAAAAATCCGTAAGCGCCCAGAAAAAGAACCCGCATTTTTTGGCGAAATATCCGAAAGAGAACGGCGGCAACCACTTAGGGCTGTAGTAGCGTGCCATCCCACTTGGGATGACGATCAGAGGCACGCTGGAAGGCAAAACGCGCGAGCTCCGTCAAAGCCATCTGATACACGCCACGTTTGAACTCGATAACGGCGTCCAACGGCACCCAATACTCGCTCCAGCGCCAGGCATCGAACTCCGGATGGTCGCTGGCACGCAGGCAAACGTCGCAATCGCGGCCGGTCAACCGGAGCAAGAACCAGATTTGCTTCTGGCCACGATAAGTGCTGCGCCATTCGCGCCGTATCCAATGCTTCGGCACTTCATAACGCAACCAATCGCGGGTACGCCCAAGTATGCTGACATGCTCCGGCCGCAAGCCGACTTCTTCGTGGAGCTCGCGGAACATCGCCTGTTCCGGCGTTTCGCCGTGTTTTATCCCGCCTTGCGGGAACTGCCAGGAATGCTCCTTGATACGCTTGCCCCAAAAGACCTCGTTCCTGCCATTGACCAGGATAATGCCGACGTTTGGGCGATAGCCTTCACGGTCGAGCATAGCTGCTACCTCAAAATTCGCACTGTCTTCATTCTTCCACAATTCAGCAGCGATGGAAAGCACGAGGCGGAGAATCGCCGCGCTGCGGTAGAATTTCAACTTTTCCCGCAACGAAGAAACCATGCGCGCCTCACAATTTTTCATCGCTACACTGAAAGAAGCCCCCTCTGACGCCGAAATCGTCAGTCATAAATTGATGTTGCGCGCCGGGCTGGTCAAGCGGCTGGCCGGCGGTATCTATACCTGGATGCCGCTGGGGTTACGCGTCCTGCGCAAAGTCGAAAACATCGTGCGCGAAGAAATGGATCGCGCCGGCGCCATTGAACTCCTGATGCCGGCAGTGCAGCCGGCCGAGCTGTGGCAGGAATCCGGGCGCTGGGAGCAATACGGTGCGGAACTGTTGCGCTTCAAGGACCGCCATCAGCGCAATTTCGTGATCGGTCCCACCCATGAAGAGGTCATCACCGACGTGGCGCGACGTGAGATCAAGAGTTATCGTCAATTGCCGCTTCACTTCTATCAAATTCAAACCAAATTCCGTGACGAAATCCGCCCGCGCTTTGGCGTCATGCGCGGGCGCGAATTCCTCATGAAGGACGGCTATTCCTTTCATACAAGCTACGAAGACCTACAGCGTGAGTACCGCAACATGTACGACACCTACTCGCGCATCTTCACGCGCTTGGGCTTGAAGTTCCGTGCCGTTGCGGCTGATACCGGCTCCATCGGTGGCACGGGTTCGCACGAATTTCACGTGTTGGCCGATTCGGGCGAAGACGCCATCGCTTTCTCTCCAGATTCGGATTACGCCGCCAATGTCGAACTCGCCGAAGCCGTCGCGCCCGCCGTACCCAGAGACAAGCACAGCGAGCCGATGAAAAAAACGGCCACCCCAGGGAAATCCCGTTGCGACGACGTCGCAGAGTTCTTGCGCGTGCCGCTGATCAAATTAGTGAAAGCCATCGCCGTCGTGCATAGCGATGTCTTTTGTTTGTTGCTGCTGCGTGGCGACCACTCGCTGAACGAAATCAAGGCGGCAAAAATCCCCTTCCTCAGTCCCTTCCGCTTTGCCACGGACGAAGAAATCGAGCGCAATCTCGGCTGCCGCGCGGGTTATATCGGTCCAGTGGGCGTACGCCAGGATATCCCGATCGTTGCTGATCGCGCTGTCGCAACGATGAGCGACTTCGTTTGCGGCGCCAACGAAGCTGGCTATCACCTGACAGGTGTCAATTGGGCGCGCGATCTGCCTGAACCCACGCTAGTGGCCGACATTCGCAACGCAGTTGACGGCGATCCGAGCCCAGATGGCAAAGGCAGCTTGGCCATTTGCCGAGGCATCGAGGTCGGACATATTTTTCAGTTGCGCACCAAGTACGCGGAAGCCATGAAAGCAACTTTCCTGGATGAAACGGGGCAGCCACGTGTGCTGGAAATGGGCTGTTATGGCATAGGCGTATCGCGTATCGTCGGTGCGGCCATTGAGCAGAATTTCGATGAGCGTGGCATTATTTTCCCGCGCCCCATCGCGCCCTTCGAAATCGCCTTGGCGCCGGTCGCATTCGGCAAGAGCGAAGGCGTGCGACAGGCGGCCGAAGCGCTCTACAAGGAACTGAAGGCCGCGGGCATTGACGTGCTGCTGGACGACCGCGACGAGCGCCCTGGCGTGATGTTCGCCGACCTTGAGCTGATCGGCATCCCGCATCGCGTCACCATAGGCGAACGCGGCTTGAAGGAAGATAAGGTCGAGTATCAAGCGCGCACAGACAGCGCGCCCACCAAGGTGCCGCTCGCCGATATCGCCGCTTTTGTGCGCGCGAGGTTATGCGATTAGCCAGCGTCGCAGCGCTAGCGGTCGGATTCTTCGCGGCTAGCGCCGCCCAATCCGGCACGCAAAAGTACGAACCGCTCGCCGCCAGCGTGCAAGCCGCACTGCATGCCTCGGTGAGCGATCGTGCCGCACCGGAGCCCAACTGGCGCAGCATCGAGGAACGCATCGATTGGGTGACACAGATGTCGGAGCGGCTGGTCAAGCGCATACCTAATGCCAAAGAGCGCGTTGATCTACTCAAGACGGTGAAGTACGAAGCCGAGCGTGCCGGCCTGGATCCACAATTGGTGCTAGGCCTTGTTCAAGTGGAAAGCGGCTTCAAGAAATACGCCGTGTCGCAAGCCGGTGCGCGGGGTCTGATGCAGGTGATGCCGTTCTGGGTAGAACTGATTGGTAGCGGTAAAGACAACCTCTTTCATCTGCGCACGAATTTGCGCTATGGCTGCACCATACTGCGCCACTATCTGGATACCGAGAAAGGCGACTACTTCCGCGCGCTGGGGCGCTACAACGGCAGCCTGGGGCAGGCCGAATACCCCAACATCGTGCGTGCCGCCTGGGAAAAACAGTGGCGCTACACCCCTAAACTGGAGCAGCGCTAGGGCAGCTATCGCATGCCAGGCAGCATGCCTTTCATGCCGCGCATGAGCTTCTGCATGCCGCCTTTGGAAAACTGCTTCATCATCTTTTGAGTCTGCTCGAACTGCGTGAGCAAGCGATTCACTTCCTGCACCTGAACACCGGCACCCGTCGCAATGCGGCGCTTTCTTGAAGCTTTGATGAGTTCTGGCTTACTACGCTCCAGCGGTGTCATGGAATTGATGATGCCTTCGAGACGGCGCACCGATTTGTCGTCCACCTGTCCCTGCGCCTGCTGCGCCGCCTGAGCGAACTGCGCCGGCAGCTTGTCCATCAGACTGGAGAGGCCGCCCATCTTGCGCATCTGGGCGATCTGCTCCTTGAAATCGTTGAGGTCGAAGCCCTTGCCTGACTTTATTTTCTGCGCAAACTCCTGCGCCTTCTCCTGGTCGACGCCGCGCTGCGCGTCTTCGATCAAGCCCAGCACATCGCCCATGCCGAGAATGCGCGAAGCCATGCGCTCTGGATGGAACTCTTCCAGCCCGCTGAGCTTCTCGCCCACACCGGCATACTTGAGCGGCTTGCCGGTCACATGACGCACGGACAGCGCCGCCCCGCCGCGCGCATCGCCATCCAGTTTGGTCAGCACTACCCCCGTCAGTGGCAAGGCCTCATTGAAGGCTCGCGCAGTGTTGACGGCATCCTGCCCCAGCATGGCGTCGACAACGAATAGTGTTTCGGCGGGCTTAAGCAAGGCGTGAAGTTCGCTCACTTCGCGCATCATGGCTTCGTCTATGGCCAGGCGGCCGGCAGTGTCGACGAACAAAACGTCGTGGTAATGCTTGCGGGCGTAGTCCAACGCAGCCAAGGCGATGTCAGCCGGTTTCTCGCCGGCGTGAGACGGGAAGAAGTCGATGCCCGCCTGCTCGGCAACCAGGCGTAATTGCTCGATGGCCGCCGGGCGATATACGTCGCAACTCGCCACCAACACTTTTTTCTTCTGCCGCTCCTTGAGCAGCTTGCCGAGCTTGCCGGTGGTGGTGGTTTTGCCGGCGCCTTGCAGGCCGGCCATCAAAATCACCACGGGCGCTTGCGCCGCCAGATTGAGGCCGCTGTGCGTCCCACCCATGAGTTCGGTGAGTTCGCGATGTACCACGCCAACCAGCGCCTGCCCTGGGGTCAGGCTGCCGATGACGTCTTGTCCAAGCGCTTTTTCCTTGATGCGCGCGACCAGGTCTTTAACGACGGGCAAGGCGACATCGGCTTCGAGCAAGGCCATGCGCACTTCTCGCATGGCATCGGCAATGTTGTCTTCAGTGAGGCGCGCGTGACCGCGCAGCGTCTTGACGACGCGCGATAGTCGCTGCGTGAGATTGTCCAGCATGCTGTTCCGATTCGTGGGGGAAGGTTGTACACTCGCGGGATGGCTGAAATTTTACCGCATCTGCTGCCCGCCCTGCTGTACGCATTTCTCGGCATCCATTTCTGGCGCACACGTTGGTCGCAGAGCGCCAGCAGTGTGCCGCGGAGCATGCGGCCCTGGGAGCGTGTTTTGCTGCTGGCGGCATTGCTGCTGCATGGCTACGCCTTATATGGCGATCTTTTCGGTGATGGCAACATGCGCTTCGGCTTTGCCGGCGCGCTGTCGTTGATGCTGTGGCTGGCAGTTTTGATCTACTGGGTGGAGAGCATCCATGCGCGCCTGGAGGGACTTGAGCCTCTGGCGCTGCCGCTCGCAGCCGTTTGTACGCTACTGCCTGTCGCGTTTCCGGATCAGCACTTGCTCGCCAATGTCGCCTCCCCCATGTTTCGCGCACATTTGCTCGTAGCCATGGTGGCTTACAGTCTTTTCACCCTCGCCGCACTCCTTGCCATCATCATGGCCGTGGTGGAACGCCGCTTGCATCGCGGACAATTGACGAAGCCCTTGGCCAGCCTGCCGCCTTTGTTGACCATGGAAGCGCTGCTATTCCGGCTGATCGGCATCGCCTTCATCCTGCTTACTTTGACCCTGGCGTCGGGGATTGCCTTCTCGGAGACCCTGTTCGGCAAGGCGCTGCGCTTCGATCACAAGACGGTTTTCTCGATTATTTCCTGGTTGATCTTCGCCATGCTGCTCATCGGCCGTTTCGTTTGGGGCTGGCGTGGCCGCAAGGCCTTGCGCTGGACGCTTTCGGGCTTCTCCGTGCTACTGCTGGCTTACGTCGGCAGCCGGTTTGTGCTGGAAGTCATTCTCAACCGGCCCAGTTGACAGCCTTTGAACCGGTCGCGATACTGGTTTTTCTATCTCTCGTTAGTCCGCACGCTTGATCGACATCCCCCTATCGGCGCAACTTGCCGCGCTGGTTGTGCTGCTTGTTCTCTCGGGCTTTTTCGCCATGGCGGAAACCGCCATGATGGCTGCCAACCGCTATCGGCTGAAAACACTTGCAGCCAGTGGCAATCGCGGCGCCAAGAATGCGCTTGAGCTGCTCGGCAAGACCGACAAGCTGCTGGGCATTATTCTGCTGTTCAATACGCTGACGAATGCCGCAACCGCAACCTTGGGCGGCTTTATCGCAGGCGAGTTATTTGGCGAAGAGAAGTGGGTCCTGGGCGTGACCACTTTGGTGATGGCGTTCTTGATCCTGGTTTTCGCCGAGATCACACCCAAAGTGATTGGCGCATCTTACGCCGACAGACTGGCGCCACCATCGAGCTTTGTTTTGGCGCTGTTGTTGCGGGTGTTTAGCTCGGCTATATGGTTCGTCAATCTCTTTGTCAAAGCGATGCTGGGCACACTGCGTTTGAAGACACAGGCCGACCCGGAGACGCAGCGCCTATCGCCGGAGGAGCTGCGAACCTTGGTGCTGGAGGCGGGGCATTTTATTCCGCGCCAACACCAATCTATTCTTCTGAATCTCTTCGATCTGGAAAGCATCACAGTCGAGGACATCATGGTGCCTCGGAGTACGATTGAAGCAGTAGATCTCGATGCGCCCATTGCGGACATCCGGTCGCAGCTTGCGACGAGCTACCACACACGACTGCTGGTCTATGCCGGCGATCTGAGCAATGTTGTTGGAATATTGCATCTGCGTCGCCTGCTGGCAACGCTGTTCGCCGAGCCGTTGAATAAGGAAGGCCTGCGCGAGCAACTGGCTACGCCCTATTACATCCCTGCGGCGACACCGGTCTACACTCAACTGCAATTCTTTCAGGAAAACCGCGAGCGCATCGGCCTGGTAGTGGATGAATATGGGGAAATTCAGGGACTGGTCACGCTGGAAGATATTATTGAAGAGTTAATTGGAAAATTCACCACCACGATGCCGGGTGGCGACGACAAACTCGCCTGGAACGAGGCAGGCAATGCCTTGGTGGATGGCGGCCGCAGCTTGCGGGGGCTGAATCGCGCGCTGGGCTTGGGTCTGCCGCTGGAAGGACCAAAGACGCTGAACGGCTTAATTCTCGATCATTTTCGCGACATCCCGGAGGCTGGCGTGTCGGTAAAAATCGCCGGCGTGCCCATGGAAATCGTACAAACCCAGGACCGCATGGTGAAAACGGTGCGGTTGTTTCGTCCCGTAGCGTAGGCACGGGCCTGGATTTTTCACAGGGATCAGTTCAACAACCGTCGCCAACCGGCTGAAAGTCTTTACAAATCTGAGGCCGAAGGGCATCATCCAAACGATCTCGTCAGCAGAAAACGGACTTAACCCGAGTCAATGGCAGCGTCTCTACAAACCACCCTCAGCGGCCTGGCGCGCGCGCTGGTCCAGCAAGGCCGTCTCAAGGAGGTGGAGGCGGAGAATTTTGCCGCGCTGGGGGTTTCGACGGGGAGTGGCTTCGTCAACCAAGTCATCACGACGGGGCGGATCAGTGCACGCGACATCGCCGTCTTCGCCTCAGAAACTTTCGGCTATCCGCTACTCGATCTCAATGCCTACGATGACGCGCTGTTCGCTAGCGGCGCCATCGACCGCAAGCTGATGCAGGCTCACCAAGTTGTCGCGCTCGCCAAGCGCGGCAACCGCCTGGCCGTCGCCTTGTCCGATCCGACCAACTTGCGGGCGCTGGACGAAATCCGCTTTCAGACCGGTCTTGCGGTTGATCCTGTCGTTGTCGATTCGACCAAACTCGCCCCCATCGTTACCAAACTTTCGGAAACCACCGAAACAAAGCTGAACGAACTGGCCGGCGACGATCTCGATCTCGAACTGGCCGAAGGGGGCGAAGAAGAAGCGGCCAGCGCCGCTGGTGCGACGGAAGTCGATGACGCGCCGGTCGTGCGCTTCCTCCAGAAAATCTTGCTGGACGGCATCAATGAGGGCGCCTCCGACATCCATTTCGAGCCCTATGAGAAGTACTACCGCATCCGCTTCCGCACCGACGGCATCTTGCGCGAGGTGGCGCAGCCGCCACTGGCAATCAAGGAGAAGTTGGCGTCCCGCATCAAGGTCATTTCGCGACTCGACATTTCGGAAAAGCGCGTGCCACAGGACGGCCGCATGAAACTGGTACTCTCCAAAAGCCGCGCCATCGATTTTCGTGTCAGCACCTTGCCGACCTTGCATGGCGAAAAGATTGTCATGCGTATCCTCGACCCATCCAGTGCGATGCTGGGGATCGATGCCTTGGGCTATGAACCTGAGCAACGTGAGGCGCTGATGCACGCCGTCGGGCGCCCCTACGGCATGATCCTGGTGACCGGCCCCACCGGTAGCGGTAAAACCGTTTCGCTCTACACCTGTCTGAACCTGCTCAACAAACCCGGTATCAATATTTCAACGGCGGAAGACCCGGCGGAAATCAATTTGCCCGGCGTCAACCAGGTCAACGTCAATGACAAGGCCGGGCTTAATTTTGCGGTCGCGTTAAAAGCCTTTCTGCGGCAAGACCCGGACATCATTATGGTGGGCGAAATTCGCGATCTCGAAACCGCCGAGATATCCATCAAGGCGGCGCAGACCGGGCACTTGGTGCTCTCCACGCTGCATACCAACGATGCGCCGACGACGTTGGAGCGGATGAAGAACATGGGCATACAACCCTTCAACATCGCCTCCAGCGTTATTCTCATCACCGCACAACGCTTGGCACGGCGGCTGTGTTCTTGCAAGAAGCCCATCACTATCCCGATGGAAGCCCTGATCGAAGCCGGCTTCCATGAGCACGAGCTGGACGGCAGTTGGCAGCTTTACGGCCCGACCGGCTGCGACAAGTGCAAGGGCAGTGGTTACAAAGGGCGCGTCGGTATCTATCAAGTCATGCCGATTTCCGAAGAAATACAGCGCATCATCATGACCAACGGCAATTCCATGGACGTCGCCGAACAAGCCCAGCGCGAAGGCGTCAAGGATCTGCGTCAATCAGGGCTGCTTAAAGTCAGGCAAGGCATGACATCGCTGGAAGAAGTGCTGGCATCGACGAACGAATAGGAGGAAGCATGGCCACCGCAGCGAAACCGATCAAAAAAGCCAGCGGCATCAAGGAATACACCTTTACCTGGGAAGGCAAGGATAAGAGCGGTAAGGTTCTGCGTGGCGACATGCGTGCCGGCGGCGAAGCAGTGGTTCAGACGACGCTGCGGCGGCAAGGCATACTGGTGACCAAGGTCAAGAAGCAGGCGTTTAAAAGAGGTGGCAAGGTTACTGAAAAAGACATTACCTTGTTTACCCGCCAACTTGCCACGATGATGAAGGCCGGCGTCCCCTTGCTGCAAGCGTTCGATATAGTCGGCAAAGGCGCCAGCAACCAAGCCGTCTCCAAACTACTCATGGATGTCAAGGCGGATGTCGAAACCGGCTCATCCTTGGCCCAGGCCTTCCGCAAATATCCGCTTCATTTTGATGCCTTGTTCTGCAACCTGGTCGGGGCCGGTGAAGCAGCCGGCATTCTTGACTCCTTGCTTGATCGCTTGGCCACTTACAAAGAAAAAATCCTGGCGATCAAAAGCAAAATAAAATCGGCACTCTTTTATCCCGTGTCGATTATTGTTGTAGCGATCGTCATTACTGCGGTCATCATGATTTTTGTCATCCCGGCGTTTAAGAATGTTTTCAAAAATTTTGGCGCAGACCTGCCTGCACCCACACTGATAGTCATGGCGATCTCCGATTTCGTCGTGACCTATTGGCCAATCATTTTCGGCGTATTAGGGGGAGCTCTGTATGGTTTCTTCTATATGTGGAAACGGTCAGAAAAGGTGCAGATTGCCATGGACAAGCTGCTACTCCGTCTTCCCATATTGGGCGAGATTATGCGGAAAGCCACCATTGCACGGTGGACGCGAACTCTGGCTACGATGTTTGCCGCTGGCGTCCCGCTGGTGGAGGCACTGGATTCCGTCGGGGGCGCTTCAGGTAATCACATTTACAAAACCGCGACAAAGCAAATTCAGTCTGAAGTCAGTACAGGCACAGCACTGACCGTCGCCATGCAAAATTCAACGGTTTTCCCAAATATGGTCATACAGATGGTCTCAATTGGTGAGGAGTCCGGGCAGTTGGACGCAATGTTGAGTAAAGTGGCCGATTTCTATGAGGCGGAGGTTGACGACGCCGTCGACGCCATGTCAAGCCTCATGGAGCCGGTGATCATGGTGGTGCTTGGCACCTTGATCGGTGGCATGGTGGTGGCCATGTATCTGCCAATCTTTAAACTCGGCCAAGTAGTTTGACGCGGCGGATTGAAGGCTGCCCTCCTCGATTCAAGGGGCTGAACAAATGGATTCGGTGAGCTTGGTACTGTACGCCGCAGTGTTCGGTCTCCTCGTCGGCAGCTTCCTCAACGTCGTCATTCACCGCTTGCCGAAGATGATGGAGCGTGAGTGGGCGGCGCAGTGTGCAGAGCTGCGCGGCGAGGCGGTGGCTGAGGCGACGCCCTTCAACCTGGTGGTACCCAGATCTCGCTGCCCACAATGTGGGCATGCCATTGGCGCGATGGAGAACATCCCCCTGCTGAGTTATCTCGCCCTACGCGGGCGTTGTCGGGAATGCAAGGCACGCATTAGCCCACGTTACCCCTTGGTGGAGGCGCTGTCCGGGCTGCTCTCCGGCTATGCGGCGTGGCACTTTGGGCCGAGCTGGGCTGCGGTTGGGGCAATCATCTTTGTCTGGTGCATGATCGCGCTGACCTTTATCGATTTCGATACCCAACTTTTGCCAGACAGCATTACCCTACCGCTGCTGTGGGGCGGACTGCTACTCAATACGGTCGGCGTTTATACCGATTTATCCAGTGCCGTGATCGGTGCGGCAGCCGGCTACTTGGTGCTCTGGTCGGTGTATTGGTCCTTCAAGCTCATCACCGGCAAGGAGGGCATGGGCTATGGCGACTTCAAGCTCCTCGCAGCCATCGGCGCCTGGGTGGGCTGGAAGCTGCTGCCTCTGACGATACTGGCCTCCTCGCTGGTCGGCGCGGTGATCGGCATCGCGCTCATCGTATTTGCCCGACACGGACGCAACGTCCCGATTCCTTTCGGCCCCTATCTCGCCGCCGCCGGTGTCATTGCGCTTTTCTGGGGCAAACCGCTGACCCAGCAGTATCTGGGTCTATTCTGAGACATTCTAAGGCCTCCCGCCGGCTTGAAAAACGGCGCCGTACCTTCATATAGTTTCTCTGGCTAGGGCTACTTAAACATACACCTGAGCAAACGCTGTTTGCGCAAGGCGTTACGCTATAATTTCACGTTTACTGGAGCTTGCCATGCCGATCTACGAATATCGCTGCAACCTCTGCGGGTTTCAGAAAGAATTCCTGCAGAAAATCTCCGATGCGCCGCTCACATCCTGCCCCGAGTGCGGCAAGGAAACCTTCGACAAAATGCTCACCGCCGCCGGTTTTCATCTGAAGGGCAGCGGTTGGTATGCGACCGATTTCAAAGGAGGCGCGAGCAAACCCGCCGCATCCGTCGAAGCCAAGACCGAAGCCAAGACCGAAGCCGAGAAACCGGCGTCACAAACTGACGCCAGCAGTGTCGCCAGCGCCAGCACGCCTGCCAGCAACACATGAAAAAATATTTCATTACCGGATTATTGATCTGGGTGCCCTTGGCCATCACGGTCTGGGTGCTGGCCATGATCGTACGGACGATGGATCAGTCCTTGTTGCTGCTACCGCCTTCCTTGCGGCCGGAGAACCTGCTGGGCGTATATGTGCCGGGTATCGGCGTAATTCTCACTTTAGTGGTGGTCTTGCTAACCGGTTTGGTGACGGCAAATATCCTGGGGCAACGCCTGGTTCGCTTCTGGGAAGGCGTACTGTCGCGCATCCCCGTCGTCAAGTCGGTTTATTACAGCGTCAAACAGGTTTCGGACACACTCTTCTCGAGTAGCGGCGAAGCGTTTCGCAAGGCCTTGCTGATTCAGTATCCGCGTCAAGGTAGTTGGACCATTGCCTTTCTGACGGGGCAACCGGGCGGCGACGTGGTGAACCATCTGCGCGGCGAATACGTCAGCGTGTATGTGCCGACGACCCCCAACCCGACCTCGGGCTTCTTCCTTATGCTGCCGCGCGCCGACGTCATCGAGCTCGACATGAGCGTTGACGAAGCGTTGAAATACATCATCTCCATGGGCGTAGTCGCGCCACCACTGCGCCATGTCCTTGGACGGGCCCAGAACCAGTAATCCAAGCCCCGTAACCAGGCCGCAGAGCGGCCGCTCCCTATCGGAATCATCATAATGAGAACTCACTATTGCGGCCAGGTTAACGCCGCCCACCTCAACCAAACAGTCGTGCTCTGCGGCTGGGCGCACCGTCGGCGCGATCATGGCGGCGTCATTTTCATTGATCTGCGCGACCGCGAAGGACTGGTGCAAGTAGTGTGCGATCCGGACCGCAAGGAGACCTTCGTCACGGCGGAAAGCATACGCAACGAATTTGTCTTGAAGATCACCGGCCTCGTGCGCGCACGGCCGGAAGGCACGGTTAACCCCAATCTCAGCAGCGGTGCAATCGAAGTGCTGGCTCAGGAGATCGAGATACTCAATCCCTCGGTCACGCCGCCCTTCCAGCTCGACGATGACAATCTTTCTGAAAACGTGCGTCTGACGCATCGCGTCATCGATCTGCGCCGGCCGCAGATGCAGAAAAATATGATGCTGCGCTACAAGGTGGCCATGGCCTTCCGCCGCTTCCTGGATACGCAAGGCTTCATCGACATCGAAACCCCGATGTTGACCAAATCGACGCCAGAGGGCGCGCGCGACTACCTGGTGCCGTCGCGGGTGCATCCCGGCCAGTTTTTTGCCCTGCCGCAATCGCCGCAACTATTCAAGCAGCTCCTGATGGTGGCCGGCTTCGATCGCTATTACCAGATCACCAAGTGCTTCCGCGACGAAGACTTGCGCGCCGACCGCCAGCCAGAATTCACTCAAGTGGATATTGAAACCTCCTTCCTCGGTGAGGATGAAATCATGGCCATCATGGAAGCCATGATCCGCACGGTATTCAAGGAAACAATGAGCGTCGATTTGCCTGATCCATTTCCGCGCATCACGCACGCCGAGGCGATGGCGCGCTATGGCTCGGATAAGCCGGATTTACGCGTCCCCCTGCAATTCACCGAACTCACTGATCTCATGAAGACGGTGGACTTCAAGGTCTTCCGTGCCGCTGCCGATCTCGCCGATGGTCGCGTCGCTGCGTTGCGCATACCCGGTGGTGGCAGCTTCACACGCAAAGAAATTGACGACTACACGACCTTCGTCGCCATCTACGGCGCCAAAGGGCTGGCCTACATCAAGGTTAATGAAATGGCCAAGGGCATCGACGGCCTGCAATCGCCCATACTCAAGTTTCTCTCCGCCGACGTCATCACCACAATCCTGCAACGTACGGGGGCGGAGGATGGCGATCTAATCTTCTTCGGCGCCGACCGGGCCAAAGTAGTGAACGACGCCTTGGGTGCCCTGCGCGTCAAGATCGGCCACGAGAAAGGTTATGTGCAGGCCGGCTGGCGCCCGGTGTGGGTCATCGATTTCCCGATGTTCGAATACGATGAGGAAGCCAAGCGCTGGGTAGCTCTGCACCATCCCTTCACCTCGCCTAAGGACGGCCAAGAAGCCTTTATCGATAGCGATCCTGGCAAGTGCGTCGCCAAAGCCTATGACCTCGCCCTTAATGGCTGGGAAATCGGCGGCGGCTCAGTACGTATCCACCGTGAAGAAGTACAGTCCAAGGTCTTCCGTGCGTTGGCCATAGGCGCCGATGAAGCGCAACAAAAGTTTGGCTTTCTGCTCGACGCTTTGCGCTATGGTGCCCCACCACACGGCGGCTTGGCTTTCGGTCTCGACCGCATCGTCACCATGATGACGGGCTCCGAATCGATCCGCGACGTAATTGCCTTTCCCAAGACCCAGCGCGCGCAATGTCTGCTCACCGAAGCTCCCAGCCCGGTGGATGAAAAACAGTTGCGCGAATTGCACATCCGCCTGCGCCAAGCCGAGACCGCCACTCGAGCCAACTGAAGCCAGCGGATTTCGCGACAATGCGGGCGGATACCTTATGACGAGCCACCCGCCTCATTCGCCCGCCATCGCCACAGCTCGCCACGCGCCTGTTGGCGAGCCGCTGCCGCGCCGATAATGACAAAGACATACAAGCAACCGGTTTCGGTGCTAGCGCTCATCCACACGCCGGACCTGCTCGTCTTGCTGCTGGAACGTGCCGCACATCCCGGTTTCTGGCAGTCTGTCACCGGTAGCCGCGAAGGACGGGAAGCGCTGCCAGCCACCGCGTTGCGCGAAGTGCTCGAGGAAACCGGCATAGCCGCCCCGGCGACGGCACTGACCGACTGGCGCCTCATCAACCACTTTGAAATATTTCCGCAATGGCGTCACCGCTATGCGCCGGGCGTTAGCCGCAATACGGAACACGTCTTCAGTCTGCTGTTGCCGGAGGCTGTGCCAATCACCGTCGCTGAGGAAGAACATTCGCGCTATGTCTGGCTGCCCTGGCGCGACGCGGCTGACCAGGTGTTTTCCTGGAGCAACCGCGACGCCATCCTCATGTTGCCGCGGATTCTTGACGCAACAACCGATTAAGACATTCCGGGCAATAGCAACCCTTGCCGGCGTCCGGTGGACTCAGTAACGCCGGCAACGCATTACACCAGCAGCGCGACAATCCGGCCTGCGCGCCACAGGTGAATTCAGCCTTGCAGGCAACACAATAGCTCTGAGTATGTTGGTCTGGCATAGCAGCATTATAGGTTGCCGGCTCATCCCGGCGAATGACTGCCAAACACGCCCTAAGTAAGGCTCCACTCACCCGGAGCGGAAAGGCTGTACAGGCTTCCCGCTTTTTATTTATGCTCGTGACGGATAGAATTCGGACTTCAACCGATGCCGAGGTTCCATGAGCGCAGTTCTGTCCCCCCTGGTTAAGGCCGGTATTCTTTCCGAGGCCCTGCCCTATATCCGCCGTTTTCACGGTAAAACCATCGTCGTCAAGTACGGCGGCAATGCGATGACGGACGAGCATTTGAAGCAATGCTTCGCCCGCGACGTGGTGCAGCTCAAGCTGGTCGGCATGAACCCCGTGGTGGTTCATGGCGGCGGCCCGCAGATCGACGATATGTTGAGGCGTCTCGGCAAGCAAGGCCAGTTCGTGCAGGGCATGCGCGTCACCGACCTTGAAACCATGGAAATCGTTGAGATGGTGCTGGGCGGTCAGGTGAACAAGGACATCGTCAACCTCATTAACCAGAACGGCGGCAAGGCCGTGGGCCTGACTGGCAAGGACGGCAGCTTCATCCGCGCGAAGAAGCTCATGGTGCCGACCCAGGATAAGCCCGACGAGCTGCTCGACATCGGTCTGGTGGGTGAGATCACCGCCGTCGACCCCAGCCTGATTTCATTTCTTGATAAGGGCGATTTCATTCCGGTCATTGCACCCATAGGCGTAGGCAGTGAGGGGGAGTCCTACAACATCAACGCCGATGTTGTGGCGGGCAAACTGGCGGAAATCCTCAAGGCGGAAAAGCTGGTGCTGCTCACCAACACGCCCGGTGTTCTCGACAAGAGCGGCAAGCTGCTCACCGGGCTGACGCCCCGGCAGATCGACGATCTCGTCGCCGACGGCACGTTGTCTGGTGGAATGCTGCCCAAGATTGCCTCGGCGCTGGATGCGGCGCGGAATGGCGTGAAGGGCGTACATATCATCGACGGCCGCGTCGAACACGCCCTGTTGCTGGAGATCCTCACGGATCACGGCGTGGGCACGATGATTAAATCCAGATAAATCCGAGCCGCGCCAATTCACTGCGCGGCTTCAATATAAGAAGAGGAAGATATGGCGGCCAAACCGGGCGAACGCAAGCTGCAAATCCTGCAAACCATCGCGGAGATGCTACAAGACCCGAAAGGGGAGAAGATCACCACCGCGCTATTGGCGAAGAAGCTCGATGTCTCCGAAGCGGCGCTCTACCGCCACTTCGCCAGCAAGGCGCAGATGTATGAAGGACTGATCGAGTACATCGAAACCAGCCTGTTTTCCGTCATCAATAAAATCGGCGGCGAGGAGCAATCCGGCGTCAAGCAACTGGAGTTGATGATGTCGCTGCTGTTGGGCTTTGCCCAGCGCAACCGCGGCCTGACGCGCGTTTTGGTCGGCGACGCGCTAGTGCATGAACACGAACGCTTGCAGGCCCATATCAATCAGATGCTGGAACGCATCGAGGCCGCTTTCAAGCAGAGCCTGCGTATCGCCGCCACCAACAATCAACTCATGCAAGGCGAGGACATCAGCGCCGCTGCCAATCTTTGTCTGTGCTACGTGATCGGCCGCTGGCAGCAGTTCGTGAAAAGCGGCTTCACGCGCGAGCCGCTGGCGCAATGGCCGCAGCAGTGGCCCATGTTGCTGGCCGGCTGCTTGTCTGAGCCGGCTTAGTCGTTCCCGGCCAACCAACGCGCCACATCCAGCGCGAAGTAGGTGAGGATGGCGTCGGCGCCGGCGCGCTTCATGGCCAGCAGGCTTTCCAGCACACAGGCCTTTTCATCCAGCCAACCATTCGCGCCGGCGGCTTTGAGCATGGCGTATTCGCCGCTCACTTGATAGACGCAGGTGGGGACTTTGAATTCGTCCTTCACGCGCCGCACGATGTCCAGATAAGGCATAGCGGGCTTCACCATCACCATGTCGGCGCCTTCTGCGATATCCAGGCCCACTTCACGCAAGGCCTCGTCGCTGTTGGCGGGGTCCATCTGGTAGGTGTATTTGTTGCTTTTGCCGAGATTGCCCGAGGAACCAACTGCATCGCGAAACGGCCCATAAAAGCTTGAGGCATATTTCGCCGAATAGGCGAGGATGCGCGTATGGATGTGGTTCTGCGCATCCAGCGCCGCCCGGATGCGGCCGATGCGACCGTCCATCATGTCCGAGGGCGCCACCACATCCACGCCGGCTGCGGCGTGGGTAAGTGCTTGCCTGGTGAGTACGTCTATCGTCTCGTCGTTGAGCACATAGCCGGCGGCGTCGATCAAACCATCCTGACCGTGGCTGGTGTAAGGGTCGAGGGCGATGTCGGTGATGATGCCGAGCTCCGGAAACTCCGCCTTGAGCGCGCGCACCACGCGCGGCACCAAGCCGTCCGGGTTATAAGCCTCTTCCGCCTTTTCCGTTTTCAGCTTCTGCTCGATAACGGGGAACAGCACCAGTGCCGGCACACCCAGCGCCACCGCTTCTCGCGCCACAGCGCGCAGATGATCGAGCGAGTGTCGAAATACGCCTGGCATGGACGCGACAGGCTCGGAAATTCGGCTACCTTCCAGCACGAAAACGGGATAAATCAAGTCGTCAGCAGACAAGCGGTGTTCACGCGCCAGGCGCCGAGAAAAATCGTCGCGACGCATGCGACGCAGCCTAGTAGCCGGAAAAGCACCCAATACACTCATGGTATTTCCACGAAATTAAATTTGCGATCTTCGGAACTTCCCGCGTCTATTTTCGCTCATAGCGCGTAGATGGTGTTGAGCCGTCTCCCGCTTCACCTCCCTGAGCGGGCGCCTTAATCTACTTAAGGCTGTTTGCGCCCCCGGTTTTTCTCCCCTTTTAGCCGGGGGCTTTTCTTTTTTTCCGGCGATTTTTCCGGCAACTTCGTCGCGATGGGCTTTTCATAGCCCAACCAGCCGCCTATGGTCTGCTCCGCCTCTTCGATACCGGATTTTTTCAAGCTCGAAAACAATTGCGCGGTGAGCTGCTCGCCCCAGGCTTTGAGCGCTTGACGCGTCGTCAGTAAGGCTTGCGCGGCCTCGCTGCGATTCAACTTGTCGGCCTTGGTGAGCAAAACGTGGATGGGCTTGCCGCTAGGCGCAAACCAATCCAACATTTGTCTATCCAGTTCCGTCAGCGGCCGGCGCGCATCCATGATGACGACCAAGCCGAACACGCTGGTGCGCCGCGTGAGATACGTTTCCAGCATGGCCTGCCATTCGCGTCTGACAGGCTCGGGCACATCCGCATAGCCGTAACCGGGCAGGTCGACGAGAAAGGCGCCGCTCGCCAGCCGAAAGAAGTTGATAAGTTGGGTGCGGCCCGGTGTCTTGCTGACGAAAGCCAGCCGTGTGTGGCCGACCAACGTATTGATGGCGCTGGACTTGCCGGCATTGGAGCGCCCGGCAAAGGCGATCTCCGCGCCCATGGGCGGCGGCAAGTCGGACAGGCGCGCGCCGGAGACATGAAAAACCGCATTGGCGAACAGGGACATAGGGTGGCGAAATAAGGCGGGAAATTAGAGCGCGGGTTCGGAGCAAGAATTCGGCGCAAATGCAGCGCGACGAAATGCGCCGGTCGCCCTGTCAGGTAAGTTGGTTTAGAATAACAGCTTTTCCGAATTTTAAGCTCTTGAGGAGTGGTCTAAATGGTCAAACGTGCACTTGTGTTGTCGCTCGCTTTCGCCGCACTGGCGGTGCAAGCGTCTGAAAAACCCGCCGAGAAACCGGCTGAAAGCGCAGCGGCCGAGCACGCGGCCGCCAAGCCCGCCGCACCGAAAGCCGACGCTGCCAAGGGCCAGCAAATCGCCTCGCAAGTCTGCGCGGCCTGTCATACGCCGGATGGCAACAGCGTCATTCCGACCAATCCGAAACTCGCCGGCCAAAGCGCGGATTACCTCTACAAGCAACTCACCAATTTCAAATCCGTCGGTGGCAAGCCTGCCGAACGCACCAGCGCTATCATGAACGGTATGGTGGCCGCGCTCTCCAACGAAGACATGAAAAACGTCGCCGCCTACTATGCCAGCCAGACTCGAAAGGGCGAAGTGGCCAAGAACCCGCAAAGCCTGGAACTTGGCAAGAAGCTGTATCGGGCCGGCAACGCCGCCAAGACGCTGGCGGCTTGCGCGGGCTGCCACGGCCCCACCGGCGCCGGCATTCCGGCTCAATATCCGCGTATCGGCGGCCAGTTCGCCGATTACACCGAAGTGCAATTGAAAGCTTTCCGCGCCGGTGAGCGCGCCAATGACCCCAATGGCGCCATGCGCACCATCGCGCTGAAAATGACTGACGCGGAGATCAAGGCCGTGGCCGACTACGTGGCCGGCCTGCGCTGAACCCGGCTCCTGTTGGATCAGAAAGGCGGCGCAAGCCGCCTTTTTCTTTTCTCTGGTGGAATATATGGCAGGGTTCGGCTGTTTACCCCAAGTAGCACCCTTACTTACACCACAGGAGAAACCATGCACTCAATGACCCTACGCGCCGCGCTGTTGATCGGCGCTGTGATGATTAGCCCGCTCTCCATTTCCGCCGGCCCGGATGCCAAGCCCGGCGCCGCGCCCACACGCGTTGAGAACGGCGCGCTAGTCGGCAGCAACGGCATGACGCTGTACACTCTGGACAAGGATGTGGCCGACAGCGGCAAGAGTACCTGCAACGGCCCCTGTGCCGGCAACTGGCCCCCGCTCATGGCGACAGCCGGCGACAGCACCACGGGCGACTATAGCGTCATTACACGCGACGACGGCAGCAAGCAATGGGCTTACAAGGGCAGGCCGCTCTATTTCTGGTCCAAAGACCAGAAGGCGGGTGACAGGACCGGCGACGGCGTGAATAACGTCTGGCACGCCGCCAAGCCCTGACCGCAGCGCGGCATTCCCGCGCAAGCGGGGATGCCGCACAATGCGCCCATGCTGCAACACCAGGACATCGTCAATGAACTGCCGCGTCTGCGCCGCTATGCGCGCGCGCTAACGCACAACGCGACGCTGTCCGACGACCTCGTGCAAGACACTGTGGAGCGCGCGCTGTCCCGTTTCACCCTTTGGCGGCCGGGCAATCTTCGCGCCTGGCTGTTCGCCATCATGCATAACCTCTACGTCAATCAGGTGCGCAGCGCGCCGCCGCTGGCCTACACCGGCGAGGAACCCTTGCCGGAAATCCCTGTGCGCGCAAGCCAGGCCGATAGTCTGGAGATGCGCGACCTGGCACGCGCTCTGGCGCGCCTGCCGATCGAGCAACGTGAGGTGTTGCTGCTCATCGGCCTGGAAGATTTCTCCTATGAAGAGGCGGCGAAAATCATTGATGTGCCCATCGGTACGGTGATGTCGCGGCTATCACGCGGACGCGAACGCCTGCGCGCCCTGCTTGCGGGCAGCGAACTGCCCGAGCCGCAATTGAAGGTGGTCAAATGAGCCGCGCCCCGCTCTCCGAAGACGAATTGCACGCCTACGCCGACCATCGTCTCAACACGGCACGGCGTGCTGACGTAGAAGCTATGCTCGCCCAGCGCCCCGAATTGCGTCAGGCCGTGGCGGATTGGCGAATGCACAAGGCGCAGCTCCATACCACCTATGACAGTGTGCTGAGCGAGCCCTTACCCGCGCGGCTGCTCGGCACAGCGCGAGTGCCCAGACGCCACACGCCACTGCGCTTCGCGGCCGTCGTAACGTGGCTGGTATTGGGCGGCATCATCGGTTTCACGCTGCGCGGGCAACTCGGGCAGGACGCGCCGTCATCACTCCACTCCGCCCACCTCGCCGCGCTGCCGCGCCAGGCGGCGATCGCTCATGCCGTGTTTAGCCCCGAAGTACGCCACCCGGTGGAGGTTGGCGCGAGCGAGGAAACCCACCTGGTCGCCTGGCTGTCAAAGCGCCTGGGCACGGCGTTGAAACCGCCACATCTCGCTGCCCAAGGTTTTGATCTGGTGGGCGGCCGCCTGCTGCCGGGCGAGGCCGGGCCGGTCGCGCAATTCATGTACCAGGACAGCCAGGGCCAACGCCTCACGCTTTATGTAAGACAGGATGCCGCGCAAAACGCACCCACCGCCTTCCGCTATGCCCAGGAGGGTAAAGTCAGCGTGTTCTACTGGCTGGATGGCAAAATGGGCTATGCGCTTTCCGGCGAAATGAACAAGGGCACATTGCTACCCGTCGCCACCGCCGTCTATCAACAAATGAATCCGTAAGGTTTGGCGGGTCAAGCCGGTCTACTCGGCATATCCAGGAGAGAACATCATGCTCATCAAACGACCTGCCGACATCGCGCCTTCCGAAATTACGTCTGCGGACCTTTTTCAGCATCGCCGCGAATTTATCAAGCTGGCCGGCTTGGGCTCCATCGCCGGTGCGGCGGGCATGCTGGGCCTCCCCACTTCGGCGAGCGCGGCAACACGCTTTGCTGATGTGCGCAAAAGCCCTTACAGCACCGACGAAAAGCCAACGCCTCTCAAAGACGTCACCAGCTATAACAACTTCTACGAATTCGGCACTGACAAGTCATCTCCGGCGCAAAGCGCCCACACACTGAAAACACGGCCGTGGACGGTGAGTATCGAAGGGCAGGTCAAAACACCGCGCACTTTCGGCATCGACGACATCCTCAAGCTCGCGCCGCTGGAGGAGCGCATCTACCGCATGCGCTGCGTGGAAGGTTGGTCCATGGTGATTCCCTGGGTGGGCTTTCCGCTGGCCAATTTGCTCAAGCAAGTCGAACCCTTGGGCAGTGCCAAATACGTGGAGTTCACCACGCTGGACGATGCGCGCATGATGCCCGGCATCCGCTCTCGCGTGCTCGACTGGCCTTATCGCGAAGGCTTGCGCTTGGATGAAGCCATGCACCCGCTCACCATCATGGCGGTCGGGCTCTACGGCGAAGAATTGCCCAACCAGAACGGCGCGCCGCTGCGGCTGGTGGTGCCGTGGAAATATGGCTTCAAAGGCATCAAGTCCATCGTCAAAATCCGCTTCGTCGCCTACGAACCAGAGTCAGCCTGGATGCGCGCCACACCCAGCGAGTACGGCTTTTATTCCAACGTAAACCCTGGCGTCGATCATCCGCGCTGGAGCCAGGCCAGCGAGCGGCGCATCGGCGAATTTCTCAAGCGCAAAACGCTGATGTTCAACGGCTACGCCGATCAGGTCGGCCAGATCTATGCCGGCATGGATTTGAAAAAGTTGTTCTGATGACCTTGCGACAACCTAGCGCGCGTCAACTCGCTGCGCTGAAAATCGTCTTGTTCCTGCTCTGTCTGTTGCCGCTGGCACGGCTGTTACTCAACGCATGGCAGGACGAACTCGGCGCCAACCCGATCGAGTTCATTACACGCGCTTTGGGCACCTGGACGTTGCGGTTCCTGCTCATCACTTTGCTGGTGACGCCGCTGCGCCACCTCACCGGCCTGCACTGGCTGCTGCGCCTGCGTAGGATGCTGGGGCTCTATGCTTTCTTTTACGGCTTTCTGCACTTGCTCACCTACTTCTGGCTGGACCAATTCTTCGACTGGCCGGCCATCGCCAAGGACATCCTCAAGCGTCCCTTTATCACCGTGGGCTTCGCCGCCATGGTGCTGATGCTGCCGCTCGCCGCCACCTCCACCAACGCCATGATCAAGCGCCTCGGCGGCCGGCGCTGGACGCGGCTGCACAAAAGCATCTATGCCATTGCCATACTTGGGGTGGTGCATTACTGGTGGCTGGTGAAGAAGGACATCACGCTGCCGCTGCTCTATGCGGTGCTGCTGGGAATACTCCTGGGCTACCGCGCCCTGCGTCTGGCGCGCGAGAAGCAGCGCCAACTTGCTGCCGCGCCTAGCGCGGCGTGTCGAAGCGAATAATTTGCCTACCGTCTGCCGCCAAGCGCGGCTGCGGTTTCCAGGCGTGGCCATAGACAATTTCGAACGTGATGACAAGGCGGCCATCGCGCATTTGCGCGACGAGCGCTTCTCGCATACGTTGCCATGCCTTGCCGCCGGTAAGCCCGCGCTGTCGCCCAGCCAGCGCGTTACTGGAACCGGCGCCGCGCAAGTCACGCAAAAAATCTTCCGGGCTGGCGTAAGTCAGCGTCAGATATTCCATATCCATCACCGGGTCGGTGTAGCCGCTCTCCACCAGCATGTCGCCGAGATCGTGCATGTCGATGAAACGCTGCACGTGCGGCATGTTGTCGGCAGCCGCGAACGCTGTGCGCAATTCCTTCAGCGTATCCGGCCCCAAGGTCGCGAACATCAGCAGGCTATCCACTTGCAGCACGCGATGCATCTCCTTGAGCGCGGACAGCGGATCGTCCAGCCAGTGCAGCATGAAGTTTGACCAGATGAGGCCCATGCTGTTGGCGACCAGCGGCAGCGATTGCGCGGCAGCGCAGACGACGCCAGCCTCACGCGCGGCGAAAGGTGGCAACAGACGCGCCAGCCAGGAGGGTCTGCCGCGCGCGTTGCGCAACATCGCCTGGGAAAAATCGAGGCCAATACGCTCGGCTGCCGGATAGCGTCGCGCGAGCAGACGCAAATCGGCGCCAGTGCCGCAGCCCACATCGAGTATGCGCATCGGCGCGAGCTTGACGAGGTCCAGGCGCTCCGCCATGCGCCGCGCCACTTCGCGCTGGAGAACAGCAGCGGCGTCATAGCCCGCCGCCGTCCTATCGAAGCTACGCTGCACGCGTGCGCGTTCGATGCGGTACTCGGCAGGCAGCGCCATTTAGTAAATCAGAGGTTGATCAGAGGTAGATCAAAAAGGCGTGAGGCCGAGCCGCTCGAAAAGCTGCTCATCACGCTGCGCGTCCGGGTTGCCCGTGGTGAGTAACTTATCGCCGTAGAAAACGGAATTCGCACCCGCGAGAAAGCACAGGGCTTGCAGCTCGTCCGACATTTCCTGCCGGCCCGCCGACAAACGCACCATGCTGGTGGGCATGGTGATGCGGGCGCAGGCGATGGTGCGCACGAACTCGAAGGGATCGATGGCCGGCGCATCCGCCAGAGGCGTGCCGGGCACGCGCACCAGATTGTTAATGGGCACCGATTCCGGCGGCGGCGACATGTTCGCCAACTCGGCGATCAGCGCGGCGCGACTGCGGCGCGATTCCCCCATGCCAACAATGCCGCCGCAGCAAACATGGATGCCGGCTTCGCGCACTTTGTGCAGCGTGTCGAAGCGATCATCCTGACTGCGCGTGGTGATAATTTCGCCATAGAACTCCGGCGCCGTGTCAATGTTGTGATTGTAGTAATCGAGCCCAGCATCTTTGAGTTGCTGGGCCTGGCCGTCATCCAGCATACCCAGCGTGACGCAGGTTTCCAGACCGAGCGCCTTCACTTCGCGCACCATCTCGGTCACACGCTCAAGATCGCGCTGCTTGGGGCTGCGCCAGGCGGCGCCCATGCAGAAACGCGAGGCGCCTTGCGCCTTGGCGGCCTTGGCCGCCGCCACCACTGCATCGACATCCATCAATTTTTCCGCCTCGACGCCGGTGTCATAACGCGCCGCCTGCGGACAATAGCCGCAATCCTCGGCGCAACCACCGGTCTTGATGGAAAGCAAGGTGGAACGCTGCACGGCGTTGGCATTGAAATTCTCGCGATGCGCTTGTTGCGCGCGATACATCAGGTCGTTAAACGGCAAGGCAAACAGCGCCTCGATTTCGGCCACGGCCCAACTCTGTTGGGCCGGTGTCTCGGTGCGTCTGTGCTCGGCAGTTTCTGGAATCATGATGCTTGGGAGATCAGTTAGAATCGAGCGCGCATCATCGGGGAAGGAGTCAGCCTTGTCAATTTCCGCCGCCCTGCTTACACGTGCCACCTCGGCCTTGCTGGCGCAGGACTGCTATGTCTGCGGCGGCGCCAGTGGCAACGCGACGCTTTGCGCGGCCTGCGCCGACGAACTGCCGCGCCTGCCCGCAAGCTGCTGCCCGGTGTGCGCTCTGCCCACCATGGATGGCGCCATCTGCGGCCAGTGTCTCAGAGAGTCGCCGCATTACGATGCCACGGTGGCGCCCTTCGCTTATGCCTTTCCCATCGAACATTTGGTGCAGGCATTGAAATACCAAAGCCGCTTGCCGCTCGCAGCCTGGTTCGCGCAAGCGCTGGCGCAGCGGCTAAAACCGCACCTGAACGACCAAGCGCCACTACACATCGATTGCGTCATCCCCTTGCCGCTGCATGCGCAGCGCTTGAAAGAGCGCGGCTACAACCAAGCGATGGAAATCGCCCGCCCGCTGGCGCGCATGTTAGCCGTGCCGCTGCTGGCGGAGGCCTGCCTGCGCGAGCGCCACACGGCGCCGCAGACCAGCCTGCCGTGGAAGGCGCGCGGCAAGAACGTGCGCGACGCATTTCATTGCCAGATTGATCTCACGGGCAAGACCGTCGCGGTCGTCGACGACGTCATGACCACCGGCACAACCTTGAACGAATTCGCCCGCACACTGAAAAAGCACGGCGCCGTGCGCGTCATCAACTGCGTGGTGGCGCGCACGCTGAAACAGTGACACAGAGCGCCCCGCAAGGGAGCAACGGAAACCGTCTATTCCGCCGCTTTGAGTTTTTGCTCGACGAAGCGGTCGAGTTCGGCAGAGAGCGAACCCGTTGCACGCGCTCGCTGGAAGGCTTCGCGCGCATCTTTGGTGCGGCCGTCCGCTTCGAGAGAAATGCCTAGGCCCATCCACCACACGCCCGACTGGGACATCAAGCGCAGCGCCGTCTTGTATTCCTCGATGGCTTCCTTGTGGCGATTGAGGCGCTGTAGCACGGCGGCATAGTAGCCGTGAAATTCCGCATTAGCGCTCACCGCGCCAGCTTTCTTCAGCGTGTCTGCGGCACCGGGTGGATCATTCCGCTCGACTTGAATGCGCGCCAGACGCAAAGCCAACTGCGGCTGTGCCGGATTCGCGTTCAACGACTCTTGCAGCAAGGCTTGCGCCTCGTCCAGTTTTTTTTGTTCGACGAATACGCCGACCAAGGTGAGGCGCGCGTTGAGGTGGGTGGCGTCCTCTTGTAAGGCGGCACGCAAACCGGCTATCGCCTCGCCCACACGCCCCTGATTCAACAAGGCGACGGCTTTGCGGTATTCGGTCTCGGCACGGTCGTTCGCCGTCGGCAATCGCAACTGTTTTTCGATGCTGGGCGGGCCGTCGCCTGTGCGCGGTGGTGCTGCCGGCGGTGCCACATTGGCTGGCGCCGCCTTGGCTGCGACTGGTGCGGTCTTGCTTGCAACGGCCGCTACCTTGGCGGCAGCTGGCGAAGCTGTATTGTTCGGTAAGGACAGCGAAGTAGTCACCTTGAGTTGCACGTCCGCCGATGAGCCGCTCGGCGGCAGAGGCTGGTCTTGCGGCGGCGTTGGCGCAGACGGCTTGGGCGCCGTCGTCGCCGTTGCCACCGGTAGTGTAGGCGCAACAGCAGCGGGCGTCGGCACAGCGACCGCCACTACCTGTGCCTGCTCGCTGGCGCGGAGCCACAGTATTACGCCGGCCACCAATAGTCCGGCGACGATAATGCCAGTGGCAATGCGCGACCAGGGCGTATGTCGTTCCGTCGGCAACGGACGAACAAAATTCGACGGCTGCGCATTTTCCGAGCGGCGTTCTTCCAGGTCTCGCAACATCTGATTAATCAGGCTCATCGAAAATCCCTACCAAAAGCGCCACAGCGAAAGGCTCACGCCCTCGGTATCTTTCACCGCGGAACGCACATGGCGCGGCAACACTTGCAGCCCCCCTTCGCCAAAGGCTGACATGATAGCCTTGTGCGCCAGGATATTCACCAGCCGAGGCGTGCCCGCGCTGGCGCGATGCATGGCGCGTATGGCCGCAGATGAAAACACCGGGTTGCCGCGATACCCCGCCACGCGCAGCCGATGCGCGAGATAGTGCTCCACTTCGTTGCGCTGCAAGCCGCGCAGTCGGTAGTGGAAGGCGATGCGTTGCCGGAGCTGACGCACCGCAGGATTGGCCAGCTTTTCATCCAGCTCGGGCTGGCCGAATAACACGAGTTGCAACAGTTTGCGCCTTTCCGTTTCCAGGTTGGAGAGCAGGCGCAGCGTCTCCATGGTCTCCTGGGGCATAGCCTGGGCTTCGTCGAGGCAGATCAACACGGATTTTTTCTGTCGCGCGAACTTCAGCAACGCCAGGTTGAACACCTTCAATAGGTGATATTGATCGGCGTCTTTGTCGAGTACCACGCCGAGTTCCTCGGCCAGCGCGAGCAGTAGCGTGCGTGGCTCAAGGTAAGGATTAGGCAGGTAAGCGGTGACGAAGTCCTCGCCCAAAGTGGCGAGGAAACGCCGACATAGCAAGGTTTTGCCGGTGCCTACTTCGCCGGTGATTTTCATGAAGCCCTCGCCGCCGCGAGCAGCGACGAGCAGGGTATTGAGTGCCGCCTGATGCGCCGCGCCCGCAAACACGAAGCTGGTGTCCGGGGTAATGCCGAAGGGCGCCTCCCTCAGGCCGAAATGGGAAAGATACAAAATCTGCGACACGGCTGGCGGCGCCTGACACGCGTCACCGCTGGGGTGTCAGGCGTGGATCGTATTGCGGCAGCCGCTCTTGCACGTCGGCCAAGTCTTGTTGCCAACTCTTGTCACCTTGAATAATGGTCGGCTTCAGCAGGATAACCAACTCGCGTTTGGAGTAGCTCTTGTTGCGTTGGCCGAACAGTGTGTCCACCACGGGGATGCCGTTGGTACCCGGCAAACCAGAACGGTCATCCGTCTGTTGCTGACTCATAAGCCCCCCGATAGCGACGATATTGCCATCCTGCACGCGCACGATGCTGTCGCTCTCATTGACATTGCTGGAGGCGAGCGGAAGATTGAAGGTGCCGAGCGAGCCCAGATTCAGCACCTTGTTCTTTTCGGTCACGACACTGACGGAAGGATGCACATGCAGAATGATGTTGTTGTCGTCGTCGATTTGCGGCGTAACATCCAGCGCGATGCCGGAGAAAAAAGGCTGCACGGTGATGGTGGGCGAATTCGTGGTGCCGGTCGTGCTGGTGGTACTGTTGGTCGTAACGCTGGTGACGAAAAAGTCGTCCGTACCGACCTTCAGCACGGCCTTCTGATTGTTGATCGAGGCAATGCGCGGACTGGAGAGCACCTGCACATTGCCCTGGGTTTCCAGGAAGGAAAGCAGCGCGGCAAAATTGCTCGTCTGGAACGCCAAGCCAAACACTCCACCTACAGCCGCTGCCCCGCGCACAAGATCCGAGCCCGGATCAGCCCATAAAGTCGGGTTGGTAAACGTCTTGGCAACACTGTTAATTGACTCCGAACCGGTGGCAATCGAGCCATTGGGCTGCAACACGGTCCCCCTATTCACTATGCCCGCACTACCGCGGCTATTGTTGCCACGGTGAAATGCACTCCAGTTGACGCCACTCTGATAGCCATCATTGAGCGCGACTTCGATGATTTTTGCTTCGATCATCACCTGACGCTCGACCACCAACTGCGTCGCTCGCAGAAAATTATCAATCGCGCGCAACTCAGAGGGGAAGGCGCGCACGACGATCACGCCGGACATAGGATTGAGTATGACCTGCCGCCCACCTTCGGCACCGATGATGGCGCGCAAAGAGTTGCCCAGATCAGCCCAAAAATCGGTGTCCGACGTCGTGTAGATACGGCTGCTGTCATTGGCGCGCTGACCAGTACCGGCTCCGCCTGGCGTGGGTGTCGTACTTGCTCCGGTTGTGGCGTTCGCGGAATTGTTGCTCTGCGCATTGGCAATCGAACCGGAAGTCACCCGGGTATCCGTCTGCCCCTGACGCTTGCCCGCCAGATAATTGATCTGGAAGATGCGCGACTGGAGTACCAGCGGTTGGATGAAGATACGCGCCCCCTGCACCTTGTATTCATAGCCGTAAAGCTCGCGGATGGTGTCGAGGGCTTCTCGCACCGTCACGTCCTTGAGATTCACCGTGATCGTGCCGGCCACTTCCGGATGCACCAGCATGCTGTAGCGCGTACCCGAAACCAGCGCCATGAACACCTGATTGGCCGGCGCGTTGTTGACTACCAAATCGAAACGCGGCTCGGCGGCCGCAGCCTTGGGCAACTCCACTTGCAAGGGCTGCAAGAGCGCTTTATCGACCGCCTCTGGGCGACCCGTCGAATTGCGCGGCGCGGAATTCGCCTGCTTGATTTCGCCGGAAATACTGTCGAACACCGTGCCGGGTTTGCTTTGTGACGTGGCGCAAGCCGACAGCAGAAAAACAACAGCCATGCAAAATGCAAAATTATGTTTGTTCATTCTCGGGGACACCCTCATCAAGCCAATCATGGCTTCTCCTCTCGCGCCGCCTTGCTCTTCCTGATTTTCCCGTCAGCGGGTTTCTTTTCCGCGCTGGGGGTCATTTTAAGCGTCTGCAGCCCGTCTGCGCCTTTCAGCACCACTTCCGATTCGGTGATCTTCACCACCCTTGCCTCGCCAACTTTTCCGCCGAGCACAACACGCTCTCCGTTGATGACGGCCCACGGCTTGCCGCTCTTGGGCAGCACAATGGTTTGCAGCCCGCTGCTGTTGGCTGCCTGCTCGCCGCCCGACCCAACAGCCTGGCCGGCCGCCCAACCCGCCGGGGGACGCGTCGGATCCTGCAACGAATCTGCACTCTGGGCAAAGTTCATTGCCAGAACGAGGCTAAGTGGCAGTGCGCGAGCGAGCGATGTCATACAACCAGCCATGTCTTGTCCAAACTCAAGGTATATACGGTCAGTGTCAGCGTGGCGCGCGGATATTCATCCACTTTCAGACGCACATTGTTCCAGAACATGCGCTGCGGAAGCTTTTCCACTTGTGCCAGATAGCTCAACAACTCCGCATAGCTGCCTTGCACTGAAATCTCCACCCCATGCTTGAATATACCGGCTTCAGTAACCACTGGCGTCGCCAACTGAGCACCGGTCGGCACAGGCGCCGTTGTCGTCGCCTCTTTCGGCTTTTCCGCCTTGGCATCCTTGTGCTCAATGAGCAGTGCGACCGGCAAGGTGCGCAACGATACCAGCCGCAAACCCTGGTTGTGCTTGAGCATATCTTCGAGCAAGGAGGCCATCTGGCTGGGCGCCACCAAGGTCTGTTCCATGCCCTTGAGCCGCGTGTCAATGGCGGCCATTTCCGCGTGTGCTCGTTCTAGGGCTGCCCGATTCGCGGCATCGGGATTCTTCAAGCGCGGCTCCAGTACCGCCAGTTGCTCCTGCGCCATGCGCAGCTCGGTGGTCTGCTGCTGGATCTGGCGCTCAGCGTTCTTCTGCTTTACCAGTTGCGGCTCGATGAAAACAGTCTCACCGCCAAGTAACAATACAACCAGCATCGCCACAGCAATGAGCAGGCGCTCGCGGTGGCTCATTGCATCGAACTTGTCAGCGTATTTTTTCCAGAGTTTTTTCATGGCTTGCGCTCCGCAGACTCGGCGCTGGACAGGCTGAATTCGATATACGGCAGCGGCGGTGGAGGCACAGCGACCTTGGGCGCCGGATCGCTCACCGGCTTAGCCGCAGCCTCCTCGACGACGCGCTTCATGTTGAGAGCGGCAAAGCTGCGACCGCTGAAAACCTTTTCGGCATTGAGGCGTCGAATATAGGCCGGTACCGACTCCGCATTGAGCGTGCGGCCATGAATCTCCATGTCGTTGCCGCCCCCCGAAATGGCGAATCCAGTCAGCCACAAACCAGCGACCGATTGCCGCGCAAAAGCCCGCATGTTCTCGGAATAGCCTTCCGTCTTGCCTATGACGCCGGATTCCAATACGGAAACAACCTCCTGGCGGGCGGCTAGCAGGCCTTCCGCTTGCGCCAATTCACCTGCAATTTTCGAGTCCGGTTTTAGCTCCGCCACCTGGCGAGACAGCGCAGCCAATCTGGCTTGCTCGCCTTTTAATTGCGCATCCAGGGCTTGCGCTTCCGCGTTGAGCCTATCGGCCCGCCAGCCGGAAAAGACGGTAAAAGCGATCAGTAGCACCAATACACCGGCAACCGCCAGGCCGAGACTGCTGGAATTGAGACGAGCACGCTGCTGGCGCAACGCCGGATTGAAAAGGTTGATCTGCTGGCTCATGCCGCGACCTCATCGCGCAAGGCGGCGCCGATGGCGTGCAAACATTGGGCTTGGCGCACGGAATTTTTCAGCTCCGGAATGGTCGGGAAGTCCATGACCTGGGAAAGCTCCAGCGGCTCGATGGGCACGTAAAGATTGGCGCGAAGGTAATCGAAAAACTCCGGCACACCATCAATAGGCATTACCATCAGTTTGGCCAACGGAATAAAGCTGAACTGGCGATCAAAGTGATCCAGCGAACGCTGCAATTCCAGACCAATGCGCTCGAATATCTTCAGGCGGCGATCAGGATCAGATTCCGTCAGTTGCGACAGCGGAACCTCAATGCGGCGCGACAGATACAACTCACCCTTGTAGGTGAAAGTCAGCAAGCCGCCGGTCTCGTCGAAAGCCAGCAGGGCCAAGCCGCGATTCGGGGCTTCGAACAGCGCCGCGATATTCCGCTGCGCCGTCTCCTGAATATCGATGACTTCAAGCGGTATCTTGGCGCCGTCGAAGAGCGCCATGCGCGCGCCGATAAGCGCATTATTGGCCGCCACGACGAAAATTTGGCGCACCTTGCTGGCGCCTTCGGCAGGAATATTCAGCACGTCCAGCGTCGCCGCATCCGGCGGAAAATCGAGCATATCCTTGATACGCCAGCGCACGGCCTCTTTCACTTCGGCCGCCGCCACCGCAGGCGCCTCGACTTGCAACATCTGATATTCGCCCTGAGCCAGCAGAATGGCGCAGCGATAACTGGCGAGACGCGCCTCCTTGCGCAGCCGACCCAGCGCTTCTTTTTCGCCACCTTCCTTGCGATAGGAATCGAGCAGTATGACCTCCGGACGCCCACCTGGCTTGCGTTTCACACAGGCGAGATCAATGCGATCCGCATGCAGGGAAATCGCCACCCAGGTCTTGCCGCTTTGCGTACCCCTCAGAAAAGCCATAGTGTCGTAGGCAAGCTAACAATAATCCACTCGAATGAACGAGGATAATACATTAATGCATCAGGATAATTCGTGATTTATACCTCTTTTACCCATTAATTCAATAGTTCTCACGGAGATAGATGAATTCGTTGGGGCTCTTATAGACGCCAAAAGCAGCGCGGGCGGTGGGATCGCGGTCGTAAACTGCGCCGCAACCGCCCCAGGCGCCGCGCAGGTAGCTGATATTCTTGCCGGCTGGCGTTGGGGCTGGCGTCAATGCGCCGCACGGCTGCGGGGTCGCGACTGCGCCTAGATTCACCACCAGATCGAGCGACCCAAAGTATTTCCCATCGCCGCCGGAAGGTTGGGCGAGGGTGATGGTGCCGGTGCCGGTATTGACGCCGGCGCCGAAGGCCACGGTACCGAAGGTCACGGCGCTGACCGACATTTCTCCTGACTGCAAATTATTTTTGAAGTTCGCCAGCCCGATATTCGCGGTGCCGAAGTTGGTACAACTGTCCTGGCTGTTGGTGATGAAGCCGCCGCTGGCCGGATTCCAGAACTGGAAGGCAAAGTTTACCGGCAAGGTGAGCAGTTCAGACCCCAGCGCGTTATTCAGCTTGAGGCGGCCGAAACGCATGGCGCTAACACCCACGGAAGCGTGGTCGCTACCGACCGGCAAAACTATATCCATGTCATAGGCGGTGAGCTTGACGCCGTCGCTGTCCACCGGCGCGAGGCCGAGTTCGGCAATGTATGGCCCATCCGGCGCAGCCAGACGCGTGAAGCTGAAATTCAGGGAGACGTTGCTGGCAACGCCGTTGTTGATGCCGTCGCTGGGCCAGGTTCCGCTACTGCTGACAAGGGCGAGACGCAAACTCAGGTCAGTCCCGCTCGCAGCCTTCTTCTGCACGGTGCCGCCAGAAACATAGGCTGTATAGCCGCTGGTGTTCACGATGGAAAAATGCGTCGCGTCAATCACGGTAACAACGTAAATCCGATTATTGACCTCCACCATGCCCAGCACGTTGTTGACATAGACCCTGTCGCCGGTGCTGTAGCCGTGTGCCGCCGAGGTGGTTACCACACCTGGGTTGGCTTTGGTGATCAGCGTGATGTTGAACGCCGCCGACGCGGAATAACTGTCTTGCGCCGCAAGTCCGTAAGTGCTCAAGCTCGCCGTGGGCGTGCTCAAGGGCAGCTTGGCCAGCGTGCCGGTGTAGTTTTTGGTCGTGCCACCAGCGGCGTTTTGCGCGGTGAGCGTGAATTGCAGGCTCATCGGTTCGTCCATATAGGTGAAGGGCGAAAGCGGCGAGCAAGCGATGTCACTGCGGTTATTGAAGGTAACGGTGCTCAAGGAAAAATGATCCGGCACAAACCGGCCCACAGATGCGGTATTCGCAATCTGGCCGAAGTTACAGCCATATTTGCCGCTAGCATTTTTGACGTTGGCATAATTGTCCGGCGCGCAATCGCCTTTGGTGCTGACACTATCTATGCCGGTCCAGGTAGCGACACGCAGCACATCGCATTGCACCGGGGTAAGTGCGGCACATTCGGTAGCCGTAGCAACCCCGTCAAACACGCCACGTACCGAGGTCGTGTCCGTCGCAGGGTTGTAGCCTGGCAAGAGGAAGGCGCCCACCTCGCTGTAGGTGAAATTGCCGCTGGTAGCCGTTGAAGAAGGCGTTGCGGACGTGGCGGCAGGGAAGCTGCCCGTTACGGTGCCGATGAAAGTCGCTGGGCTCACGGCCTGGATCGCCGCGCTGTTGATCTTCAACTGCCCTATATAACCGCTGGGGTTGCCGGCGACGCCCGTCGTCGTCGCCGTGAGGGAAAAATTGTCGCTACCGGCCTTGAAGATAGGCACGCCCGATGTGCCGCCATTTGTCGCGTTGGAGGAAGTCACCGAGGCAACACTGGTAGGGCGGACCGAAAACGAGTCCGCGGAACAAGCCGCCGCCGTCGCCGTGAAGCTCGCGCAACTGGAACTGGTGCACTCCTTGATTACCGCGATGAGATTTTTCCAGGCGCTATTGAGCGTGAATGAAGACGAGAGCTTGGCGCCACTGTCGCCGGATAAAAAGGTCACTGTCTGATTGCCCCCCGCTTCCACGGCGGGCTTGTTTGTGCAGGTGCTAGTACATGTTCTTGCGATATCGGGTCCACAGGCGTTATCCGTGTTGTCAACCAGCTTGACCTGCACGTATTGCGTGCTGCCGCCCGCATAACCTGTGGAAATTCCCGTGGCGGTGAGTGCCGCCACCCAAAGCTTGAATGACACACCGGTGAGCTTCATGTAAATGTCGCCGGTCTGGAAGTTCGGATAGGCCGGCACAGTCGAACCGGCTGCCGCCGGATAGGCCTCGTCGATAGCGGAAAAGCCGCTGGCGGTGCCACCCGAGGGCGGAAAAACGGTTTGTGCGCAGATGCGCAGACTGCCAATTTCGTGTTTATTTACCGAGCCGCCGGTTGACCCCGTAAAAGAGACCTTCCAATAATCCGGCACGATTTTGGTTATCCAGCCGGCAGACAGCGCCGCATTCGCTTTGTTGTAAATATTGGTGGAAGCAAATACCGAGTTGTAGGTGTTGCCATTCTTTGTGGTCGTATCGCGGTTCACGCTCACAAGAATTGTGTTGGTCGCGACATCCCGCGCATCGACAATCACCTGATACATATTGCCGGGCGCCGGCGACATCGAAGCAGCGTTATCTATGCCAGGCGCCAGACCAGAAACGCCGCCTATATAACTGTAACCGTTCATGCCACTGCCCGGCCCGCGCAGAGCCACCGACTGGGTTACACGAGCAGCAACACCGTCTATACGTCCCTCACTAAACGTCTGGAATCCACCGTATTCATCCAGCGCAACCCCTAGCCAGCCTCCTGAAAACCCTGGGCAACCACCCGGCACCGTGCAATCTGAGCCAGGATTGCTTTTTTGCGCATATCCCAGCGAACCGCCAAATGCGCCGGGGACTGCGGGAATGGTGGAATCCGACAATGTCACCGCCACGCCATCTGCACCGCCTCCGTTATAGGCGTAGTGGTTGAACTCCACGGAAATATAGTTACCCGCTGCCGGAAAAATACTCGGAACAGTGGCCGCTTTGGCGTTGTTGACGGTGTTCTCTGTCAGGCGCAACAGGCCGGTCGTCGCGTTGATATAGGGCAGAAAGCCAGTGGTGTCGCTACTCGACACCGCCCAGTTGCCGCCGAATATCGTAGAGGGATTCAGCGCCGCCCGACCAAAGGTATCGCACACGCAGGTGAGCGTGACACCGACGGGGGTATTGGACGGTGGCGTACAGGAAAAAATCGTATAAGCCTGGCCGGTGAAATTGCCGTTACCCACGCCGGCGCCGCCCAGTGGCGTGCCACCGACATCGATAATCGTATCGTCGTCGACCACGTTGAGCCCCAGCGTTCCCCCTCCCGTGCCGGTATTTGCCGAGACGGTCCAGGTCGTACCCGCACCCGTCACGGAGGTAATGCTTGCGCCCGCCGCTGCCCCGCCCATCACCAGCGCGAAATCCGCCGCATCGACGCCGCTCACCGCCTTACTGAAGGTCACGGTCCATGACACCGTCGTTGCCGGTGAAGTCGGGTTCGTACTAGCGAGCGCGATGGAGGAGACGGCTGGAGGTAGCGGCTTCAGGGCTATCGTTATGAAAGCGTTGCTAGAGCTGACAACCGTCGCGGTGGTGTTCCCTGTCGCCCCGGCGGTCGCCTTGACGCCATCCCACACCGCGAATCCGCCTCCGTTATTTGAGATCGTGCCTGCGTCGGAGCGCTCGGCGATACCCGTCAAAGCAGCGTTGGTCTGGCCACTGAATTCTGCACCGCTGGCGTCATCGTCGCGCGCGACGGCCTGGACGATGAGCGTATCCGGTACCGTCGTCGTTACTCCCGTCACCGTGACGGCAGTACTGGCCGCCGCCTTGACGCCGCCGCCCGTCACATCCCAGGGGTTGCCCGTATTGATCACGCCCCGGTAGGTGATGATCTGCGCATAAACGTGGTCCCCTGGATCGGCGACGGTGGGTGCCGCCATCGCCGCCGATGTGGCTCGCGCCCAGAACACGGTAATTTGTGTTCCATTCGTGGTTGTTCCTGTTGCCTGGGGACTGTTGGCCACCGCAACGAACCCCGCCGCGGTAGAAAGCGAGGCGGGTTGTCCTCCAGTGCTCTCGACAAACAGCAACGCAATATCGTCCACCGCATGGGCCGGCCAGGTGGGCGTCACTGCGCCCGTGCCAGTTACCGCCGTGCCCGCCGCCTGAAAAGCGGGCGCCGCCATCACGACGTTCCAGGTACTCAGTACCAAGCCAAGCACGTAGAAGACGCGAAGCACAGCAAGCCGCAACGCACCGTACTGCCGAAGAGAAACGCCCCAAGGGGGAAATGGGAGTGTTCTCATGCGTGACAAGGCGTTCAATAGTTTTCTCTCATGTAGATGAACTGGTCTGCGCCTTTGTAAACGCCAAATTGCGCTCGCGCCGTGGGATCGCGGTCGTAGGTCGTGCAGGTGCCCCATGCCCCACGCAAATAGCTGGCGTTAGCACCGGCTGGCGTGGTCGCGGGCAGCAGCGCGGGGCAGGGCTGCGGCGTGGTGGTGGCGCCCAGATTCACCACCAGATCCAACGACCCGAAATACTTGAAGTCACCGCCTGACGGCTTGGCAAGCGTGATGGTACCGGTCCCGGTACTGGCGCCCGTGCCGAAAGTGACGACACTGACCGAAGTTTCACCCGCCTGAAGATTCTTGGTGTAGTTGGCCAGCCCGATATTGGCGACACCAAAAGTGCTGCAACTATCCTGACTATTGGTGACGAAGCCGCCGCTCGCCGGATTCCAGTACTGTAGGGCAAAGCCGACCGGCAGAGGCAGCAGTTCGGAGCCGAGGGCGTTGTTCAGCTTGAGCCGTCCGTAACGCATCTCTTTACCGCCACTGAAGGCGATTCCGTTGCCGGCGGTCGCCGCGCCAAACTGCGCCGGGTTGCCGGCGTAGGTGACGCCGTCGGTATCGATGATATTTAGCGCCAGCGCGATGTCGGCGTTGAATGGCGCACTGGGCGTTGTTGTGCTGCGGGTGAATGCCAAGCCCGTACCTGACCCGAAGGTGAGTGTACCGACACCATTGACGAAAGCGCCGATGGTCGGATCGGCTGTCGTTGCCGGCAGGCCAGTGGTATCCAGAGCGGGCGTCGTGCCGCCACCCAGGGCATCGAAGCGCGCATAACGGCCACCCTGGGTATTGTAGGGCGCCTGATTCAGGCTGCTGCCGCCGGCATTGGAGAGTTTCACATACGCCCCGGCATAGTTGGTCGTCGTGGCATTGCTGAGGCCGTTCGCCGTACCTTGCCTGGCCGTCACCGTCATCACCGGCGCGGTGGCATAGCTGACGGGCTGACCGACATCAGAAAACGCTCCCGCCACGCATGCCGCGCCAAACTGCGGCGCGTTGAGCGTCACCGAAAAATTCTCCGGAATAAAGCGCCCGAAGCCACTTGAGCCTGTCGTCTGGGCGACGGCTGTACTGCCGAAAGAACAGCCGAACTTGCCACCCACCAAGGCGTTGGAAAAATCCGCTGTGCAATCGCCGGGTTGGTCGACGCTGGTAATGCTGGCGTCATAGACTGCGTCGAGATTGAGACCGAAATTCCCCACCTCGCTGTAGAAAAAACTGGCGCCGGTCGCCGTTCCCGTTCCCACCAGCGCAGCGCCGAAGGCGCCGCCTATCGCGCCCGCCGTTGGTGTTCCCACAACCTGGGTGTTATCGATGCTGGGCGTGCCGTTATAGCCCGCCACCGACGCCGCCGTGAGATTGAAATTCGCGCCGGTCTTGATGCCCGGCGTCCCGGTCGTGCTGGTGATGTTGGCGTTCGTCGAGGTCACCGTGAATGATTGTGGACGAATAGCAAAACGGTCGGTCGAGCAGCCTACCAGCGGCCCTGCCGAAGATATTTGCAAGCGTGCATCCGGATAGGCTTTCGGCACGGTCATGTTGTTGAGCGTAAGCCGTCCGCCCGCGGGGATGTTGATAGCTGCCTGCCCGCATCCCACTGCGGCTCCGGCCAGGCATTGGACAACCACCCATGTCGGACGGCAACCGTTGACGTCCGGCACACCGGAATTGTTGCTGCTATCCAGCAACTGCACCGTCACCGTGGCGACCGCGCCGCCATAAGCGGTCTTGGCGGCGTTGATCGAAATGATATCGAGGCTGAAGGGCACGCCGACGAGTTTGGTGTATATCCTGCCTAGCAGCGAATTCGCTGGCGTGCTGGTCTCGAAAGCATTGAAGCGGCCCGGCACAGAAGCAATGCCGGGCAGCGGCTCGCCGATCGCGAAATCGTTGTTGCCGACCACGAGGGTAGTGATGTTCGAGGCTTGGGTGTTGAGCGCGTTGGCGGCCACCAGGGTGGTCGGGTTCCAGTTGGCGCCGTCATAACGCTGGACGATGAAATTCGCGGGCGCCGCGCCTGCATCGATGTCTCCGCCAACGAACGTAAACGTAGAAGAAATGGCAGTGCCTACCGTCAGCCCCGCATTGTTCAGCGTCCAGTAGCGGTTCACACTCTTCGTCGCATCGATGCCGGTGGAGGCGATCGGCGTTGTTACTTGCGGATGATCCGTCGAAGTGGTCGTAACGGTCAGGCTGCCGGCGGTCGTGGTTGTACCTGCGGTGATATCGATCGGCGTGTAACTCGTCGCAGAACCTACCGGAAAATCGTTGCCGGCGAAGTAACCGAGATTGGCGCCCGCGCTGTAGTTCTTGCGCAGAGCACCCACCACATAGCTGCTGGCGCCGGGCGTGGCGATGGTCGCCGCCGTACCGAGGTCTACTCGGTTTGCGCCGGTGACTATCCTGCCGCTGGTGAACGTAAGCAGATTGCTGACCGTTGGCGTGGTGTTGATGGTTAAGTCGTTCGACGCCTTGTTGATGGTCAGGTTGTAAAAGGTGGTGAGAGTTGTTCCGCCGACAACTGGTGCAGCGCTGGTGCCGGTAAAGTTTACCGTAGTGGTGCTCTGCGTGAACGTACCGTTGTTCGTCCAGTTGCCACTAGTGTTCCCCGCGCCGACGTTAATGGCAATGCCGGCGCTGGGCGCAAGATTGTTGAGCGCAGTGATCGTCAGATCGTTCAGGATATTGGTCGATGAACGCATCAGGATGTTTCTTGCGGGTCCGGAAGCGAGCACCAGATTCCAGACATTCAACACACCGCCAGCGCCATTGATATACGAGATATCGTTTGTCGAGGTCGTGGCGGCGCTGCCAATCTGTAGCGTTCCGCCCGTAATGTTTTGCGTCGCGGAACGAATATCGATGTCATCCTGCGCGGCGTTGCCGTTAATCGCAAAGATGGTGCCGCCCGACCAGTTGAGTGTCGTGGCGCTGCCTAGCAGCAAGGTATAAACCGCTCCAGCACTGACCGACATAAGCGTCATAGTGCCGCCGCTCATCGTGAAAATGCCGGCGGCGGCGTTGGTGGAACTATTGATGCCGCCCGTTACGGTAAGCGCGCCACCGTCCATCTGGAATAGCGTGGTGGCGGCGTTGTTCAGCACCAGCAGCGTGTTATTCGCATTGCCGATGGTCATGGTGCCAGCGCTGATCCTGAACTGTCCGCCATTAATCGTGACATTGAAGCCGCTGGTGGTCACCGTCGCGGCCGCGTTGAGCCAGAAACCGCCGGTCGCCGGAATGTTGGGGTCCGCCGTCCAGGGCGTGATGTTGCTGGTGTTGGAGTGCTTGTAGGTGCCGTTGGTGATGGTGAGAAACGGACTGGGCACAGTCATGGCCGACTGCATGTCCAGAATATTGGCTCGCGTTGCCCCCATGTTCAGCGTGATGAGGTTGAAGGTAGAGGCGCCGGCCCCGCTCACGGTCTGGTTGCCGTTACGATTGAAGGTGACATTACACACGCGGGTGGCGCTGGGCTGGAGATTAATCGTGCCCGTGTTAATGATATTGCCACCGGCTAGCAGGGTATGGGTAGCAGCAGTGGCGCCAACAGACAGCGTGCCGCTGACCGTGATGTCGCCAGCCACGGTGATCGTCCGGCCTGTACCGTTATTGCCGAGGGTAAGGATGCCAGCAACAGTCAGGCTCGCCAGGTTGTTGGTGTTGGTGTCGACGGTGACGGTATGGCCCAAAAGAATTGTGACGACATCGCCCGCAGCCGGGACAACTCCGCAACTCCAGGTGGCAATGTTATTCCAGGTGTTCGTCCCGGTGGAATTGCAGATTGCGGCCAGCGCCGCCGGGGCGTGGCCAAACCCGGCAATGCCTGCCAGCAGCAGGAATAATCTAGCGCGCCATGTCATGCTCGTTCGTCATCGGCTCAAGGTCGCCTGCAATTGCCGTTCGATATAATTCGCCCCCGGTCCACCGTTGGGGCAGGCAAGCGCGACGGGCTGGTTGCAAGCTGTGGCGGTGACTTGGTAAGTCGTCACCGCGTTGCCGGCTTCGATGAACACGTTTTGGATGCAGTTCACCGTCACCGTGAAATCGGCCAGCGTGGTGCCCACGAAGGTGATGTTCGTGGCGCCAAAGCAGGCCGGCGCAGCGGCCGGTGCCGGCGGGGTCATCGTCGAAAACGCGCCCCACTCGATACCGGCACGAGCCGCCTGATACGCGCGTGCCCCCTGTAGATCGGCGGTGGCGCCGAACGCGAACAAGCCCGAGACGCTGACCAGAAACGCCGCCAGCGACGCCAAGATCACCAGCAAAAAAATCCCCGTGGCCAGCGAAAAGCCGGCTTGCGATTTCGTCGTCATTCGGCGTGTTCGACGTGTGCGAGATTCAAGGCACATTGCTGACATGCACCGTGTGATAAAGCGTGACTGATTCGTTGCTGCCTGCCATATTGGCGCGCCTAATGGTGAGCGTCATGGTGACCAGGCCTGCGCGTTGCGCCAGCACGCTGGGATCATAAGTAAATTCGCAGCCGCTCACGTTTTCCGCCAACAGGGTCGCCGCTCCTCCGGCGGGCGGCACGGTTTGGGCCGCTGTCCTGGCATATCCGGCGTAACGATTTAGCTGGCCCGTGCCCGGCAGCGGATCACAGACATAGGACACCGTCCCCTGCACCACCTGAAAGCGATTGCCGGGCGAAGCGAAAGGAAACTGCCCGCCCGTGTAGCCAATGCTGCTGACGCTGCCGCCAGCGCCGTTGTAGGTACGCAAGGTATCGCCGGCATAGGCATCCGCTCCCGGTATGCCCAGGTTGAAAATGGCAATGGCATCGTTCACATTCACCGCCACCGGTGGCCCCAGCACGTCGAAGGTGCTGGCTTTGGCGATCGTTTCGCAAGGGTAGGCGCTGGCATCGCCGAAGGTGAGAGGATCACCATTCACGGCGTCGACACAACCGGCGCGATAACGCCCGCCGCTGCGGGTGAGAAGGAACTCCAGACCTCTTAGATTGCCGACGGTTTGCACACGCACACTGTTGGGCAAGGCCAGCCGCAGATCGCGGCCGATGCGCCGCAGCGCGTTATCCGCAGTGTCGGTCATTTCCGACCGCCGCACGGTGTCGAGGTAGCCCTGGATGGGCGAACGTATGAACACCGCCACCACCGATGCGATGATGCCGGTGATGACGATGACGACGATCATCTCCATCAGCGTGAAGCCAAGCATTTTGCGGGGGGCGAGGCACGCGTTCATGGCGTCAGGGCGTCGCATTGGGCGCATAGCGGGTTCGGTAGCCTTGCTGCGTCAGTGCCGGCCCACTGGGCGGGGTGACGGTGACGGTAATGAGCAGGGCATCGCCGCTTGCTGCGGCGATGCCGCCGAGCGCGGCCGGCGCCACCGCGATCGCGGCGGAGTAAGCGGCGATAGCCGGCACCGCCGTGCCGGTGATATCGGGTATAGGCGGCCCCAGCGCGATGCCGTCGTACTCAATCACGTTGTCGAAGGGGCGCGCTTCGCCGACCTGCCTGGCGGGCAGGATCGCACAAGCTGCGGCGCTGGCGGCAGTCCGTACATTGGGATCGATGGGATCGCAAAAGGTGAAGGGCGCCAACTGGACTTCTTCGAGCAGCGATTCGGCGATGGCCTGTTGCTGTTTGCGGATCATCGGGTCGGCGCTGTTGCGGGTTGATACATTGATCGCCCCCAGGATGCCGGCAATGCCGACGCTGACGATAACCATGAACATGATCAGCTCGATCAACGTCATGCCACGCTGTCGCGCTAGCGGGCGCTCATTGCACATAACCTGTCCCGGCCATGACATTGATGGGGCGCGTCCCGACCGTTAGTGTGGCGTTGCCGGACGCACTGCCCTGTGCATCGAAAATAATAGGGCTCAGGGTGGATACCAGCGCGGCGCCACTGACTGGAGGAATTGAAAACGGCGTGCCTTTAGTTGGATCGGTCAGCGCCGCGGTGCAGCCCGCGCCGAAGGTGACACCCTGGGTAATGGTCAGAGTGCCCGCACCAACGACCACGCAAACATTACGGCGCTGCGCGATGGCCGTCTTGCGCGCAAACTCGACCGCCGCTTTGACGCGATCGTGTTGCCCCAATTCATCGAAGGTCTGCCTGTTGGCAAAGCGCGGAAACATGGCGACGGCGAGGATAGCGACGACGATCATTACCGTCACCAGTTCCACCATAGTGAAGCCGGAAGAATTGCGCATGACAGCAACTGCTTTGTCTGTCATGGCCGTCCTTCCGGCAAGAGAATCACTTCTGAAGAACAGCGCCTTTGGGCGCAATTCTTCAGCAAAATTACGGCCTTTATTGCGAACAGATAATAGTCGCAGACTGGCCCGTAACGCCCGTGCCGTTAGGTGTGATAGTGCAAGTGCGCGCCACACCATCATTGGCTGCGCCAACACAACTCTGAACAACACCGCCAACCTGAAATACACTGTTGCTGGCGGAGACGCCACTTTGTAAGGTGGATCCAGAAATCAAGGAGCCCAAAGCCACTATACTCGCCGCAGAATTGCAAACATCAGCGTCAGTAATCGGCTGCGTACCCGCCAAGGCTCCGGCTTTTCTAGACGCATAGTTGGTAGAAGTTGCGGAAGCCAGTGCGCCGGCGACGCCGGCTGCCGCAGCATTGTGCGCTTGTGGCCCGAGATCCACAAAACGTGGTAGCGCCACCGCAGCCATAATACCCAAGATGACAATTACAACTACCAACTCAACCAGCGTAAAACCTTTTTGCTTGTTCATGTGCGTCTCCTAAAAAATGAACTACAGGTTAATTCTATCAATCTTCGCCCGAAGTATGCGTGGAAAAAATCACGTCAAAAAGAGGAATGCAGCTTAATTTACTAGCGATTTCTTTATTTCAGAGTATCGGCTTGCGCACCTCGCTTAAGTGCAATTCGTCCGGCCTACGGGAGGACTGATATTGCTGGGATCGTAAGTCGGTGGCAAAACTGCAGTCGCCTCGGTGTAGATGACTACGCAATTGCTAGGAGCAGCGTTATGGCTGGCGTCCGCCGCAATGGTGAGGGTGCCGGTGCCAGTGCACGTGCCCGCCGCCGCGCCGAGGCTATAGTCCGTAAACGCGTTTTGCACCCCGGCCGCACGGGCGATGTCGCCCGAACAGGGGTAGCCGTTCACCATATTGATGGCTACCCCTTCCATCGTGACAGCCGTGCTGGGCGTGCCGTTGTTCGTCAATTGCGTCGCGTGGGCCAAGGCGGCGGCAGCTTTCAACGAACCCACCGCACCTTGCATTTTGGCGATGCGGGCATCGGCCTGCAATGCGGTGAAGCGTGGCAAAGCGATGGCCGCCAGTATGCCTAGAATGGTGATGACCACCACCAATTCGATCAAGGTAAAACCTTTCTGACTTGTAGCCATGCTAACCTCCTCGCGCGTCGTTACGTCATCGTTAAATCGTTAAATCGAGAGTGGCTGCCGCGTACGTCAGCCTAGCCACCAAATTACAGCAACTCCCCCGCAACTCCCAAACACTAGAACCAGCGATAGGAATGCGAAAGTTCCAGTCGCGCTCCTTGTGCCAATACGGCATCTTGTTGCAGAACTTTAACAGGGTACATCAGCACCACGCGGTAGCGCACCTGCTTGATGGCGTCGGGCCCCTCGGCCACAAAGTGACGCCCCAGCTTTAATTGATAGACGATTTCCTTGGTTTGGTCATCATAAAACCAGAATCCGCCGCGCTGCGCGTTCGGTACATGGGGCGGATCGGCGACATAATTTTGAGGAAACTCCTCCAACAGCAGCATGGGGTTGACCCCAGCCAGGGTGCTGACTTCCCGCATGCGCCCTTTTACCATCAATTCGGCGACCTGCATGCGCACCGCACTTTTCAGCGCACTCGCCTGATACTCCATGGCCGCCTTTTCCGCCAACTCCTGATACAACAAGAGACGATCCAGCGCCACCGCCGCCAACGTACTCACCAACACAATGACAATCACCAATTCGATCAGCGTGAAGCCCGCAGCCCTGCTGCGCCCGCCTCTTGTAACGGTGTCGGAACGGGGGGACAGGTGCATGGCCACCACTACTTGATCGCCACCTTGCCCAGATCCCAGATCGGCAGGAATACGCCCAACGCCAGGATGAGCACCAGGATGCCGAGGAAAATGATGAGGAAGGGCTCGATTTGCGATGACAAGGTTTTCAACTCGTATTCAACCTCACGCTGGTACATCTCAGCGATTTCGCCGAGCAAGTCGTCCAGCGCGCCGGATTCTTCGCCCACGGCGACCATTTGCAACACTACCGGCGTGAATACGCCCGCCGCGATGGCTGTGCGCAGCACACTTTCGCCGCGCTCCACGCCTTCGCGCATTTTTTCGATGCGGTGGGCGATGTAGGCGTTATCCACGGTTTGCGCCGTCACGGTGAGCGCCTGCACCACCGGCACCCCACTCTTGAGCGCCATGGCCAGGCTGCGTGAAAACCGCGCCAGCGTCGCCTTGAGGATGATCTTGCCGGCGACCGGAAAGCGCAGCTTGAGCTTGTCCCAATTGAAGCGGCCGTCTACGGTTCGAGTGTACTGCCGGAAGGCATAGAACCCACCAACCGCCAGCACCAGGAGGAACGGCCACCAGGTTACGGTGAAGTTCGAAAAAGCGATGAGCCCCCGTGTTGGCAAGGGCAGCTCTGTTTTGAAGCCCTCGTACACCTTGGCAAATGCCGGGATCACGAAGATGTTGATGACGAGGATCGCAATGGCCATGGTGGCGACGACAAAGCTCGGATAGCGCAGCGCCGCCTTCACCTGGTCGCGCATGAATTTCTCGAAATCCAGGTGGTAGAAGAGGCGCAGGAAAACTTCGTCGAGCAGGCCGGTCATTTCGCCGACGCGTACCATGGAGAGGTAAAACGACGAGAAAACAGCAGGATGGCGCGACAGGGCGCTGGACAGCTCGTGGCCGGAATCGAGGCCTTCGCGCACATCACGCAGCACAGCCACCATGGCCTTGTTCTGACTGGATTCCTGAATACCGGCCAGGGCCCGCATAATGGGTACGCCAGCCTTGAGCAAGGTGTAGATCTGGCGGCTGAACAGCATGACGTCGATGGTTCGTATCTTTTCCTGCGTTAAGCGGGCGAAAAACCCTTCGCCGGGCGAGTCGCTGGTGGCGGCGCCGCCAGGGCTGATTTGCAGCGGCGTGATGCCGCGGCCCAGCAGCACGTCGGCCACCGCCGCGGGTGTGGCGCCTTCGAGCGCCCCGTTTACCAGATCGCCGGCAGTGCTGCGTCCCGTGTAAGCCCAGTTCGGCATGGTGTGCCGTTAGTCCTCGTCCGATTGGCTGGTGACGCGCATGGCCTCTTCCACCGTGGTTCTGCCTTGCGTGGCCAGACGCACCGCGTCGCGGCGCAGGGTCTCGCCCGCCATCTCTTTGCGCGCGGCCTGCATGAAGACGCCGTGGTCGTCATGGTTGGCGGCTTCGACCACGCTGGAGCTCATTTCCAGCATCTCGTAGATGCCGGTGCGGCCCAAATAGCCGGCGCCGTTGCAATGCGAGCAGCCGGCACCTTCGACGAATTTATGCTTATCCACTTCATCACCCAGCTCGTAGCGCAGCCACTCATGCTCGTGCGGCAGCAGGGTGTGCTCGCGCACGCAGGTTTCGCAAACCACGCGCACCAGTCGCTGCGCCACTACCAGTTGCAGCGACAGCGCCACCATGTAGCGCGGCACGCCCATATCGAGCAGGCGTAACGGCGTGCCGGCGGCGTCGTTGGTGTGCAGAGTGGACAGCACCATATGGCCGGTGATGGAGGCGCGCAGGCCGATTTCGGCCGTCACTTGGTCGCGCATTTCACCGACCAGGACGATATCCGGATCCTGCCGCAAGGCGGCGCGCAGCACGCGATCGAAGCTCAGATTGATCTTGTCGTGCACCTGCACCTGGTTGATGCCGGGCAAACGATATTCCACCGGGTCTTCCACCGTGATGATCTTCTTTTCGGTGGTGTTGATTTCCTTCAGAGCGGCGTAGAGCGTGGTGGTCTTGCCGCTGCCGGTGGGGCCGGTCACCAGCACCATGCCGCTGGGGCGGCGGATGGCGTGGCGCAAGCGCTCCAGCAAGCGCGGCGGCATGCCCAGTGCTTCCAGGCCGATCAGGCCGGTGGCCTGATTAAGCAAGCGCATCACGACGGATTCGCCGTATTGCGTCGGCATACTGGAAATACGAATGTCCACCGGATTGTTGCGCACCTTCACGTTGAAGCGCCCATCCTGGGGCAGGCGCTTCTCGGAAATATCCAGCCCGGCCATGAGTTTCAAGCGCAGCACCAGCGCCGTGGAAATCTTGCTATCGGCTTCGGTCTGCACATGCAGCATGCCGTCGATGCGGAAGCGAATGCGCAGATTGCGCTCTTGCGGCTCAATGTGGATATCCGAAGCGCGCACCTGGATGGCGTCTTCAAACATGGTTTGCAGCAGCTTGACGACCGGCGCTTCTTCGAGGCCCGGTGTGAGGCCAAGCATATCGCCGAAGTCGACCGGCCCCTCGCCCATTTCGGCGGTGAGCTCCTGCGCCAAGCCGGAAATCTCTTCGGTGCGGCGATAGAGTCGATCTACCGTCGCCAGCAGTTGCGATTCTGTTACTACCGCCAGATCAATGCCGCGCTTGAGGACGCGCGAAATCTCGTCATAAGCGAAAAGGTCGGTTGGATCGACTAAGCCGATACGCAAGGCGCCGCCGCGCTCTTCCAGCACCAGCGCGCGGAAACGCCGCGCCTGCGCCTCAGGCAACAACTGCACCAGCTCGGGACGAACGTTGAAGTACTTGAGATCGATATAAGGAATCTGCAATTGCTTGGCGAGCGCCTGCGAAATTCCTTCTTCGGTGACGAAGCCGTTTTCGACGAGAACCCGGCCGAGTTTGCGGCCGCTGCGCTTCTGCTCGTCGAGCGCCAGTTTGAGCTGGTCCTCCTTGATGAGGCCCTGCTGTACCAGCAACTCGCCAAGTCTGACCTTTTCTGGCCGCGCCATGAGTTCTCCGAAAAGTTAAACCACTTTAAACAAAATAGCACGTAACATGCCACTTATACAGAGACTTAATGCCGTATTTCTGGCGCTTATCCGCGCTTACCCATGTTTCAGATTGTTCTGTACCAGCCTGAAATTCCGCCTAACACCGGCAATGTTATCCGCCTGTGCGCCAATACTGGCGCGCATCTGCACCTCGTCAAGCCACTCGGTTTTGGCCTCGATGACCGCTCGCTGGCCCGCTCCGGCATGGATTATCGCGACCTGGCGCAAACCAGCGTCCATGACAACTGGGAAGCCTGCCTGGCGGCGCTGGGGCCTGGCCTCCTGTACCTGATGAGCACCAAGGCAGAGACACGCTACGATGCACCCCATTATGCGCCCGGAGATGTTTTTGTTTTTGGGCCGGAAAGTCGCGGCCTGCCAAGTGCCTTGCTGGAGAGCGTGCCGCCCGAACAACGGCTGCGCCTGCCCATGGTGGCCAACAATCGCAGCCTGAATCTGGGTAACAGCGTCGCCGTGGTGGTGTACGAAGCCTGGCGGCAGAACAGCTTCCTGACAGGGAACTGAGCAGTTTCGGGTTGAAGGTTGAAGGTTTCGAGTTTCGAGTTTCGAGTTTCGAGTTTCGGCGCCTGCGCGCCGCCCGATTTTCAACCCGAAACCCGAAACCCTAAACTGATTCCAATTTCAATTTAACCGTGCCATTTTGTAGGTGCGCCCCGCTGACAATCTCAGGACAGGGTTCAGGCGTAGCTTGTAGCGTGGGCAGCTTTGCTGCCCACGCGTTCCTTCGCTCGACCATCGCTCGCG
>JAYUNL010000151.1:0-8175 GCA_043761745.1 Rhodocyclaceae bacterium
GGGCGCTGAAGCGGCCGCTATGGGGGTGGCGGCTGGTGCAGGCGGCGTGTCTGGGGCGGGTATGGTCTGCGGCGAGATGTCGGGTTCGTCGGGTTCGTCGGCTAGCGCCGAGGTCGACGAGTCGGCCATCGCTTGGGTATCGGGAAAGGCGTTCGGATCAACGCTCATCGACGGGCTCGAAAAACGACATGACAGCAGTATAGCCCGGTGTGGCGCGATAGCATACTCGGGGCGGAATATAATCGCCGCATGGAAAATCCCAGCGCAAGCAATCCCGCAATCCCGCCAGCCGCCGCGCCCATCGTCAGCCTGCGCAACATCGTCAAAAGTTATCGGCGCGGCGCGCAGGTGGTGCCGGTGCTCTCCGGCATCAGCTTCGATATCGCCGCCGGTGAGTTTCTTGCCTTGATGGGGCCCAGCGGTTCGGGCAAGAGCACCCTGCTCAATCTTATCGCCGGCATCGACCGGCCCGACAGTGGGCAGCTTATCGTCGCCGGCACGGACATCGGCACCTTGCCGGAGCGCGAGCTGGCTGACTGGCGCGCCGCGAACATCGGTTTCGTCTTCCAGTTCTACAACCTCATGCCGGTACTTTCCGCGCTGGAGAATGTCGAGCTGCCGCTTTTGCTCACCTCGCTGTCGCGCAGCGAGCGGCGCAGCCGCGCCGAATATGCGCTGTCCATCGTGAACCTGACGGATCGCCTGGAGCACTTTCCCTCTGAGCTGTCGGGCGGCCAGCAGCAGCGCGTGGCCATCGCGCGCGCGCTGGTCGTCGATCCGACGCTGATCGTCGCCGACGAACCCACCGGCGACCTCGACCGCGACTCCGCCGCCGATGTCCTGGGGCTGCTCAAGCGGCTGAATGAAGAAGTAGGCAAGACCATCATCATGGTGACGCACGATACCCGCGCCGCCAGCCACGCCCACGCCATCATGCATTTGGATAAAGGCGAACTGAATACGAGCGAAGCTGTGATCGTTTGAGGTCACATCACGTAAGCCATGCACTTCTTCAACCTCATCCTCCGCAACACCTTGCGCCACAAGCTGCGGACATCGCTCACGCTGCTGGGCCTGGTCGTTGCCATAGTGGCTTTCGGGCTGCTGTCGACCGTGGTGGATGCCTGGTATGCCGGCGTCGACAGCGCGTCGTCTGCGCGGCTTATTACACGCAACGCTATCTCGCTGGTCTTCCCCATGCCCGCCACCTATGCGCAGAAAATCCGCCAGGTCGATGGCGTGCGTGGCGTCGCGGCGGCGAACTGGTTCGGCGGTGTTTATAAAGACCCGAAAAATTTCTTCCCGCAGCTTGCGGTGGATGTTACCTACTTCGGTATGTTCCCCGAATTTATTGTCGACGAAACCCAGATGCGCGCCTGGCTGCGCGACCGCAAGGGCGTCATCGTCGGCAAAAAGTTGGCGGAAACTTATGATTTCAAAATCGGCGACACGGTGGTGTTGAAGGGCACCATCTTTCCCGGCAACTGGGAGTTCGTCATACGCGGTATTTACTCGGGCAAGACGCCCAAGACCGATGTCTCGGAGTTCTTTTTGCATTGGGAGTATCTCAACGAAACCATGAAGCGCAACGTGCCGCGCCGGGCCAACCAGGTGGGCCTGTATATGGTGGAGTTATCCAACCCCTCGCGCGCTGCGGAGGCCAGCCGAGAGATCGACGCCGAGTTCAAGAACTCACTCGCCGAAACGCTGACCGAAACGGAAAAAGCTTTTCAGCTTGGCTTCGTGGCGATGACCGAAGCCATTGTCGTCGCCATACGCGCGGTGTCCTTCCTGGTCATTTTCATCATCCTTGCCGTCATGGCCAACACCATGGCCATGACGGCGCGCGAGCGCACCGCTGAATATGCCACGCTGAAGGCGCTGGGCTTTGCACCGTCCTTCGTGGTGACGCTGATCTTCGGCGAATCGCTGCTGCTTGCCTTTGTCGGCGGTGCGATAGGCGTTGCGCTCACGTTTCCGGTGGCCGACGTCTTTGGCACAGCCATGGGTTCGCTGTTCCCGAATTTTAACGTCTCGATGCACACCGTCGTAATGCAAGCCGTCAGCGCCATCGCCGTCGGCATCATTGCTGCGCTGGCACCCAGCCGCTACGCTGCGCGGGTGAATATTGTCGATGGCTTGCGGAGCATCGGTTGATGCAAATCCCATTGACCTACAGCCTGCGCAATCTGCGCACCCGCAAGCTCACCACCGCGCTCACCGCCGGCGGCATGGCGCTGGTGGTGTTTGTATTTGCGGCGGTGCTGATGCTGGATGAGGGCCTGCGCAAGACGCTGATCGAAACGGGCTCGCCGGATAACGTTGTAATCATTCGCAAAGGCTCGGAGAGCGAGGTACAGAGCGGCTTAGAGCGCGATAAGGCGGCCATTGTCGAGAGCCAGCCGCAGGTGGCTATGGGCGCGGGCGGCGTGCGCATGGTCTCGAAGGAAAGTATCGTGCTCATCACCTTGCTCAGACGCGATTCCATCAAGCCGGCCAATGTGGTGATACGCGGTGTGTCGCTCATGGGGCCGGTGCTGCGGCCGCAAGTGAAGATCATCTCGGGCCGCATGTTTCGCCCTGGCACCAGTGAAGTCATCGCCGGCCACGCCATCTCTGACCGCTTCGAGGGCGCAGGCCTGGGCGAGACGGTGCGCTTCGGCGGGCGCGAGTGGACCGTGGTTGGCGCTTTCGATGCGGCCAGGAGCGGTTTCGATTCCGAGCTGTGGGGCGATGTCGAGCAATTCATGCCGGCTTTTCGCCGCCCGGTATATTCGTCTATGGTCTTCAAGCTCGAAGACACCCACCAGTTCGAGGCGTTCAAGCAAGCCATCGAAGACGACCCGCGCTTGAAGCTCGAAGCCAAGCGCGAAACGCAGTACTACGCCGACCAGTCTGAAGTGCTCTCCAAATTCATCCGCTATCTGGGCCTCACGCTCTCGGTGATCTTTTCCATCGGCGCCATCATCGGCGCCATGATCACCATGTACGCCGCCGTCGCCAGCCGCACCAACGAGATCGGCACGCTGCGGGCACTCGGCTTCCGCCGCGCCAGCGTGCTCGCGGCCTTCCTGCTTGAATCGCTATTCTTAAGCCTCATCGGCGGCGTGGTAGGGTTGTTGCTCGCCTCCTTCATGCAACTCTTCACCGTGTCCACCATGAATTGGCAGTCGTGGAGCGAGCTCGCCTTCAGCTTCACGCTCACTCCGGCGATCGTCGTCAATAGTCTGCTCTTTTCGTTGGCGATGGGTCTTGCTGGTGGTTTCCTGCCGGCACTGCGCGCGGCGCGCTTAGGCATTGTCGATGCGTTAAGGGCGGCGTAGGATGTCCGCATGTTTTCTGCGATCTGGCGGGCTGAGGTAATGCAGAATTCATAGAGGCCAGAAGCGCATTGTTTGCGCCGGCGTTACGCGGTCTGCCCGCGCTTGGGCCGAATGCTTCGGCACCGTACTGAGGCAATGTGCTGTGACGCGTGGTGCGTTGCTCAATCCATAAAGGGGGACAAGATGAAACTAATAAACAAACTGCTGGGCTTGCTGGTTGGCGTCTACGCGCTCTTCTCGGCATGGGGATTTACCACCATCGCCATGCTGAGAGAGGGCCGCATGCCGCCGGTTCTGCCGGAGAACATGGGTTCGTTCATGCCGGTGCTGATGACCTTGCCGCAATGGCATTTTCTGTTATGGCCAACGGCCGTTGTGCTTTATTTTGTAGCAGCTTGGCGATTGCTGACGGGTAGACGCGGCGCGTTGATATATACGCTGGCGTTGGCGATTGATCTCACTTTCCTCGTGTTGCTCAAGCGAGCCGGGGCAGTGCACGCCGAGCCGGGTGCCATCGATCTGGACTATGTCACCGCCGCCATCACCATCACGTTGGCCGTGGTGCTGTGGCTGATGGAACGGCCCTTACGTAGTGGACGCACCAAGACCACTGCTCAGCCGGCATCGTAATGATTGCCTGGCGAAAGCGAGAAATAATGTCTGTCGGAACCATTCCCTCGGCATGAGATCATCGATGACCTCATCGGAAGAATTGGCGCCCAACCGGAGCTTCAGGATTTTCCTCCAAAGCTGCCATTGACCTGCGGCCTAGTCGACTAGCTCATCAAGAACAAGTCGGACCAGTATGGGCGGGGACTTGGCGAGAACGCACAGCCGCTGAATCGCTTATTTTTTACCCTCGGTCGTGATCCAGATCTGCGGCGCCCCTTTGACACCGAGTTTTTCCATTCTCGCTTTCAGGTCGGGGGAGGCCGCAAAGGCCTTTGCCTGTTCGAGACTGTGGAAGTCGTGGATGACGGTGACGTCATTCGGATTGTCGGCCGCCTGATAGACGGCCTTAAAAAATACGCCGCCTTTCTTCTGTTCCGGAGCATAGGAGTCGAACCCATTTTTCCAAACGGCATAATCCGCTACTTCATGGCGAACGAACATCCGGACATCCCCCGCCATTGCCGCACTGCTTGCACCGGCAAGAGCCAGGAACGCAATCACGAAACAACACATTAATTTATTCATTTCGATTTTTTCCTTTTCGGATTAGGTCGTGCAAGTGCAGCTTTAAACAGGGTAGCACGCCTATTTCGTTGAAATATTTGCCTGGCAGTGGCGTTAGTCATTCATCGCCAGTGCGCACAATGGCTTTTGCGATGCTCGCCGGGACGGGTTTTTTTTCGTCGAAGCTCGCGGCAATGAGATACAGCATGGTCAGATCATCGAGGACGGATTGCGTGGGTACGTCCGGAATGGTCAGCCAATGCGCTATGGCCTCTTCCGAGAGCGTTCCTTCATCGTCGAACTGCTCTCGGGCGGCTTTAAATGAAAGAAGAAGCTGACGCTGCAAGGGCGTCAGCGGACGTGCCTTGCCGCCTAACAGGCTAACGCTCTTCAAGTGCCCAACCACTTCTTTCCAATCAAAGTGCTCGACCAGTACCTTGAAGTAATGCGCCGCCAAGTGTGCGCCTATGTGACCGGCTTTCGCTAAGAGGGCATGCCGTAGCTCCTCATATTCCGATGCCGTAGCTTGCGGTGGTGCTGCGGGCGCTTGTTCAAGCGTGAGGCGGCGTTTTTTTGAACCTAGCAAACCGGAAAGTTTTTTGGCGACGTAGGCCGTACCCAGCCAGAGCGTCTTGGCAATGTCGCCCGCTCCAAGACCAGGCGCCCCTCCCATTGATTTAGACGTCGCTTGTATGTCGGGAAGTCTTGTGGGGAAGGATGGCGCCGGGCTGAATACCTCTGATAGGCGCACAGGTGGCGCCGCAGCCGAATCGACCGCAGCGACCTCCGCAATCATGTCGCGTATTGCCGATGGGTAGTCGGCACTCTCAAGCCACGACACCCACACGCTGGACGACAGCAATTGGCTGGCCATCTTCGACAGTCGGGCATCGAGAACCGCCTTGCCGCCAAGGCTGCGATACGCTTCCATGAAGTAGTGCCAACTCAACTGGAGCATAGGCGGCGCCTTCATCGCGTCAATCAGGGATTCGGCGCCCGCCGTGTCAGGGGGATTGACGGTATTAGCAGCGCCGCGCAGTTGCGTCAGCTTCCACGACAACACCAGCAAGTCAGGATAATCGGCGCCGATCAGATTGCCGGTGTTGGTGATGACCTTCTCGGCGAGCGTCAGATCGGGCGTCTTGGCGAGCAGTAGCAGATGGGCGGCGAGCAGGCCCATCATGGGATTCTGGTATTTGCCGGAGAGCAATTCGGCCAGGCTGTAGTTGTCGACGACATTGCGGCCTCGGGCCAGGGCCTGTCTGGCCACTTCCAGAACTCTAAGGTCGGGGCGATCCGGGGAGAATGTGGTGTTGGGCTTGTCGAGCACCATCGCTGCGCCATCGAAATCTGCCAGTCGCGCGATGGCCGAATCACCGGCGGGCGACATGGTGACAAAGACCTGTAGCGACCACGCGGCAGGCACGACCAGAGGTAGGCACAACCGCTCATGCTCGGATGACACGCGAGACAAAATGTAGGTGCCGGGGTTCACGGTCGCACTGGCAATCAGGTAGCCGTGAGTGGCATCGAGCAGCCCTATGGTCTCCAGTGGATGCGGGTCGCTGCCATCCAGATTGCTGAGCACAAAGCCCTCGAAATTCTTGCGGTAGGTTTCAGTCTCATCAGGTTTTAGTTCGAAGTACACCAGCGAGGGGTCGCGCAGGAACACCAGGATTTCGGCGCCCTGGCCCAGTTGCGCCGTTGCGGCGCCAGCAGCGGTCGCATTGCATATCGCGCCTTGATGGAATTCGCGCGAGGTGGAGGTTTTTTGCAGAGGGATCGGGGAAGAAAATTCCAGCGCGTCGAGCTGGACGATTTTGAGATTGTTGGGCTCATTGACCTCGACGGAAAACAGCTTATCGCTTTGCTGGTCACCGACGCGGAGTTTGGCGCGATAGATACCAGGCGGCACTTGCAGTTGCACGCCCTGGATGCCGCGGGCGAGCACACGGAAGTCGCTGTCAACGACGATGACCTCCGAGGTCTGGTCGGCGGCCAATACATTCAGCAGGACGTCAGAGCTGGGCATGGGATTCTCCGCCGACCGTGACCTCGAACAATGCCGAGCGGTTCAAGCCGCCCGCCAACACGCATTTGTAAAAACCCGGTTGCAGACGCAATGCAAATGTCTTGCCGTCAAATTCCAGTTTGGTAGGCGGACTGCCGTTCCAGGTGACGGTCGACAGCGGAGGCAAGGGTTGCAAATCACAGCGAACGATGGATTGCCCCTGGCCATCGAGCACTTCCATCGTGGTGGCGGTCGCCGGGAAATCCACAATCTGGAAAATCTGATTCACGCCGAGGTTCTGTGAGCGAAACTGGATGTCCGTGCCGGTCGGCAGCATGATTTCCGGTGGTGACGCCGGAGTGTCGCCGCACAGCGCCGTCCAGGTCTCAAGCAGGTGGCGCTTCAAGGCCGCGCCGGTGATGAAGTTGCCGGCGTCGGGCCGCGCTTCGGCGTAGGCCTTGAGCACGGCGTGGGTGAGCAGGCCGCAGACCTTGTTGTCGCGCTCGGCGATTTTTCTTTCCTGCGCTTTGCCGCCTTTGGGCGCGGCGTAGATACAGAAAAGTTTAACGGTGCTGGCGGCGGTGTTGCCGGCTTCGTTGACCGGAGGCACATCGGGCGGGCGGTTGACCTCGGCATCGCGGCAGCAATCCATAATGAGCACGATCTCCGCGAACAACGCCTTGTCTTGCGCGAGCAGCGCGTAGTGGGTGCCAAAAATATTTTCCGGAAATTCGCGGGTGGCGTTGGCGGCGTAGAGCGTGGCCTGGGTGACGAGGCTTTTCTTGTCGCTGAAGCCATGACCGGAAAAGTAAAGGTAGAGACGACTCGGCCGGCTGATGAAGCGGCCTTTGTCGTCGCGCACCAGTTTCTTGAAGGCCTTTTTGAAATCCTCGGTGACGGGCGGCACGCTGTCCGGGTCTGTGCCGACGTCGATGACCTGGGGGCTGAGGATGGTGGTGATGTTGTTGGGGTCGACATTGCCGCCCGTGGGCGCGGTCAGCCAGGCCTTCATCAAGGCGACATCGTTGGCCGGTCCCTGCAACTCCGGGAAGGTGCTGGCGTCGGCATATTTGCCTATGCCAACCAGAATCGCGTAGTCATCCGTCATCTCAGAATCCGTGCTCGATTATCCAGGCGAGGCTCTTGATCGTCTCTTCCTCATTGTCGAAGTCGCCGTGCTTATGCGAGAGCGAGTTGAGACCGTTGCCTACGGAGGAATCCGACCAGACCGTTGCGTGCGGCACGGCTGCCATGAATTTCCTGACCTGGTCGACCTCGGGAAAATCGGTGTCGTTGAAGACATGGGTATCGGTCAGGTAGCGCTCCATACCTACGATGGGTGCGTCGATGTCGTCTTCCCAGGATTGCCCCTCGACGTGGCCTTTGATCCTGTAAGCTTTTCGTTGAGTACTTAACGAAGGCAAAACCATGACATCAGGTAAGAAGAACGATGTACTCGAAGGCATCAAGAAAGAGCAACTGAAGCGGCGCGTGTTTACGCTAGAGTTCAAGGCTGAAGTAGTGCGTCACCGGAAGGCCGAGAACCTGAGCTTTCCAGAATGCGGGCGCAAGTTTGATGTGTTGCCCAAGCTGGTGCAGCAGTGGGAGAAGCAATACGAAGCCGGTCAATTGACACAGGCAGCAGGCCGTCGTTCGGTGAGCCCG
>JAYUNL010000152.1:0-3454 GCA_043761745.1 Rhodocyclaceae bacterium
TGCAAGGTCCACAATCTATTGCCAAATATGGGGTTTCAGACCTTGGCGATGGGGCAGTAAAAATCAGCACCCTGGGTCAATTTCGCGTCAGCGCCAACAGCCGACACCGTGCGCCGTCAGGTTGCGCCGCATATCAGTCAGAAGCGCAAGTCCGAGTTCGGCCAGTTCATGACTCCTGCGGGTGTGGCCCGCTTCATGGCTTCGCTGTTTCCCACCAAAACCCTGCAGACTTGCCGCTTGCTCGATCCAGGCGCAGGCGTCGGCGCTCTGTCGTGCGCCTTCCTTGATCGGTTGGTGACCGGCGGCTTGCATTTCGAGCGCGTGGAGGTTTCCGCTTTTGAGATCGATGCTACGCTGCGCGCGTACCTACAAAGAACTCTCACCAGTTACACAGCCAGACTTGCCGTTCAGCCGCGCATAGTGGCTGGTGACTTCATCGAGCACGCCGTGCGTGAAAGTCTGCAGGGTCAAAGTGGCTATACACACGCGATCCTCAATCCGCCATACAAGAAGATCAACAGCAATTCGCGGCACCGCCTTGAACTGCGCCGAGTCGGCATCGAGACTGTCAATCTCTATTCGGCCTTCGTCGCGCTTGCGCTCGGGCGGCTCGCACCGGGCGGCCAGCTCGTAGCGATCATCCCGCGTAGCTTTTGTAATGGCCCGTACTACCGACCTTTCCGCGACTTCGTGTTCGGCGTGTTGGCAGTTGTGTACGTTATTGCCCGTACTACCCGGTTCGCCGCAGAAGACGAAATTGAGATCAGCGATCCATGGGGTCACAAGCGTCGCGTGAAACTGACGCCGGAGATGACCGCTGACCAGCGTGAAGCCGCAATTCAAGACGAGATCCGCAAACTGCCAATCGGCTGACCCCGACGCCCCATTCCCCAATAAAAATGGCCGCAGTGTGCGGCCATTTTTTCGGGAAATACATGTACGATCGGCGCAACGACGTGGTGAGTCTTGAAAGTGGAGCGGATCGCGATCTGAGACGTGACCGATGGGTGATGCCCAATCGGTGGTTTAGAGACCCGTGGTCGTGGACGGACGCTGGTCGGTATCGTGATCGGTCGGCCGCGCGTTTTTCTTCAATTCATGCCAGGCGGCGGCCCCGGCGGCACCCCACGGAGCGAACATCTGCCGCGGCGTTTCCAGCATGGCCTTGAAAAACGTCTTGGTGAAGTCAACTACGATCACGCCCAGTGCCTCAGTTTTCATTGCTTGCCTCCTGCCTATTTCGTCTTGCCTATTTCAGTGATGAATTGATACGCCGACACAATCACGTAAATGGCATATGTTAACGCATCTACCAGGTAAACCAGAAATTCCAATCCTTGAAAGACCAGCACCACCAGCCAGTGAACGCCTTGCGTTTCCAGCCAGTGAGCGAAATGGGATATGCCCACGGCGGCCGCGCCAATGAGCACCAGCACCAAGCTGGCCATCACAATGTGGCCGGCGAACTCGGCGCCTGGCTGCCACCAGCTTCGTAGACTCCCGCCATTGGCCATCGGTTCCCCCTGTTTGTAGACTAACCTACCGCGCGGTAAATCCCCACATCGCCGCCTCGATGCATTCTGTTGATAGAATAACCTGCTTTCCCGGTTGAATTCAATTCGAGATACCCTTTTCCCTGTCATGTGTGGCCGCTATCAACTGGAGTTGGGCTTCGGACCGGAGTTCCGCCGTATCCGCGTGCCCAAGGACTATCGGCCTACTCGCGACGCCCGGCCAACCCATCTCATGCCCATCGTGCGCTTCGATGACCAGGGAGAATGGGTAGCGGAGCTTCGCCGCTGGGGGTTTCTGCGCAAGTGTGTAGATTTTCACGGTGTCTTGACCCGGGATTTTTATCTTGCATGACCCACCAACGGTAGCCCGAAATGCGCATCGATCCTGAGTTTCCTCGCGGTCGGCGCGGATCATCGTTCAATGAGAAAGTGGGTCAAATCACGACGGCAATCGACACTTTCAGCAGACGCGCGGCCTCCGCCACGGTATGCGGCAGATTACGCGTGCTCACTGGCGACACCCTCGCTGTAGGTCAGTGTGACGGACTGGCCGCGCGACAGATGCTGGGTGATGGCACCCAACAGAACGTGGTCATGCACTACCGCTGTGCGCGTTACATCGTCGTACTGCAGGGCGTAGTGCTTGCCGACGACAAGGATCAGACCCGAGGTTGTGTTGTTGTTCAGGCTTGCGAGAGCCGGCGGCAGGCTGAGCGGCTCTTGGGAGAACGCCAACAGTTCGGCGGTTCGTTCGTTCACTTGCTCGATGAGGCGCAACACCCACCGTGCGGCTGTACTACCTGTGGGCACCAACCTATCCTGAATCAATCCCGCCTGCTGACTCAAACCGTCGCCCGTTTCGCCGCCGCGCGTGTTGTCGAACACGAACGCCTGATGGGCATAGCCGATGGCAACCGGCGCGAGCGCCAGCGTGCGCGCGTATCGTTCTCGCGTTCGATCCTCGGGCACGTCATGGCCACCAACAGCCACCCGGGCAGCGACGCGCTGCACATTGACGTTCGGGTCGTCAGTCGCGACCAGCAGCACGGTGATGTGGTAGCCCGCGCTTTTTGCCCGTTGCAATTCCGCGATCTTGCTCGGATGGGACATGACGGTTTCGTACATCACGTCTTGTCGCGCACTGAGCGCCTGAGCGCGAAGATCGTTGGCGATCTGCTGAACCTGTCGCGGATCGCGGATATGCCGCTCGCGCTGCAAGTCGTCGGCGTTTATGTACAGCGCCGGGAGGTCAAAGCGCGCATCCGCGCGCAGTGCGTTGATGAGCGTGCTTTTCCCCGAGCCGTTTGGCCCAGCGATCATGACCAAACGGGGCGGGTTTGCTTCCACGGCTCAGCGTGTACGGCTGGCGACTTCCGTGTCTTGTGACGGCGCAAGGCCGCCGGCGCCGATGTGGCTGGCCGCAGCCTGGCGCGCGGCCTGTGACGCCACTTCGGCAAGCAGCGTGTGCGACTGGCCAAAGATCGGCAGGAAGCGTTCGCCGCCGCGGTTGTCATTGCCGACGGCCTTCATTTCAAACGGCAAACCGCCCTCGGCGATCGTGCGCTTGATGAAGACCTTCACCATGTCGTTGGTGCTCATGCCAATACGGGATCCAACCCGCTCGAACGCTGTGCGTTCCTCGCGATCGAGGCGAAGGCGGATTTCGGGTTGTGCGGCAGCGGCCATGATCTAGACTCCATAAATGTCCACAAAAGTGGAGATACTGGGAAGTTTAGGCCAATTTGCCGCGCGCCGCAAGGGGTTGAGTTGACAGGGTTGAGTTGTCCAATGGGGTTTGAGTCTGAGCGGGTAGGGGGTCGATCATAAGGTTCTGTCGCATTAACCTAAATTCGGCAGTTGAAAGCCAAAAATCGCTGGAAAGCCTGATCTGGTGCGGGTTTCCGGCGATTTACCCCAGATGCGGAGCAGTTGGCTGTTTT
>JAYUNL010000153.1:0-2381 GCA_043761745.1 Rhodocyclaceae bacterium
GCCTAACCCATGATCGCCAATCACAGAGAGCCATGACATGACCGACTACGTCACTACTGCGCAAATCGCAGACCGCTTGCCGGAGCGCGCCGCATTTGATGCGTGGCTGCCCGGCGCAGTTGAGCGTGGGTGGCACCACGATACCGATGTCGCTTGGTGGGCGTGGCAGCACCAGCAGCGCGAGATTGAAACTCTTTGCGAATGCTTGCGCGATGTATTGCAAGCGGAATTCGTGAGGCCATCGTGCCAAGCCGGAATGATGCAGCGCTGCCGATGCTATTCCTGCTCAAAGACTCGCGCAATGGATGCCATTGCGACAGGTCGCAAGTCGGATATTTCCGCGCCTGTGATTCATTGCCCTAACCCGTGATCGCCAATCACCACAGAGAGCCATGACATGACCGACTACGTCACCACTGCGCAGATCGCAGACCGCTTGCCGGGTAGTGTCTCAGTTTGAAATTAGCCGATCTTGACCGCCGCGCGGGCACGGTGTACGGTGCCGGGATGCCTACACGCTCAAGCAAGCCCCAGCGCGACGCCAACCAGGCGGCGAAGCACATCCTCGATCAGCTTACGGGTGATGCTCCCAAAGAAGAACCGCCTCCCGTGAAGAACGCGGCGGCGGTTGCGTTGGGTCGACTCGGCGGTAAGAAGGGCGGCGCGGCTAGGGCGCTGGCTCTGACACCCGAGCAACGGTCAGATATTGCCAGGAAGGCCGCTTCTGGTCGCTGGAAGAAGGAAGATTAGCCCTCCGAGAAGCGCAGCGGCTGCTGCCCATAAATCTTCTCAGAAATGAAACCCTCGTACTGCTCACGGCTCTCCGACACCGTAGCAATCCCGGTGATCTTGCCCACTTGAGTGCGCAATGCCTTTACGCCGATTTCAGACAAGAACTGGTGGATCTTGTCTGTCTTTTCGCCGTTGGCTTGTTTGGCTGACTTGGCAAGCGAAAACACCTTGCCGTTGCTGCGAGCCAGGGGCTTGTAGATGTGGTCAATAGTGAGATACCGGAATTCCCAAGGGCGTCCGCGTTCTGGTTTTACCAGCCCGTACAGTCGATACCATTGCTCGTAAAGCTCAGGCGAGAACTCACGCTCGTACTCTCTCGCCTCTTCTGCGACGTACATCTTGTACGCGGCGATGACCTCTTCTTTGGTCCGGTCGTACCCAGCCAAGGCGTAAACCAACCCTTGGATGCCGGCCTTGGCCGATGCGCCAACCACTATCGCAGCCTGCTTGACAAGGTTCTCCTGATTCTTTCGCAGGTCGCCGGCTGCGTTCGCTGCGAGGATCGCGTTGCAAACGTCGATCAGCAGGTCCGCTGAGTATCCTTTGATGCTCACAGCGTTCTGTTTGCCACCAGGGTAAATCCATTTAAATTCAATGGGTTGGCGCACTTTTTCGAGGACTTCAGCACCAAGGTGCTTGGAGATAGCCTTGCCCTCCACGAGGCGCTCAAAGTCCTTCCCGCCAGGCTTTGAGAGCCCCAGCGCCGCTGCGATTCCTCGCTGCGTCATGACTGCCGTCTTTGCCGTGTCGTCAAGCACATAACACTCGGCGTCTATGCCGAAGTGGACCTCAAAATTTCCCTTGTGAGTCGCTTTCAGATACGCCTTACCCCACCGCGCTGCCGCACCCTTTTTTGCGCGCTCGCTTAGCTGATCTGGCGTCATCTTTGATGCCACGACGGCGCCCCCCTTAGCGCGCCCGAAGAATACTTTTGGTTCGTCCATTGCAAGCATCCAGAAAGGTTACGGTGCTTGCATTGTCTACGCATCCCTGTTGAAATGCAAGCATTGATTTTAGTTGATCATGCTTGCAATTGCTAGTTCGCTCAAGCATAATGCATTTAACAACTTGGGCCTGAGAATGAACACCCTCCCCATCGAAAAGCGCGTGCAGATCGTCTCCCTGCTGGTTGATGGCATGTCGATGCGCGCTGTGTCTCGGGTGGCGAATGTGTCGATCAACACCGTGACGAAGCTGCTCGCCGATGTGGGCGCGGCTTGCTCCGACTTCCAAGACAAGACGATGCGCGACCTGACGCTTACGAACGTTCAGGTCGATGAAATCTGGGCCTTCATCGGAGCGAAGCAAAAGAATGTTCCCGCCGATGCCGATCCGGCTCGTGGCCTCGGAGACTGCTACACGTTCACGGCCATTGACCGCGCCACGAAGCTCATGCCTTGCTACATGCTCGGCTACCGCACCGCCGAATGTGCCGGCCAGTTCATGCAAGACCTCGCCTCGCGCTTGGCGGGCCGCGTGCAACTCACCAGGGACGGCCTCAAGTCCTATCCTGATGCGGTTGAAAAGGCCTTCGGCTGCGACGTTGACTACGCCGTGCTCAACAAGACCTATGAAGGTGGCCCGATGGT
>JAYUNL010000154.1:0-4688 GCA_043761745.1 Rhodocyclaceae bacterium
GTGGGCAGCAACGCTGCCCACCCTACCTGGGGTCGCCCCACCGCCAGGCGCCACGAGCGGCCTCGTCACAAAGCGCGCGATGACCTCCGCCTATTTCATCACCGGCACCGACACCGGCGTGGGCAAGACGCTGATTGCCTGCGCGCTGCTGCACCGGTTTGCGCAAGATGGCCGCCGGGTGATCGGCATGAAGCCGGTTGCCGCCGGCGTCGATGCGGAGGGGCGCAATGAAGATGTCGAATTGCTGCGCGCCGCCAGCAATGTCGACGCTGCGCCCGAGCTAACAAATCCCTATCTGCTACGTCTTGCCATGTCGCCGCAGCTTGCCGCGCGGCATGACAATGTGGCCATAAACCTCTCGCACATCGCGCATTGCCTGGCGCAGTTGCTCGCCCAGGCGGACACTGTGATCGTCGAAGGCGCCGGCGGTTTTCGCGTGCCGCTGAACAACACGCAGGATGGCGCGGACTTGGCGCAGCGTCTGGCGCTGCCGGTGATTCTGGTGGTGGGCCTGCGGCTGGGTTGCCTCAATCACGCGCTGCTGACGCAGGAGGCCATCGCCGCGCGCGGCTTGCGCCTTGCGGGTTGGGTCGCCAACCAGATCGATCCACAGATGAGCGGCGTAGAAGAAAACATTGCGACCCTCACTGCTCGGCTTGATGCGCCCATGCTGGGATTCGTCCCTTGGCAGGTGCGCGCGAATGCAGTTCACGTCTCGTCACATCTCACGCTGCCCAACGCACCGGAATAAAAACCGGCCCCAAGTACACCCAAGGGGCCGGCTCTCAACAAGCCGCTTATCCGCGTCGACTCGCTGCGGATTCAGTGCAACATCATCGGGCCGCGACCTGGCTTGTGCATCGCTTCCCGCTGTTCCCTGGTGAACACGGCGTTGACGCGATTGTGCAGGTCGACGGTGAGTTCGATCATCTGACGACGCACGTCGAATATTCTCGCGTACTGCGCGCCGATAGCCTTGGGGTCGCGGGTTTCAGCGGCGTAGAGATCGCGCAGCTTGGGCTGTTCGTCCAGCAACTTGCCACTCAGCGCCCACTATTCGTCGTGAAGCTTGTTGATGGCGCCAAGCTGCTTGTCGGTCAGATCCGGCGGCAGATGCCCCGCGTGGCCCGACATCATGTCTGGCCCCATGCCCATGCCCATGTCCCTGCCATAACCCGACCCGCCATCCATCATGGGGTGGCCGCATTTGGCTGGCGCATCGCCACCCATCATGCCGGGTTTCATACCTGGCCCCATGCCGTGGCCCGGCCCATCCATCATGCCGGCGCCCATGTCCATGTTCTGCGCCATTGCGGTGGCGGACACTGTAGACAACGCGATCATCGCCAACCAACACCTCAAGTGCTTACCGTTCGTGACTATCTCCTGGTGGTCTGACAACTAATCCGAGACGACAAATTACAGGGCCTGCATCACCCGCTCCAGGCGCTGGCGCACTTCGCTGGCCAATTCTCTGGCCTCCGGCCGCCCAACCAGTTCCATCACCGCGACAGGGTCCATGAACTCGACGCGAACATTATTGGCGTCCAACCGCCGCACCACCACATTGCACGGCAATAACAGACCAATAGACGGCTCGGCACTAATGGCGCGATGCGCCAGCAGCGGATTGCAAGCGCCGAGTATGCGGTACTCGGGCATCTCCACGCCGATCTTCTTTTTCATGGTTGCCGACACATCGATGTCGGTCAGCACGCCAAAGCCTTCACTGGCCAGCGCCTCGGTCACCTTACTCACCGCCGCGTCGAAACTCATTGCCACATCCCTGCCAAAGCCATACTTGCTCATGGGGTTCTCCTGATTATTGATGTTTCAGAAATTCATGACAAACACCGTTCTGGCTGAGCTCGTCGAAGCCCTTCGACAAGCTCAGGGCGAACGGGTTGCGGTGAGTGTCGCGAGTTAGGGAAGACTCAATAAGCCGCTAGAATCTACGCCTTTATTGTCTGCGCTGCCGGAATCATGAGTATTACGTTGGTACTCGACACCAACACGGTGTTGGACTTGCTGCACTTTCGCGACGCGGCGGCAGCGCCTATCATGCAGGCGCTGCGCGAAGGGCGTGCGCAGTGCTATACAGACGCCGCGTGTAGCGAAGAACTCGCACGCGTGCTGCGTTACCCGCAGTTCCAGCTAGATGAGGCCGCTGCTGCGCAAATCCACACCGAATACATGGCGCTGGCGCAGTTGCGCGAAGTGGCTTGCGATTGGGAAGGGGGCACGCTGCCGCCCCTGCCGCTTTGTCGCGATCCCGACGATCAAAAGTTTCTTGAGCTGGCACGCGCCGTGCGCGCCGATCTGCTGGTCACCAAGGACAAGGCGCTGCTGGAACTCGCGCGCAGGAAATTTCGCCTGGCGGGTTTCAGCATCGTCCAGCCGGTGGAGGCTGCACGGCGACTTATCGCGATTCCAAGTCACCCTTAAACAAATATCTTTGCCGACCAACATCACCTTACCCATCGACCGCACCATGTCCGACGCGCTCAAACTCCTCAAAGATATTTTTGGCTACCCAGCTTTTCGCGGTGCGCAGGCTGAGATCATCGAGCATATGGCCGGCGGCGGCGACGCGCTGGTGCTGATGCCCACCGGCGGCGGCAAATCGCTGTGCTACCAGATTCCCGCGCTGCTGCGGCCCGGCACGGCCATCGTCGTCTCGCCCTTGATCGCGCTGATGCAGGATCAAGTCGCCGCGCTGCATGAAGCCGGCGTGCGCGCCGCCGGTCTCAACTCCATGCTCTCGGCTGAAGCAGCCAGCGAGACCGAACGCGCCTTCCTGCGCGGCGATTACGACTTGCTGTATGTCGCGCCCGAGCGGCTGTTGACGCCGCGCTTCATCGAACTGATGGAGCGCGCGACTGCCGCAAACGGCATCGCCCTCACCGCCACGGCGGACGAAGTCACGCGCAATGAAATCATCGCCAATCTGCAACTGGACGCGGCGCGCGTTTTCATTTCCAGTTTCGACCGGCCCAACATCCGCTATCGCATCGTCGAGAAAGCCAATGCGCGCGCCCAGTTCCTGGCCTTCCTGCGCGCCGAGCATGAGGGCGATGCCGGCATCGTCTATTGCCTCTCGCGCCGCAAGGTGGAAGAGACCGCCGCCGTTCTCTGCGGCGAGGGCATCCGTGCGCTGGCCTACCATGCCGGCATGGCCCCCGAAACTCGCTCGCGCAATCAGGACGCCTTTCTGCGCGAGGATGGCATTGTCATGGCAGCGACCATCGCCTTCGGCATGGGCATAGACAAACCGGATGTGCGCTTCGTCGCCCACCTCGATCTGCCGAAAAGCATCGAAGGCTATTACCAGGAGACCGGCCGTGCCGGACGCGACGGTCTGCCGGCCGACGCCTGGATGGCCTACGGTCTGGGCGACGTGGTGCAGCAGCGCCGCATGATCGACGAGTCGGAAGCGGATGAAACCCACAAGCGCGTCTCCAGCGCCAAGCTCGACGCCTTGCTGGGCCTGTGCGAAACCACCGCCTGCCGCCGCGTGCGCCTGCTCGCCTACTTCGGCGAGGCCAGCACTCCCTGCGGCAATTGCGACACCTGCCTGGAGCCGCCGCAAACCTGGGATGGCTCTGAAGCCGTGCGCAAGGCGCTGTCCTGCGTGTACCGCACCGGCCAGCGCTTCGGCGCGGGCCATGTCATCGACGTGCTGCTGGGCAAGCAGGGCGAGCGCATGCGGCAATGGCAGCACGATCAGTTGTCCACCTTCGGCATCGGCGCGGACATTCCCGAGCAGGAATGGCGCGGCATCTTCCGCCAGATGGTGGCGCTGGGCCTGCTCGCTGTCGATCACACCCACGGCGCGCTGCAACTCACCGAAGCCGCGCGCCCCGTCCTCAAAGGCGAACAAGCCGTCGCCCTGCGGCGCATGGAAACAAAACAAAAAATCGCCAAACCCAAGAGCCGCAAGATCGACGCCGATCTCGACGCCGGCGAACAAAGCCTATGGGAACAACTGCGCGCCTGGCGTGCCGAAACCGCCAAGGCCCACGGCGTGCCCGCCTACGTCATCCTCCACGACGCCACGCTGCTGGCACTGGTCCGCGAACGCCCCCAAACCCGCACCGACCTCGCCCGCATCCCCGGCATCGGTGCACACAAACTGGAGACTTATGGTGAGGCGCTGGTGGGGATTTTGGGGGGTGAAACGCGATGACAAATTTTTGGCCAACTTCGGACATTGGTTGCTCGATTTGAGATTGCTTCAGAGATCCGGAAAAATATTGGCATGGCGAAAGAAGCGCGGCATCACCACTACTTACCACAATGCTACTTGCGAGGATTCGCAGTGGGCAGCGGGAAGCAATGTCGCCTCACTGTCGCCAACATAGCGGAAAAGAATTACTTCGAGACAAACCCGCACAATGTGGGTGGTGTCCGTGACTTCAACCGGGTCAATATAGCGGGCTTCAAGCCCGACGTCTTAGAGGGGATGCTTGCAAACTTCGAAGGACAAGTTGCGACAGCGCTCCGCCGAGTCGCCGAGTCGAGAAAGTTCGAAGGTGATGACCGGGTGTGCATTCTCAACCTCCTTGCACTCCTAGCAGTCCGTTCCCCGCAACGTAACCGTTAACCCACCGGCGTACATGTCTGCGCTCGAAGCGTATGCAAGGCCGAGCGGAGCGGCTTGTCGGCGAAGTGTTGCTTCCAGAGACGCG
>JAYUNL010000155.1:0-26954 GCA_043761745.1 Rhodocyclaceae bacterium
GATGGCCCTTGGCATGTGCAAAACGTCAATGCTTATCACAGCCGCCTCAAGAACTGGCTGCGCCGGTTCAAGGGCGTCGCCACAAAATATATGGACAGCTACCTCGGTTGGTTCAGGACCATCGAGCGGTCGCCGAGAAATGGCCTGAAACCCGCTCACTGGCTTGCGATGGCGGTCGGCAGCTAATGTCATCATTACGCCTCACTAAATGAGCCATTATCTTAAAACCTGCAAAAAGATTGGCCAAACACCCAACCGTCCATATTCCGGCCAATTTCGATTGAGGCTAGCGCCAGAAACACATGCCCGCGCCGTCATGACGGCCGAGGCAGAGGGCAAAAGTTTGAACGCTTGGGCGGCAGAATTGATCGAGCAGGCCGCGAGCAGATAGCACACGCTCCGTGGTCAGCCACGACCGGAGCTTGGGGCTAAATAAGCAGCAGGCCCGCTCCAATCTCCAGCCCAATGGCTAGCATGCCGGGCAGAGTACGGCGCGTGAGCGCCCTGCCGCCTAGCGTGACGATCAGGCCGAGCTTGAAGAGGAGGTTGGCGAGTAGCGCCAGGGGACAGCACCGCGAATTGCAGGATGGAAATGAGGTCTTTGGACGTGAGCCGCCGCGAGATGCCATGCAGTTAGGTCTTGAAGTAGAGCAGGACGGTGGTGGCGATGGCCAGCATGACCGCTACCGTGCTGTAGCCATACCAGACGGCGGCGCCCAGGCAGTAGCAGACCCGCAGCGCGACGATGGAGGTGGTGCCGGGATCGCCTTCGGCGTCGGGGTGATAGCGGTAGGCGGCGATCATCATGGCGCCCACCACCAGCAAGCCTGCAGCCAGCACCCAGCCGCTGTCGGTGCGCTCGGATATCATCGCGGCCAGTGTGCCGAGCAGGGCGACCAGCGCAAAGGTGCGCAGCCCGGCGCGTGGTGCGCTGCTGCGTTCGCGCTCCAGGCCGATCAACAGACCGATCGCCAAGCTGGTGACGAAAAGATCGAGGTGTTGCGGCGCCGAGAGTGACTCGAAAAGGTTCATGACCATGGCGTGGCGCGAGTGGACAACCTCATTCTAACGCGCCATTTCCGCTAGAATTCCCTCATGCCACGCTATTTCGCTCTGGTGCCGGCGGCGGGCTCGGGCGCGCGCATGGGAGAAGCGCTGCCCAAGCAATATCTGCCCCTGGCTGGCCGCCCCCTGATCCATCACGCCCTGGCCACGCTCTGCGCCGCACCGCGTATAGCGCGCGTTTTCGTTGCGCTGGCGGCGCAGGATGAAGAGTGGGACAAACAATGGCATTCCGCCGATCGTGGTGCGTTGGGCGACAAGCTCGTCGCACTAAGCTGCGGCGGCGCGACGCGCGCCGACAGCGTGCTGAACGGCTTGTTGCGTATGGCCGACAGCGTTGAGGTGGTGGATAGCGACGATTGGGTGCTGGTGCATGACGCTGCGCGGCCATGCCTCTCACCAGCGCAACTCGATGCGCTGATCGACGAAGTGGGCGACGATACGGTCGGCGGCATCCTCGCCATGCCGGTGGCGGATACCCTGAAGCGTGCGGGCGCCGATGGACGCATAGCAGCCACAGTCTCACGCGAGCAACTCTGGCAAGCGCAGACGCCGCAAATGTTTCGTTATGGTCTGCTGCGCGAGGCGCTGGAAAAAGCGCGTGGGGTCACTGACGAGGCGGGCGCCATTGAAGCCCTGGGCCACCGGCCTAAATTGGTGGCGAGCGACGCCAGCAATCTCAAAGTCACTTACCCATCCGATCTGGCCTTGGCCGAGCGGATATTGCTGAATAGAATTTTGTTGAAGGTACCTAATTAATGCGCATCGGTCAGGGTTTCGACGTCCACGCACTGGTCGAAGGGCGCCTGCTCATCATCGGCGGCGTGGAGATTCCTTATGAGCGCGGCTTGCTCGGCCATTCGGATGCCGACGTGCTGCTGCACGCCATCACCGATGCGCTGCTCGGCGCAGCGGGCATGGGCGATATCGGCCAACATTTCCCCGACACCGACCCGAAATTCAAGGACGCTAACAGCCGCCATCTGCTGCGCGAAACGGCGCGTTTGATCGATTGGGCAGGTTATGCCGTCGTCAATATCGACGCCACCATCATCGCCCAGGCGCCGCGCATGGCACCGCATGTGGCGCAGATGGCCGCCAACATCGCAGTCGATCTCGGCATCGAGGCAGGCTGCGTGAACATCAAGGCCAAGACCACCGAACGACTCGGTTTCACCGGGCGCGGCGAAGGCATCGTGGCACAGGCCGTAGCGTTGATCGAGCGTGCTGGAGGCGATGGTCGCTGAGGTCGATCGCGCCGCGACACCACCAACGCGGCGTGTATTTTTTGCGTTATGGCCGGAGCCGGCTGTGGTGCAACAACTCACGTCACCCTATTACGAAACGCCCGCCACGCGCCAACGGAACTTGCGGCGCCCGATATCCTCTGGGGCGTCTGCGATTTTGTGCTGGTGGAATCCCTGCTCAGACCACTAGCTATCGCGTCATCGGTCGCTGGCCGTTGCCCGGCTAGCTGTCGTCAGTTTCTCGCGAATCAGGCAGTTCAAGAGGCGTTGGTCTTGTTGCGTCAAGACCGGCGCACTATCTTCCTGCACGAAATGCAGTTTGAAAGCCAGGATTGCCGCTTCCATGTCGGCGACGTCATAACCCAGCGCAGCCAGCGCCAGCCGTGTGTCGAAGGCAAGTGGAAGTTCCGGTACAGTCTCGCGACACCACAGGCCGTAGCCGTGTTCGGCCAAACGTTGCCACGGGAAATAGCGGCTGGGGTCGGTCTTGCGTCGGGGCGCGACGTCGGCGTGGCCCAGGTAATTCGTGGCGGGAATCTCGTAGCGCGCGGAGAGGTCGCGCAGCAGCGTGAGTAGCGCGGCAATCTGCGTTTCTGGAAAGGGCTCGGCGCCGTTGTTGTCCAGCTCGATGCCTATGGACGCGGAGTTGATGTCGCTGCCGCCGCCCCAGTAGGAGGCGCCGGCGTGCCAGGCGCGGCGACGTTCATCCACCAGTTGAATGATCTTGCCGTCGCGGGCTATCAGGTAATGGGCGCTGACGGCGCGAGCGGGATCGGTGAGCGTACGCAGCGCATCGTCGACGTTGTCGTTGCTGGTGTGGTGGATGATGATCCAGTTGGGCCGGCGTTCGTCGAAGTTGGGCGAGGGTTGCCATTCGATAGCCATGTCCGAACTGGCGCCAACTCGTGGCGGCAGCGGCGCGCAGCCGATCAGCGTTGCCAAAAGCAGACCTAGGATTGAGTTAGCGGCTCTCATGTTCCGCCGCTTCCCTTATGATGGTGCAGGTGCCGTTTCGCAGACCTTCTCGCATATTTCAGGGGGACCGAATCGTGCTCGAAGTTCCGCAGAAGTGACAACTCCATTTTTATCGATCAAAAAACGAATACGGTTAAGTGGATTTATCTTGCAGTAAAACTCGTTAGTTAAAAGGGCAACAAGTTCCAAAGGTTCGCTATCGCTACGTTGTAAATAAAGCCGATTGTTTCGGCAGGTAATTCGCCGGTCTTCCAATGCGTTGTTCTTATAGACGCCTTCATACCGAGCAAAAACTTCAGGGCTTAGCTCTATAGCCGACGGTTCTTGGTAAGGCCGATCGATGACCAACGCAGCGATTTTGAATGCTAGCTGCCCCGGGTCGGCCCCTGTGTTGTTCGATAAAACGGCAATGAAAGCGTGGTCGCTGGGTATTCGAATCGCATGAGTTCTAAAGCCATGGATGCCGCCCCCATGCTCAACCAGGACATGTTCAGCATATTCGGAAATTGCCCACCCATAACCGTACGCGGCAGACGATCCATCCGTGAGCTGCCGCGGAACAAAAGCCTGCTGAAGCGTTTCTTGTGTAAGCAATTGGTCTGTGTATAACGCTGTGTCCCAGATGGCCAAATCGTCCACGGTCGATGCCAATGCGCCAGCTGCATACGGCTGAGTCAAGCTTAAGTAGTCGGCATTGGTATAGCCCTCAGTACCCCTGTCGTAACCGGAAACGCGTCCGGGGATTACGCGGAGCGGACTGTCATAGTTGGAGTGCTTCATCCCTAAGCGGTCGAATATGTCTTGTTGAATGAACTGCTCATAGGGTTGCCCGGATACTTTCTCGATAATGGCACCCAGCAGGACATAACCTGAGTTGTTGTAAGCCCAGCGCTCCCCGGGCGCAAACTGCATGGGCTGCGACTTGAAAAAGTCGATCAATTCCTGGACGGTGAAATCCTTCCTCCATAAAGGCAACCACTCCGGCATATCGGTGTAGCTCTTGATGCCGGATGTATGTGCGAGGAGATGCTTAACCGTGATGAGGTGGTCGTGCGTTGGATAGTCCGGCAAAAAGTCAGTGATAGCGTCTTCAAGGGCGAGTTTCCCCTGTTCAGCCAGCATGAGTATGGCAACGGCGGTGAATTGCTTGGTAATCGAGCCCAAGCGGAAAACCATGTCGGGCTTGATCGGTACCCCGAGCTCAAGATTGGCCATGCCTAGCCCCATGCGCAATAGGGGCTTGCCGTCCTTGACCACGATCACTGCGACCCCTGGTTCGGTCGGCTTATAGCTTGCAGAGATTAGGTCATTGATAGCCTGGATCAAGCTATTGTTGCCTTGCATACGGTGCTCCGTTCATCGCACAGAGGGTTACACCTGCAACTGTTCCAGCAATTCCGTTTCCAGCCGCAGCACGCCGGCTGTTTGGGCGAGTTCACCGCCGCTGATGAGGAAGGTGTCTTCGACGCGCTCGCCGAGTGTGGCGATCTTGGCGGTGTGCACGTTGATGTTATGCGCGGCCAGGGTACTGGCGATGGTGTAGAGCAGGCCGGGGCGGTCGGCGGCGTTGACGGAAAGCAGGTATTGCTCGCCTTTTTCGGTGGGGCGGATGAGCACTTCCGGCGTGATGGGGAAGTTGCGCACCTGGCGCGAGAGGCGGCTAGCGCCAGGGCGCACCATTTCGACGCCGCTGGCCAATTGCGCGGCCAGATCGTGCTCGATCAGGCTGATCATGTCGCGATAGGCGAGCGTGTTGTCGAGATCGAGCAGCATGAAGCTGTCGAGGGCGTAGCCGTTCTTGGTGGTGTGGATTTTGGCTTCGGCGATGCTGTAGCCCAAGCGCGCGAAGAAGCCGCACAGCCGGGCGAAAAGGGCGGGCTGGTCGGGCGTATAGACCATCACCTGCAGCCCCGTGCCGATATGCGGCAGACGCGCCTTGACGACGGGCTGCGGCCCGTTGGGCCGGTGGTAGAGGGCGCGGGTGTGCCAGGCGATTTCCTCGGCGTCGTGGCGCAGAAAGTAAACAGTGTCCAGCACATGCCAGAAGGAATCTTCCACACCCACGCGCAAGCCGTGGAAACGCAGCAGCCGACGGGCTTCTTCCATACGCTCCGGTAGGCCCAGCATTTGCTGCCCCTTCGCACCACCCAGGCGCCGTAGCGTGATTTTGAAGAGGTCTTCGAGCAGCTTGCCCTTCCAGGTGTTCCACACCTTGGGGCTGGTGCCGCGTATGTCGGCGACGGTAACGAGGTAGAGCGCGGTGAGTCGGCGTTCGTCGCCCACGGTTTTGGCGAAAGCCTCGATGACATCGGGATCGGCGAGGTCTTGTTTCTGCGCCACGTGTGACATGGTGAGGTGCTGCTCGACCAGCCAGACCACCAGCGCCGTGTCTTCTTCCGTCAAGCCATGGTCGCGGCAGAAACGTCGCGCATCGGGCATCCCGAGTTTGGAGTGGTCGCCGCCGCGCCCCTTGGCGATGTCATGGAACAGCGCGGCGACATAGAGTAGCCAGTGGCGCTCGAATCCCACCATGAGACGGCTGCAGAGCGGATATTCGTGGGCGAATTCCGGCATGCTGAAGCGGCGCAGATTGCGCATGACTTGCAGGATGTGCTGGTCCACGGTGTAGATGTGGAATAAGTCATGCTGCATCTGGCAAACAATGTCGCCGAAAGCTGGCAGGTAGCGACCGAGGATGCCGAATTGATTCATGCGGCGGAACTCATGCACCAATCCGCGCTTTTGCTGGAAGAGTTGCAGGAAGAGGGCGCGGTTGCGCGGGTCCTTGCGGAAGGCGGGGCCGATGAGCTGCCGCGCGCGCCACAGCGCGCGCAGCGTGCGCGCCGTCATGCCCTTGAGCTCGGAGCGCTGCATCAGGAGCAGGAAACTTTCGAGGATTGCCGACGGATATTTTTCGAAGGCGTCTTCGCTGCGAATATCGAGCAATTCGCGCTGGGCCTGGAACTGCTCGTTGATGATCAGCGACACGGTGCGCCGATCGGGAAAGAGGGTGGCATCGAGGTTAAGCAGCAGGATGGTATTGAGCTGCGTGACAGCCTTGGCGGTGTGGTAATAGCGCTGCATGAGCAGTTCGGAGGCGCGCCGTGTCTCGCTGGCCGAGATGCCGAAGGCGCGCGCCACGGCTTCCTGATGGTCGAAGAGCAGACGATCTTCCCGCCGCCCCGTGATGTGATGAAGGCGGATGCGCAAGTGCTGGAGAAACGATTCCAGGCGCTTGACCTGCAAGGCTTCGCCCCGCGTGAGATAGCCGCGGCGGGCGAGGTCGCTCCAGCCTTCGCCCAGGGCGGCGGCGCGGCTGATCCACAAGATCACCTGCAAATCGCGCAGGCCGCCGGGGCTTTCTTTGCAGTTGGGCTCCAGCGCGTAGGGCGTTTCCTGATAGCGCGTGTAGCGCTCGTCCTGCTCCAGCTTCTTGCCCTTGAAGAAGGCCTGCGGATCGAGGTCGCTGCGCAAGCGCTCGGCGAAGGTGTTGTAGAGCCCGCGGCTGCCGCAGAGCAGGCGTGCTTCGAGCAGATTGGTCTGTACCGTGATGTCCTGTCTGGCTTCTTCGACACACTGATCGACGGTGCGCACGCTATGGCCGATGTCCAGGCCCACGTCCCACAGCATGCCGATGAGCTGTTCGAGCTGCTTTTCCGTTTCACGGGCGACGTTATCCGGTACGAGGAACAGCAAATCCACGTCGGAAGCGGGATAAAGCTCGCGCCGCCCGTAGCCGCCCACTGCGACCAGCGACAGGCCCAGCGGCAGCCGCGCCTCCTGCCACAGCGACTTGAGCACGCCATCCACCAATTGGCTGCGCCCACGCAAGAGCCGCGCAGCATCAACATGCGCTTCGTAGGTGATGCGCAGGCGTGCCTGGCCATCGCTGAGTTCGCGTTTGTAGCGACTGATCAACGGGCGCGGATCCGGCGCGGATGCCTCGGCGGCTGCGGTGGCCACGGCTTCAGCTCACAACGGCCGGCATGGGCGGCGTATCTTTGGAGACGGTGAGTACCTCGTAGCCGGTTTCCGTCACGAGCACGGTATGTTCCCACTGGGCGGAAAGGCTGCGATCTTTGGTGATGATGGTCCAGCCGTCGGGCAACTCGGAAATCGCCGCTTTGCCGGCGTTGATCATGGGCTCGATGGTGAAGGTCATGCCGGCCTTGAGTTCCAGGCCGGTGCCCGGCTTGCCATAGTGCAGCACCTGCGGCTCTTCGTGAAATTTGCGGCCGATGCCGTGACCGCAGAATTCGCGTACCACCGAAAAACCATTTGATTCGGCGTGACGCTGGATGGCATGGCCGATGTCGCCCAGGCGCGCGCCGGGGCGCACCTGCACGATGCCCAGCCACAGGCAATCGTAGGTCAAGGCGCAGAGCCGCTTGGCCTGGATGCTAGCTTCACCGCCGACGATGTACATGCGGCTGGAGTCGCCGTGATAGTCGTCCTTGATGACTGTCACGTCGATATTGACGATGTCGCCGCGTTTGAGCAGCTTCTCGCCCGGCACGCCGTGGCAGACCTGATGGTTGATCGAAGTGCAGATCGATTTCGGATATGGGCTGTAGCCGGGTGGCGCGTAGTTGAGCGGGGCGGGAATGGCCTGTTGCACATCCACGATGTAGTCGTGGCACAGCCGGTCCAGCTCGCCGGTAGTGACGCCGGGCTGCACATAGGGCGTGATGTAATCGAGGACTTCGGCCGTGAGGCGGCCGGCGACCCGCATTTTTTCTATTTCTTCGGGAGTCTTGATGGTGATGCTCATATTTTTTGGCGAGGTAAAAATGGAATGGGGGGTCTATGAAAAGGAATGAGGCCGGTTCTGTAAACCCGCTTATATTACCTGCACGACTATTTTACAGGTGAGGCCACCCATGGCTATCAGCAAAGCGGAACGCAAGGATTGGGCGCGCGCTCATTTCAAGGGCTACGAGAACATCTTCATGCCATCTTTCACGCCGGACCTCAAGGCCCTGGACGAAGAAGGCATACGCCACGACGTGCGCCAGAGCCTTAAGCACGGCTGTTTCTCGATTTTTGCTGTGCCGCTGGGTTTGGCGCCACACGAGGAAAAACAGTTCCTGGAAATCATTGTCGACGAAGTTAAAGGCCGCATGTCGGTCGGCCTGCCCATCATGGCGCCGACGCTGGAAGACTGTCTTGGGGAACTGCAGATGGCCGAGGCCGTCGGTTGCACCCATGCGCTGATCCATCCGTCGCATACTTTCCACGCCGATACCAGCGACGATCTCTATAAGTATTACCGCACGCTCATCGATTCCACCAACCTCGGCGTCGCGCTGTGGGCCACCGACGGCAAGCAGTTTGCCCATCTCCACCCCAGCAATGTGGTCGTCGACGTCTATAGCAAACTGGCCGATTTGCCTAACGTCGTCGCCTTGAAACTCATGACCACGCTGGAACTGCCGACGGTCTTTGAGCTGTGCGAAAAAATGCACAAGAAGGTGTTGATTGGTGGCGTGCATCTGGGCTTGATGCCCATCCTCGCCAAGCACTATGGCATGCAATGGAGCGGCGCCTGGACCATCGAGGCCCTGCAATCCCCTGAGCAGCCTTACATGGTCGAGTACATGAGCCACCTGCAAGCCGGCCGCTTTGATGAAGCGTCGAAAGTCTTTTGGCACGTCAAACCTGGCTACAACGCACTGTTCCAGTTGATGTCGCCCATGCTGCCCAAGGGCGTGCATCCCTTCACCCATCTCAAGTACTACCAATGGTGCGTGGGTGGCAACGGCGGTTTGCTGCGCGATCCCTGGGATCCGAACGAAAAGGATTTCCCACTCAACCCGGCCGAGCGTCTCGCCATCAAGGCCGGCTTCCGTGCTATCGGCATCGAACCGCGTGCTGACAGCGATGAAAACTTCGCCGTCGGCGCCGCGGCCTACGCCCGTGGCGTGCGTGCCAAAGACATGCCCTACAAGGCGACCTACGTCGAGTAAGCCGACCACGTCCTGCCTTCGGCCGTTCGTGGTCGAAGGCAGGGTGGACTGTTCTTTCTTGTGCGGGCTACCCGTATTCTCAGGTCAGGCTTGAGTCCAAGCCTCGGAAATTGCTATAATCCTGCGCTTGCCTGAAGGCCATTTCGGCTCAACGGCAAAATTCACACGCTCGGCGACTATCAAGGGTGCGCAAAGAACGGCGGCAGGCTTGCCGATTCAGCGTTATCACGGTCGGGCGGAGGCTAACCCTGATTGGAGTAATTTATGTCTACGACCATGCGTCAAATGCTGGAGGCGGGTGTCCATTTCGGTCACCAGACCCGCTTCTGGAATCCCAAGATGGCCCCGTTTATCTTCGGCCATCGCAACAAAATTCACATCATCAACCTCGAAAAGACCCTGGTCAAATACCAGGAGTCGATGACTTTTCTGCGCAAGCTTTCCGCCAAAAAAGGCAGCGTGCTTTTCGTTGGCACCAAGCGTCAGGCGCGCGAGATCGTGCGCGAGGAAGCGCAGCGCGCCGGCATGCCTTACGTCGATGAGCGCTGGCTGGGCGGCATGCTAACCAACTTCAAGACGGTCAAGCAGTCGATCAAGCGCCTGAAAGACCTCGAAGCCATGACGGTGGACGGCTCGTTCGCACACGTCGGCAAGAAAGAAGCGCTGATGCTGCAACGTGAGCAGATCAAGCTGGAAAAAAGCATCGGCGGCATCAAGGAAATGACCGGGCTGCCGGACGCGATTTTCGTGATCGACGTCGGCTTCCACAAGATCGCCATCACTGAAGCCGGCAAACTGAATATTCCCATCGTCGGTGTGGTCGATACCAACCACTCGCCAGCCGGCGTTTCCTACGTCATTCCGGGCAACGACGATTCCAGCCAGGCGATACGCTTGTACGCGCGTGGCGCCGCCGATGCGATCATCGAAGGTCGCAATCAGACAGTGCAGGAAGTCGTCGCCGCGGTGTCTGACGATTTCGTCGAGGTTGATGAAGTCGGTACGGAAGGCGCTGCCTAAGCGGCAAGTCTGACGCATCGCTAAGGAAATTCGCGGGGCGGTTTGACCGCCCCGCTGCATATCAAACTGCAAGAACCGGGAGCAAACATGGCGGAAATTACCGCTTCGATGGTGAAAGAACTGCGCGAGAAGACCGACGCGCCGATGATGGAATGCAAGAAGGCGCTCTCCGAAGCCGAGGGTGACATGACCAAGGCCGAGGAGATTCTCCGCGTCAAGCTGGGCAACAAGGCCAGCAAGGCGGCCTCCCGCGTGGCGGCCGAAGGCGTGGTCGGGATTTATATCTCGGCCGACGGCAAGCTCGGTTCGATTGTCGAGGTCAATTGCGAAACCGACTTCGTGGCCAAGAATGACGATTTCCTGGCGCTCACCAAGGCGCTCGCCGAACTGGTGGCGCAGCACAATCCTGCCGATGTGGCGGCGCTCTCGGCGTTGACCGTGAATGGCGCCAGCGTCGAGACGACGCGCGCGGCGCTGGTCGGCAAGATTGGCGAGAACGTGTCGATCCGCCGCTTCGCCCGCTTCGAAGCCAAGGGCAAACTGACCAGCTATATCCACGGCGGCGCCAAGATCGGCGTGCTGCTTGATCTCGTCGGCAGCGACGAGGCGCTGGGCAAAGATCTGGCCATGCATATCGCCGCAGCCAAGCCCAAGTCGCTGGACGCCTCGGGCGTTTCCAAAGATCTGCTGGATGCCGAACGTCGCATCGCCATCGAAAAGGCGCGCGAAGCCGGCAAACCGGAAGCCATGCTGGAAAAAATCGCCGACGGCACGGTGCAGAAATACCTCAAGGAAGTGACCCTGCTGGGCCAGATTTTCGTCAAGGACGACAAGCTGACCATCGAGGCGTTACTCAAATCGAAAGGTGCGTCGGTGGCGCGTTTCCAGCTCTATGTGGTGGGCGAAGGCATGGAGAAAAAGACCAGCGATTTCGCGGCCGAAGTGGCTGAGCAAGCCGCTGCTGCGGCCGCAGTAGCCGCCGCCGCAGCCATCGCCGCAGCTGCCAAGAAGGACCCAGAATCTAAGAAGGACAAAGAATAAGTGGCCGACACCGCCGCCTTCAAACGCATACTGCTCAAGCTTTCGGGCGAAGCCCTCATGGGCAGCGATGCCTATGGTATCAACCAGGCAACCCTGGCGGGCATCGTCGTGGAGATCAAGGAAGTCGCCGCGCTGGGCGTTGAAATCGGCGTGGTGATCGGCGGCGGTAATATTTTTCGTGGCATGGTCGGCAGTGCTTCGGGGATGGATAGAGCCACGGCCGATTACATGGGCATGCTGGCTACGGTCATGAACGCCATGGCCCTGTCCGACGCCATGCGTCAGGCGGGTTTGAATGGCCGCGTGCAATCGGCACTCAATATCGAGCAGGTGGTTGAGCCTTACATACGCGGCAAGGCCATCCGCTATCTGGAAGAAGGCAAGATCGTGATTTTCGCTGCCGGGACCGGCAATCCGTTTTTCACGACCGACACCGCGGCCGCCCTGCGCGGCTCCGAAATCGGTGCGGAGATCGTACTCAAGGCGACCAAGGTCGATGGCGTGTATACCGCCGACCCCAAGAAATTTCCGGATGCACAACGCTATGATCGCGTCAGCTTCGACGAGGCGATCAGCCGTAATTTGCAAGTGATGGACGCCACCGCGTTGGCGCTATGTCGCGACCAGAAGCTGCCCATTAATGTCTTCAGCATTTTCAAGCAAGGCGCCTTGAAGCGCGTGGTGCTGGGACAGGACGAAGGCACGCTGGTGTATTGTTGATCGAGGAGGGGACATGATTGCCGACTTGAAAAAGACCACCGAACAGAAAATGCAGAAATCGCTCGAGGCCTTGAAAAGCGATCTCGGCAAGGTGCGCACGGGGCGGGCGCACACCGGCATACTGGACCACGTGCAGGTGGAGTACTACGGCGCCATGACGGCCTTGAGTCAGGTCGCTAATGTGACCCTGATCGACGGTCGCACCATCGGCGTCATGCCTTGGGAAAAGAAAATGATCCAGGCCGTCGAAAAAGCCATACGCGACGCTGATCTCGGACTCAATCCCTCCACCATGGGCGATACGATACGCGTGCCGACACCTTCCCTGACCGAAGAGCGTCGACGCGAACTCATCAAAGTAGTCAAGCAGGAAGGCGAGACCGCCAAGGTGGCGGTGCGCAATCTGCGCCGTGACGCCAACCATACGCTCAAGGAGGGAGTCAAAGCCAAGACCATCTCCGAGGACGACGAGCGCCGCACACAAGACGAGATTCAGAAACTCACCGACCGCTACATCGCCGAGATCGACAAAGCCTTGGCGACCAAAGAAAGCGATCTGCTCGCCGTTTGAGCGTGTACGCGCCGGCCGTGCGCGGCTTCGGAGGACCGCTGTGAAGTTATTCCCCAGCTCGACACTCGATATTCCCGGGACCGCACCTGTTCCGCGCCACGTTGCCATCATCATGGATGGCAATGGTCGTTGGGCCAAGAAGCGCTTCCTGCCTCGCATTGCGGGCCATAAGCGCGGTGTGGAAACGGTGCGCGAAGTCATCAAGGCTTGCGTCAAGCGCGGTGTTTCCTATCTCACGCTGTTTGCGTTCAGCTCCGAGAACTGGCGCCGGCCGCCGGAGGAAGTATCGTTCCTCATGCAGCTCTTCCTGCGCGCGCTGGAAGAGGAAGTCTCCAAGCTCAACGACAATGGCATTCGCTTCAAGGTGGTCGGCGATCTGAGCCGCTTTGAGCCCAAATTGATCGAAGTCATCCAGCACGCCGAAGCGCAGACGCAAAACAACAGCGTGCTGACCTTGACCGTGGCGGCGAACTACGGCGGCCGCTGGGACATCATGCAAGCGGTTGAAAAAATGCTGGCCGCGCATCCAGAGCGCTGCGCGAGTTTCACCGAGAACGATCTGGCCGAGCACTTGGCGTTGAATTACGCGCCCGAGCCGGATCTCTTCATCCGCACTGGCGGCGAAGAGCGTGTCAGCAATTTCCTGCTCTGGCAGCTTGCCTACAGCGAATTTTATTTCACCGACACGCTGTGGCCAGAATTCGATAGCGCCGCTTTCGACAAGGCCATCGAGTCTTACCAACGGCGCGAGCGCCGCTTCGGTCGTACCAGCGAGCAGTTGCAGGAAGATACGTCGGCACTACAGCCGGCGGGCGCCAGCGACAGCGCCGTCGAGAGCAATGCTTAAAACGCGAGTACTGACCGCGCTGGTTTTGCTGGCGGTTTTCCTCGGCGCGGTTTTCTATTTTTCATTTTCGGCCTGGGTGGTGTTGGCCTGTCTTATCACCGCCGTTGGCGCCTGGGAGTGGGGCGGTTTGATCCAACTCGACAGGCCCTCGCGTGGCGGTTATGCGGCGGGCTCCTTCGCCTTGGGTTTCGCGCTCTCGCTGACGCTATTCGACAACCAGACCGGCTTCGTCATGAAAGCGCCCGCCCTGGCTGCGCTGTTCGGCGTAGCGGCGCTGTATTGGTGTGTCGTCGTACCCGCATGGCTACAAGCGAAGTGGAAATTTCCCGGCGGCATCATCGGTATGTTGGTCGGTTGGCTGGTCCTAGTGCCGTCTTGTTTGGCTCTGGTGCAATTGCGCGCGATCAGCCCCTGGTTGTTGCTGGCGGCGATGGCGACGGTTTGGCTGGCGGATATCGCGGCCTATTTTTTCGGCCGCGCTTTCGGGCGCCACAAGCTGGCGCCAAGCATCAGCCCCGGAAAAACCTGGGAAGGTGCGGTGGGCGGGCTTCTTGCCGTATGGATCTACGGCTTTCTCGTCGCGGCGAAATTCGGGGCGCTGACAGATTCGCTGGCAGGGTGGATTGGGCTGGGCGTGGAGCTCTTGGCGCTGACGGCGGTGAGTATCGTCGGCGATCTGTTCGAGTCGCTGGCCAAGCGCCAGGCCGGCGTGAAGGATAGCGGCACGCTGCTACCCGGACACGGCGGCGTGCTGGATCGCATCGACAGCCTGACAGCGACGTTGCCATTGATTGCTTTGGCCGTATTGTTTTTCGAGGGACGCATCGCATGGCTGTGGTAAAGCAGCGTTTGGTGGTGCTCGGGGCGACCGGTTCCATCGGTGTCAATACGCTGGACGTGGTGGCGCGTCATCCCGAGCGCTTCGAGGTGCTGGCGCTTTCGGCTCACCGGCAGATCGAGCGGCTCTTCGAGCAATGCTGCCAATTTCACCCGCGCTATGCCGTCGTGGCAGAAGCGGCGGCCGCAGCCGATCTCACAATACGTCTGCGCTCGGCCGGTATCGCCACCGAAGTGCTGGCTGGGAGCGAGGCGCTGGAGATGATCGCCAGCCTGCCGGAAGCGGACACCGTCATGGCCGCCGTGGTGGGGGCGGCGGGGCTTCAATCCACGCTGGCTGCCGTGCGGGCCGGCAAGAAAGTCTTGCTCGCCAACAAGGAGGCGCTGGTCCTGGCGGGCGCGGTGTTTATGGCGGCAGTGCGCGCGAACGGGGCGACGTTGCTGCCTATCGACAGCGAACACAATGCGGTGTTTCAGTCCTTGCCGGCGCACTACACCGGCGAATTCCATGACTTCGGCATACGGCGCATCTTGCTCACCGCTTCGGGCGGGCCCTTCCGCACTACGCCCCTGGCGGAACTGGCAGCGGTGACGCCGGCGCAAGCCTGCGCGCATCCCAACTGGGTGATGGGGCGCAAAATCTCCGTGGATTCGGCCACCATGATGAACAAGGGGCTGGAAGTCATCGAGGCGCACTGGCTGTTCGGCGCTGCGCCCGACAAAATCGAGGTTGTCATTCACCCGCAGAGCGTGATTCACTCCATGGTCGAATATACCGACGGTTCGGTGATTGCCCAACTCGGTAATCCCGACATGCGTACGCCGATCGCCCATGCCCTGGCGTATCCCGAGCGTATCGAGTCCGGCGTGGCGGCCTTGGATATCTGTCAAATCGGCCGGCTGGATTTCGAGCAACCCGATTTGCATCGCTTCCCCTGCTTGCGCCTGGCCTTTGAGGCGCTGAAGCAGGGTGGCAATGCGCCGGCGGTGTTGAATGCCGCCAACGAAGTGGCCGTTGCCGCTTTCCTCGACGGTATGCTCGGCTATATGCGCATCCCGACGGTGATCGAAGCAGCGTTGGCCGACGTTAACCACATGGAGGTGGCGACGCTGCAAGACGTACTTGCGGCGGATGCCGCAGGACGCGAGTCAGCGAGGCGGTACCTATGAATTTTCTCAGCTATCTAGTGCCATTTGCCGTTGCCCTCGGCCTGCTCATCATCGTGCATGAGGCCGGGCACTTTTTCATCGCGCGCTGGTGTGGCGTCAAGGTGTTGCGTTTCTCCGTCGGTTTCGGCCGGCCGATATTAATGTGGCGTTTCGGGCGCGATGCGACCGAACTGGCGCTGGGGGCGTTTCCACTGGGCGGCTACGTCAAAATGCTGGACGAGCGGGAAGGCGAAGTGTCTCCAGCCGAGTTGCCGCGCGCCTTTAATCGACAACACGTCATCAAGCGCTGCGCCATTGTGCTGGCCGGACCGCTGGCAAATTTTCTGCTGGCCATCGTTCTTTACTGGGCTTTGTTCATTCACGGCGTTGAAGAACTGCGTCCGGTGCTGGGCGCACCGGTAGCAGAGTCGGCGGCGGCGCTGGCAGGGGTGCAAGAAGGCGAAGTGGTGCGCCGTGTCGGTGAGCGCGATATCGCCACCTGGCAGGAATTTCGCTGGGAGATGTTGCAACGGGCGCTGGAGAAGGGCAGCGTGGTGGTCGAGACGATCAACCCGCGCCAGGAGATCAACCTCCGCCGTATCGATTTGTCGCAGTTCGAAACCGCCGATCTGGAAAGCGACGCGCTGGAGAAAATCGGCCTGCGTTTCTACCGGCCACTGGTGCCGCCGATAGTCGCCAAGGTGACGACAGGCAGTGTGGCTGAAGCCGCCGGCTTGCAAGCCAATGATCGCATCGCGTCGGTGAACGGCGAAGCAACGCCGGACTGGATTAAATTCGTCGCGCTCATCAGCAGCTCACCGGGACGTGAGATCACGCTGGAGTTTGTGCGTGACGGCGAATCGAAAACCGTGCGCGTGACGCCGGTCGAAGTGGACGATCACGGGCGGCGCATCGGCCGCATCGGCGTGGCGGTGCAGGAAAGCGGCTTCGCGCGACCGGAATTGTTGACCGAAGTGCGCTACGGCGTAGTCGAGTCACTGGGCAAAGCGACGCGGCAAACCTGGGAAACCTCGGTCTTCAGCCTGAAGATGATGGGCCGCATGGTGGTGGGCGACTTGTCCTGGAGAAATCTCTCGGGGCCGGTCACCATTGCGGACTACGCCGGCCAGTCGGCGCGCATGGGCTTGTCGCACTACCTGCGCTTTCTGGCGCTGATCAGCATCAGTCTCGGTGTCTTGAATTTGCTGCCCATCCCTTTATTGGATGGCGGACACTTGATGTATTATATTGTTGAAATTATCCGGGGCGGCCCGGTTTCCGAGCGGGTAATGGAAATCGGTCAGCAGATCGGGTTGGCATTGCTGGTGATGCTCATGGCATTTGCCTTCTATAACGACATCAATCGCCTCATTTCCGGCTGACCCATGAAAAAGAAAATACTTCCGGCCTTGCTCGCAGGTCTGTTCTCCACAACGGCGCTGGCCTTCGATGCCTTCGTTGTCAAAGATATTCGCGTCGAAGGCATACAGCGCACCGAGGCCGGTACGGTGTTCGGTTATCTGCCGATTAAAGTCGGCGAAACCATGACCGACGACAAGGCGGCGGAAGCCATCAAGGCTTTGTTCGCGACCGGTTTCTATAAAGACGTGCGCGTCGAAGTTGAAGGTGATGTGCTGGTTATCGTCGTGGAAGAGCGGCCCGCCGTTTCCAACGTGGAACTCGATGGCATCAAGGCTTTTGACAAAGACGCGCTGAAGAAAGGCTTGAAGGAAGTGGGCCTGGCCGATGGCCGAATTTTCGACCGCGCCATGCTCGACAAGGCCGAACAGGAATTGAAGCGCCAGTATCTCAGCAAGGGCTATTACGCCACCACCATCACGACCACGGTGACGCCGCTGGAGCGCAACCGCGTCGGCGTGAATTTCGCCGTTGAAGAAGGCGATATCGCCAAGATACGGCAGATCAACATCGTTGGCGCCAAGGCCTTTGCCGAAAAGGATCTGCTGGACTTGTTCGCCATGACCACGCCGGGCTGGATGACCTGGTATACCAAGAATGACCAGTATTCCAAGCAGAAACTTTCGGGCGATCTGGAAAAGCTGCGTTCGTTTTACCTGGATCGTGGCTACATCGAATTCGCCATCGACTCCACCCAGATTTCGATCAGTCCGGACAAAACCGGCATCTACATCACCATCAATATCAACGAGGGCGAACAGTACAACTTATCGGCCGTAAAGCTGGCTGGCGATCTGCTGCTGCCCGAAGCGGAACTGCGCCAACTCGTCACGCTCAAGCCGGGCGAAGTGTTTTCGCGTGAAAAACTAACGGAAACCACCAAGCAGATTACCGACCGCCTGGGCAACGAGGGTTATGCCTTCGCCAACGTGAATGCCGTGCCGGAGTTGGACAAGGCCAAGCGTCAGGTCGCCTTCACTATTTTTGTCGACCCGGGCCGCCGCGTGTATGTCCGCCGCATCAATCTCTCGGGCAACACCCGTTCGCGCGACGAGGTCATCCGTCGCGAAGCGCGCCAGATGGAAGGCGCCTGGTACGACGGCGAAAAAATCAATCGCACCAAGGTGCGCGTAGACCGGCTGGGCTTTTTTGAAGAGGTTAACGTCGAAACGCCGGCCGTGCCCGGTACCACCGACCAGGTGGATATGAATATCAGCGTCAAGGAGAAATCCACCGGCAGCATCATGGCCGGCGCTGGTTTCTCCAGTACTGAAAAGCTGGTGCTGTCCGGCTCGATTTCTCAAGCCAACCTGTTCGGTAGCGGCAAGGCGCTCTCGCTCAATATCAACACCAGCAAGCTCAACAAGGTGTACGCCGTTTCCTACACCGATCCGTATTACACGGTGGATGGCATCAGCCGCGGCTTTGATATTTACAAGCGCAATACCGATCCAGGCTCGTTGTCTATCGCCAGTTACAGCACCTCGTCCTATGGTGGCGGCGTGCGTTATGGCTTCCCGATTGCGGAAGACAATGCCATCGGAATTGGCTTTTCGGTAGATAGCACCACCGTAAAAACGGACCCAATTAACAGTCCGCAACGCTACCTCGATTTCGTCAAAGAGTTCGGTAGTACCAACACTACCCTGCTGTTGAGCAGTTCCTGGGCCAGTGACAAACGCGACAGCGCAATCTATACCACCCAGGGCAGTGTGCAGCGTCTATTTGGCGAAGTCGGTCTGCCCGGTGGTTCACTGCATTATTACAAGCTCAACTACCAGTACCAGACTTTTTATTCGTTTGCCCGCAAATATGTGCTTATGTTGAATGGCGAAGCGGGTATCGGCAACGGCTATAGCGGAAAGCCGCTACCGTTTTACAAGAACTTCTACGCCGGTGGTATAGGATCGGTACGTGGCTATTCGCCTTCGTCTTTGGGACCACCAGAGATGGATGTCACTGGCAACAACCCGACTGGCAACTACCTGGGCGGCAACCGGCGTCTGGTGGGCAATGCCGAGTTTCTGCTGCCACTGCCGGGTCTGGGCGCCGACAAGTCTTTGCGCCTCGGTCCCTTCGTCGATGCGGGCTGGGTCTGGGGGGCGGGGCAGAAGATGGCTTTCTCTGATCTGCGTTATAGTATTGGCGTCGCAGTGGCGTGGACCTCGCCTGTCGGGCCGCTGAAATTCAGCATTGCGGCGCCGTTCCACAACCAGCCTGCTGATAAAATTCAGAACTTCCAATTCCAGATGGGCACCTCATTCTGAACAGATTGTTTAGAGGCAAAGACATCATGAGCAAAAAACTTTTCGTCGCTTTTTTCGCCGGGCTTCTGTTACAGACAGTTCCGTCCTTGGCCGCCGAGACAAAAATCGGCTTCGTGAATACGGAGAAAGTTTTCCGCGACGCCCCGCCAGCCGTCAAGGCACAGAAAAAGATCGAGAAGGAATTCGAGAAACGCGATCAGGATATGCAGAAACTCGCCAAGCAATTACAGACCATGCAGGAAGCGATAGAAAAGAACGCGCTGACCATGCCGGAGGCTGAAAAGCGCAATAAGGAACGTGAATTTGCCGATCTCAACCGCGATTTTCAGCGCAAGCAGCGCGAGTTTCGCGAAGACCTGAATCAGCGCCGCAATGAAGAATTGGCGGCCGTGCTGGAGCGCGCCAACAAGGCCATCAAGGCCATCGCCGAGGCAGAGAAGTACGACATCATTTTCCAGGAAGCGGTGTACGCCAACCCGCGTATCGACATCACCGACAAGGTCATCAAGGCCCTGGTCGATACGCCAGCCAAGTAACCGCAGCACGCATGGCTGACGGCGCCAAGGGTTACCGGCTCGACGAAATCGTTGCGAAGTTGGGTGGCGAATTGCGGGGCGACGGCGCCCAGCGGGTAGTTCAGGTGGCCACGCTGAGTAGCGCCCAGCCCAATCAGATCGCCTTTCTCGCCAATTCCAAATACCAAAAGCAGTTGCAGGACACCCGCGCCGGTGCAGTCGTGCTGGGCGCTGATGCCGCTGCCGCTGCCGCTTTTTCGGGCCCGCGCATAGTCACGCGAAATCCTTATCTCTACTTCGCCCGCGTCTCGCAGTTGCTGAATCCGAGGGATAGGGCACCGGCTGGCGTCCACCCGTCCGCCGTTGTGGCATCGTTTTTGCCCGCCAATGTGAGTGTCGGTGCGGGCGCCAGTATCGGCCTGGGTTGCACGCTAAGCGAGGGCGCGGTGATCGGCGCGGGTTGTTCGATCGGCCGCGATGTTACCCTAGGCGCGGACTCGGTGCTGCATGCCAACGTGACTCTCTATGATGGCTGCGTGATCGGCGCGCGCGCCATCATCCATGCCGGCGCGGTGATCGGTGCTGACGGCTTCGGCTTTGCCCGTGAAGATGATGGTCAGTGGTTGAAAATTCCGCAGATCGGCCGCGTTGTCATTGGCGACGATGTTGAAATCGGCGCCAATACCTCCATAGACCGTGGCGCCATCGACGACACGGTCATCGAAGACGGCGTCAAGCTCGACAATCAAATCCAGATCGCCCACAACTGCCGTATCGGCGCGCACACGGCGATCGCCGGTTGTGTGGGGATTGCCGGCAGCACGCGCATCGGCAGCCGCTGCATGATAGGCGGCGCCGCCATGATCATCGGTCACCTCGATATCTGCGACGACGTCGTCATCAGCGCCGCGACCTTCGTAACCAAGTCGATCAGCACGCCGGGCGAATACGCCGGCATACCCTTTGAGCCGCGTCGCGAGTGGCTTAAAACCGCCGCTCGCCTGCGTCAGCTTGAGAGCATGGCAGCTACAATACGCGACCTTGAAGCCCGCCTGGCCGGTCTGGAGAAAAAAGCATGATGGATATCCGTGAAATCCTCGATCACCTGCCGCACCGCTATCCCTTTCTGCTGGTTGATAGGGTCGTGGAGTGCGAACCCGGCAAGCGCATCCTCGCCTACAAGAACGTCACTATCAACGAGCCATTCTTTGTCGGCCACTTCCCGCATTTTCCGGTCATGCCCGGCGTGCTCATCATCGAGGCGCTGGCCCAGGCTGCGGCGATCCTGTCTTTCAAAACCATGCAGACCAAGCCGGACAACAAGTCGGTGTACTACTTCGCCGGCATAGACGGTGCGCGTTTCAAGCGTCCGGTTGTGCCTGGCGACAAGCTCGAACTCGAATCCTCCATCGTGTACAACCGGCGTGGCATCTGGAAATATGCGGTGACCGCCCGCGTCGATGGCCACGTCGCGGCAGAGGCCGAACTATTGTGCGCCTTGCGCGAAATTGAATAAGCGCATGATCCACGCCACGGCGCTTATTCATCCGAACGCTCGCATTGCCGACGATGTGGAGATCGGCCCATATTGCATCATCGATGAGCATGTCGAGATCGGCGCCGGCACGCGCATCGGCCCGCATGTGCTGATCAAGGGCCACACGCGTATCGGCCGCGACAACCGGATTTTTCAGTTCTGCTCACTGGGCGAAATTCCGCAGGACAAAAAGTATGCGGACGAGCCGACGCGTCTCGAAATCGGCGACGGCAACACCATCCGCGAATTCTGCACCATGAATGTGGGCACGGCGCAGGATGTCGGCGTCACGCGCATCGGCGATGACAACTGGATTATGGCCTATGTGCATATCGCCCATGACTGTCAGGTTGGCAGCCACACCATCTTCGCCAACAACGCCACGCTGGCCGGCCACGTGACCATCGGCGATCACGCCATTCTCGGCGGCTTCACCGGTGTGCATCAGTTTTGCCGCGTTGGCATACACAGCTTTTGCGGCGTCGGCACGGTGTTGGTTCAGGATCTGCCGCCCTTCATCACCTGCGATGGCAACAAGGCCAAACCGCATGGCATTAACAGCGAAGGCCTCAAGCGTCGCGGCTATAGCGCGACCGGCATCGCCGCCATCAAGCGCGCCTACAAAACTCTCTATCGCACAGGCCTAACGCTGGAAGAAGCGCGCGGCCAGATCGACGAAGTCGCGCACGAAGTGCCGGAGCTCATGCCGCTGTCCGAATTCCTTGCCCAGCCGGGCAGGGGCATTATTCGCTGAGCCGCGATGGGAGAGCGTGTACGCATCGCCATGGTGGCGGGGGAAGCCTCGGGTGACCAGCTCGGCGCGCACCTCATCCTCGCGCTGAAGAAGCATTTGCCGAACGCGGAATTCTTCGGCATAGGCGGGCCGAAGATGGAAGCGGCCGGTTTCAAGGCGCTTTATCCCGCCGAAAAGTTGTCTGTACGCGGTTATGTCGAGGTGCTGATGCATCTGCGTGAAATTCTCGGCATACGCAACGCGTTGACCAAGACTTTGCTAGCTGATCAACCCGATGTCTTTGTCGGCATCGATGCGCCGGATTTCAATCTGGGTCTGGAGCGCCGCCTCAAAGCGCGTGGCATACCCACCGTCCATTACGTCAGCCCCTCCATCTGGGCCTGGCGCGGCGAGCGCATCAAGCGTATTGGTCGCTCGGTGAGCCACATGCTCACTTTGTTTCCTTTTGAGGCGCCGCTTTACGAGCAGGCCGGCATTCCGGTGAGCTATGTGGGCCATCCGCTGGCCGACGCTTTTCCACTCGAGATCGACATGAAGGCCGCGCGGGATCGCTTGAATCTGCCGCAGGAACAACGCATCTTCGCGCTGCTGCCGGGCAGCCGGCAATCCGAGCTGGACTATCTGGGCGAATTGTTCGTCGAAACCGCCAAGCGCCTGGTGGCGCGCTTCCCGGGCTGCCGCCTGCTGGTGCCGCTCACCACACGTGAAACCCGCGATCTCTTCGCGCTGGCGTTATACAAATACGGCGGCGAAGAATTGCCGCTCACCATGTTGTTCGGCCACGCCCACGACGCCATGGCGGCCGCCGACGCCGTGCTGGTAGCGAGCGGCACCGCCACCCTTGAAGCGGCGCTGCTCAAGCGGCCCATGGTCATCACCTATCGGCTCTCGCCTTGGACGGCGCGGTTGGTGAAGCGCCGTCTGACCTTGCCTTATGTCGGCCTGCCCAATGTACTGGCTGGCCGTTTCGTCGTGCCGGAACTCTTGCAAGAAGACGCCACAGCCGACAACCTCGCCCAAGCATTAGGTAATCTGATGGAAGACAAAATCACCTGTCAGCGTCTGGAAAATCTATTCACCGACATGCATATGCAGCTTAGGCAAAACACCGCCGAAAAAGCCGCCGCAGCAATACTGCCGTATGCTGCTCGTGGAACCGCATGGAACCAAGCGGCCTGATCTGCGGCGTCGATGAGGCGGGCAGGGGGCCGCTGGCCGGCCCTGTCTATGCGGCCGCCGTCATCCTCGATCCGCTGCGGCCTATCGATGGCTTGGCCGATTCCAAGAAGCTGTCCGAATCCAAGCGCGACAGCCTCGCCATCCTGATCCGCGAACGCGCCATCGCCTGGGCGATCGCCAGCGCCAGCGTCGAAGAGATTGACGCGCTGAACATCCTCCAGGCCACGCTGCTGGCCATGGGCCGCGCCGTGGAATTGCTCAGCACGCTGCCCGAAGAAGTGCTGGTGGACGGCACGCATTGCCCGAAAATCTCCATGCCGGTGCGCGCCATTGTTCAGGGCGACAGCAAGGTCGCCGCCATTTCGGCCGCCTCCATCCTCGCCAAGACCGCGCGCGACGCCGAGATGCTCAGGCTGCATGCCCTGCATCCGCAATACGCCTTCGACCGCCACAAAGGCTATCCCACCGCAGCGCATCTGGCGGCGCTGCGCGAACATGGCGTGATCGCGATCCATCGCCGTAGCTTCGCGCCGGTGCGCGCACTGCTTGCATGAAGCAAATCAGCTCGCGCGACAACTCCACCTTCAAGACCCTGCGCGCCCTCGCCGAGTCCTCGCGTGAACGACGCAAGCAGCACAAGACTTTGCTGGACGGCATGCACCTCGTCGCTGCCTATTGCGTCCGCTACGGCTCGCCGGAAATTCTCGCCTTGAGCGAGAGTGGTTTCGGTATGCCCGAGATACGCGCTTTTCTGGATGCGCATCCCGATATGGAGCCAGTGGTGTTCACGGACACCATGTTCGGCGAGATCAGTCCCGTCGCCATGCCCACCGGCATACTCGCCGCCATCGCCACACCGCCATCGCCTGCAGCGCGTGAGCTGACCGGCTCCTGCGTGCTGCTGGACGCCGTGCAAGACCCCGGCAACATGGGTTCGATCCTGCGCACTGCGGCGGCGGCCGGCATCGAAGAGGTGTTTCTCGGCGAGGGCTGCGCCATCGCCTGGTCGCCTCGCGTGCTGCGCGCCGCCATGGGCGCGCACTTCGCGCTGCGCATCCACGAACACGCGGCGCTGGAGAACGTGCTCGCAAAATTTTCCGGCCACCGCATCTGCGCCAGCCTGCGCGGCAGCAAAACGCTCTACGAACTCGATCTCACTGGTCCGGTGGCCTGGCTCTTCGGCAACGAGGGTGCGGGGCTCTCACCGCCATTGGAGGCGCTGGCCGATCACGTTGTTGTTATTCCAATGCCCGGCGGTACGGAATCCTTGAACGTGGCTGCTGCTGCTGCGGTGTGCTTGTTCGAGGAAGTCAGGCAAAAACGCCCGCGCTAATACTTCTCAGCGTTCTCCATAGCTTGCTGCGTGTTTTGCTGGGCCTGGGCCATGGCTTGGTCGACCTTCTCTTTCGTCTGGGCGACGGTGTTCTTGTGTTGTTCCAGCTCTTGTTTCTTGAGCGTCGCCACGGTCGCGGCGGTGGTGGCGGTTTCCACGCCGCAGGCGCTCAACGCCACGGCGAGGCAGGTGACGAGGAACGGTTTACTCATGGCGACATAGGCTCCGGAATCGGGGACGGTACCATCATATACTGAAGCGCGCCGTCGTCGCCTGCATGTCGACGACCATTTGCAGCAGGGATTTCGAGGCCTGGCTGGTTTTATAGTGGTCCCCGTTTTCAAGACAGCGGTTTAAGCTGTACGCTGTCATGAGGAACGAGACGCGATGAAGGAAGTAAAGAAGCGGAAGACCCACTTGCCCGAATTCAAGGCGAAGGTTGGGCTGGAGCGCATCAGTCCCTTCATACACACGGTTGAGGCCGTGAGCGTTGAAGAGGCCGTAGAACAACTTGACTCGGGCCGCTTCGACGTCGTGGTATCGGACTGGAGCGCACCGGGCGGTGGCAACGAACTCGTCAAGCGTCTGCGCTCTATGCCGCAGCATCGGTATGTGACGCTGATCAGGATTGCGGGTCACAACGACCATCACGACAAGATTCGCGCCGTTGTCGAGATGGGCGTCGATGCCTATGTTGCGAGGCCATTCACGTCGCAGGATTTGTATACAAAAATTATCGCCTCGCTGGACAAGCGCATAGCAGCCTGACGGTACGGCTTTCGCGCAAACGCGCGGCGTAACGTCAAACCAATATGGGTGTCACCGCTCGATTGTGGTCTTTGGAATCCGTCTTTGAAATCCATTTCCGACGAAATTGTGCGCTTCGCCAGAGCATTGCGCGCCGTGCAGGGCCGCGCGAATAGCATTAGACTTCGCGCATGAGACGCTTCAACCTCGCCAAGATTTCCCTGCGTGACCTCCTGCTGGTGGGGCTACCTGTGCTGCTGCTGGTCGTCATCGGCTTCTGGATCGCTTCGCGTTTCGTGCAGCCGGGCCCGCCGCGCCATGTCGTCATCAGTACCGGTGCGGCCAGCGGCGCTTACCACGCTTTCGCCGAGCGCTATCGCGATATCCTGGCGAAGAACGGCATCACGCTGGAACTGCGCTCCTCATTGGGCTCCGTCGAGAATATAGGGCGGCTGAAGAGCGATGATGCCGGTGTGGATATCGCCTTCGTGCAAGCCGGTGTGACGCAAGAGGATGAAGACTCCGAGCTGATGTCGCTCGGCAATGTGTATTACGAGCCGGTGTGGGTGTTCTATCGCGGTGCGCAGACGCTGGACCGGCTCACCCAATTTCGCGGCAAGCGCATTGCCATCGGCGGCGAGGGCAGCGGTACACAGTTGCTGGTCTTGCAGCTTCTTATAGCCAGCGGCTTCGCCACCGACGACAAAAACCTGCTGGCCCTGAGCGGCGACGCCTCTCTGGTGGCCCTGAAAAAAGGCGAGGTCGACGCGGTGTTCTTCATCTCCGCACCGGAAGCGCCAGTCATTCAACAGTTGTTGCAGGTACCCGATGCGAAGCTGATGAGTTTCACGCAAGCCGAGGCCTATGCGCGCCGCATTCCGTCCCTCTCGGTGGTGACGCTACCGGAGGGCGGCATCGATCTGGTGAAGAATATCCCGCCGCATGACACGCTGCTGGTGGCGCCCACGGCGCACCTGGTGGCGCGCGCCAACCTGCATCCCGCGCTGGTGAGCCTTCTGGCCCAAGTCCTCAAGGAAGTTCACGGCCGCCCCAGCCTATTCGCCAAAAGCGGCGAGTTTCCGGCTTTCCGCGATCATGATTTTCCGGTGAGCGAAGACGCCGAGCGCTATTACAAATCCGGCCCACCCTTCCTGCAACGCTATCTGCCGTTCTGGATCGCCGTATTTGTCGACCGCGCCTTCGTGCTGCTGATTCCGCTCATCGCGATACTGATTCCGGCCTTGCGCTTCATGCCGGCGCTATATGCCTGGCGCATCCGATCGCGCATTTTCAGGCTCTATGGGGAATTGAAATTCCTGGAGAACGAGATTCGCCGCGACTATTCGCCGGAGACCGCGCCCGACTTCGCCAAACGCCTGGACGCTATAGAAGAGAAAGCCAACGCCCGCCCCATCCCGCTGTCCTACACCAACGAGCTCTACGAACTGCGCTCGCACATCAACTTGGTGCGTGAGGTGTTGGCTCGCCAAGTGGCATGAATGTGGGCCTAGTGGTCTGCTTCGTAAATATCGGAACTGAATGAAAGCGATGGATTTCGGGTTGTGGCAAGGCGCGAACCACAGCGATAGCGCTGTCTATCGCGAGGATTCGCAACGCCGCCACGGCCCGAAAGACGCGCTTTCATGTTCTGATATTTACGAAGCTAAACCACTATTGATCCGGCCATAATGTACTTGAAATACTGTGTATCGTCCCCATATGCTGATGATGGAAACGACAGACATGAGATCGCTGCCGCGCGACGCGC
>JAYUNL010000156.1:0-2511 GCA_043761745.1 Rhodocyclaceae bacterium
CAGTCATAACCGCAACGCCAAGCGTAATATGCCTATGGATTGCTCACCAATATTGCTAAAACCATTGCCGATTCCAGAACGTAAGATTTATGGAAAAACAACTTAACCGAACGGTATTGAGACCTGACCCCGATGTTCGTGGAGCGCGCCAGCAAGTTCGAGCCTGAGGGGACGGGCCATGGTGGGGGAAGTTTAGCAGGGTGAGTGTGATAATGAAAGACCTGACCCCGATGTTCGATGTTCGATGTTCCTTTTTCGGCGTTTATCCGCGTTTATCCGCGTTTATCTGTGGCTAAAACGCGCTTCGTTGCCCCACTTGCCTAAGCCACACGGAATCGGCTGACTTCGTGATTCAGCCCTTGCGCCAGGAATTGCAAGGCTTCCGCAGTCGCAGCGGTCTCACCCACGGCGGCGTTGTTTTCTTCAGCCATCTGGGCGATCTTTTCGACGTTGCGCGCGATTTCCGTGCTGGCCGTGGCCTGCTCGCGCAGGGCCGCAGTAATATCGCCGACGACGCGCACCACGGCTATCGCGCCAGCGTTGATTTGCTCCATGGACAGACCCGCCTCGCCAGCAAGGCTCACACCATCTTGCACCCGCGCCACACCGGCCTGCATGCCTTGCACGGCCTTGCCGGTATTGGCCTGTATGCTGCCGACCATCGCCTCGATTTCTCGCGTGGATAGCGTCGTGCGCTCCGCCAGCTTGCGTACCTCGTCGGCGACCACGGCAAAGCCGCGCCCCGCCTCGCCCGCGCGCGCCGCCTCGATGGCCGCATTGAGCGCCAGAAGATTGGTTTGATCGGCGATATCTTTGATGACGTTGATGATGGCACCGATGCGCTCCGACTGCTGACCCAGCTCCCGAATGACGCCAGCAGAATCGTTCACCGTGCCGGCGATGACGCCCATCTCTCGCGCCGTTTTTGCCACCACCTCGCCGCCGCGCACCGAGAGTTCGCCTGAACGCGTCGACAAGTCGTGCGCCTCATGGGCATGACGGGTTAATTCCTCGATGCTGACCGTCATCTCTTCCACCGCCGTCGCCATATTCGCGGCGGATTCGCTTTGCAGGCCGGAACTGTGCGAGACCCTGCTCGAAGCGAAGGCCAGTCCTGCCGAAGCTTGGGCCACCTCACTAGCGCCAACTTGCACGCTGGAGATCAAATCGCTAAAGCTTCTGGCCATTTTGTTGAAGCGCTCGGCGACTACGGTCAGCTCATCTTTCGCCTCGAAAGCCACCCGCGCCGTCAAATCGCCGTCGGCGATTTTGTCCGCCCCAACGGTAAGCTGCTGGATGCCGCGCGTGATGGAAATGTAGGCGCCAATCGACATGTAGACGAAGGCAAAAATCGTCAGCGCCATGATCGCCACCCCCAGGACAAAACGGTTTTGCACCGCCCTGAGTCGCTGATGGATAAGTTGCTGGAGTGCCGGAAACAGCATTTCCTTGGATTGCGCGTAGCCGATGTCGATCGCGGCTGTGGCTTTGTTGTAGTAATCCCTAGAAGCCGTATTGAATTGACCGGTCATGATTTCATTGCGCACGACGTCGAGGGTTTCATCGGTTGCGCCGAGCAATCGCGCGGAAAAACCATTCAGTTTTTCGCGCAGCGCCGGATTGGCCTCGGCCGCCCGCCCCAGGTTTTGCTTTATTTCGTGCACAACGTTGTCCAGCACGCCCAGTTTCGCGCTGAAGTCGAGCTTGCCGCGCTCGTCGATCTGCTTGGCGGCCAAAACGCCCGTGCCCGCTGCGCTAATCGTGCCGAGACGTTCAAGCAGGTCGGGCAAATGCAGTGCGGTGGTATCGATCAGATAAAAAGTATCGAGGCCCGCATCGCGCAGCAAGCCGCTCGAGTCGGTAACCAGGCTGACCATGGCCAGCGTACGATCCACCAAGGCGTCATGCGCTTTACGATTGTCCTCAATCTTCATGTTGGGCCAGGTGGTTTTGAGATTTTCCCAGTCTGCCTTGATGCCTTTCCACTCCGCTGAAAAACGCAGATCGTCGCCCAGCTTGGCATTCGTGACGTCGATCAGTTTCGACGCATCGTCCAGCTCACTCTCTTTGCCGCTGGCTTTTTCGCGCAAGGACAGCTCACCGCCCAGCGCACCGACCGTGAGTCCGCGATGCTGCTGCAGCAGACGCACCATATCCAGCACCGGCTCGATCACTTCCAAACCACGCTTTTCATCGCGATTGTCCGTGATCTGCACGTGTAGTTGCACGGCATAGGCCACGAAGATCGCGGCGATGGCAAAGAAGGACAGCGCGCCCATCAAGGCGAACTTGTAGGAATACTTCAGCCGATTCATCAAGGCGACGGCGGGGTTGAAAATTGTCCACATGGCAAGCTCCTGGCTGCAGACACTCGGATTGAGTGCGCCAGCGTATCTTTACGGCAGATATCTGCGAGGACTTTAGTGTGAAATACAGCCATCGGAGCGCCGTGTGATATCGAGCGTAGCGAGCCAATCAGCCCCCCCGCGAGGGGGGCGAAGGGGGGTGGGT
>JAYUNL010000157.1:0-16787 GCA_043761745.1 Rhodocyclaceae bacterium
AGAGAACGGCTTCGTGCCCGCTGGCCGCATCAATTCCGCCGCCGGCACCGATTTGCAAGCCACCTTGATCAATTGCTTCGTGCAGCCGGTGGGCGATTCGATTTCAGAAATCGTCGACGGTCGCCCCGGCATCTATACCGCGCTAGCGCAGGCCGCTGAAACCATGCGTCGCGGCGGTGGCGTTGGCTACGATTTCTCCTCCATCCGTCCGATAGGCGCCCTGGTCAAGGGTACGCAATCGCGCGCCTCTGGCCCGGTGTCGTACATGCGCGTGTTTGACCGCTCCTGCGAAACGGTGGAATCGGCTGGTGCCCGGCGCGGCGCGCAAATGGGCGTGCTGCGTTGCGACCATCCGGATATCGAAGCCTTCATTCACGCCAAGGACAAGGGTGACCTCACCAACTTCAACGTCTCGGTGGGCGTCAGCGATGTCTTCATGAAGGCCGTGGAAACCGACAGCGAAGTGGAGCTTGCGCACAAGGCGCGACCCTCCGAGGATTTAATGGCCGCCGGCGCCTATCAGCGCGACGATGGCGCCTGGGTATATCGTAAGGTGCGCGCCCGCGATCTGTGGGAACAGATCATGCGTTCCACCTACGATCACGCTGAGCCGGGCATCCTCTTTCTCGATCGCATGAATCGCGACAACAACCTCTATTACTGCGAAACCATCGAGGCTACCAACCCCTGCGTCACGGCGGATACCTGGGTTATGACCGCCGCAGGACCGCGCCAGGTGCGCGAGCTGATCGGCACACCGTTCGAGGCAGTGGTGAGCGGCACGGCCTATCCAACCGAGTCGCAAGGTTTCTTTCCGACGGGAACCAAGCCGGTATTGAAGCTGCGGACGGGTGAAGGCCACAGTCTGCGCCTGACGGCCGATCACCCCGTGCTGCGTGTCTCGCACAAGACCCGCTATGTGCGTGACACCGAATGGATCAAGGCCGGCGAACTACAAGCCGGCGACGAAATCGTCCTCAACGACCACCGCACCCTTGCCGGCTGGGCCGGCAAGCACAGCGAGGCCGAAGGCTACCTGATCGGCCTGCTCATCGGCGACGGTACGCTCAAAGACAACAAGGCCGTCCTCAGCGTATGGGACGTCGAGGCGCGCCAGCAGGCCAACGGCGCTTCCATCGTTTCCGTCGGTGTTGCCGGTGTCATGACGGCGGCGGAAACGGCGGCGCGTACCCTGCCCCATCGCGCCGATTTCCAGGGCTGGCAGAAAGCCATCCAGGGCCGCGGCGAATACCGCCTATCCCTGGGCGCCGTACGCACCCTCGCCCTGTCGCTCGGGCTGGCGCCGGGCAACAAGCATCTCACTCCCGCCATCGAAGCAGCCTCATCGGACTTCAGCCGCGGCATGCTGCGCGGCCTGTTCGACGCCGACGGCTCGGTGCAGGGCTCGCAGGAAAAAGGCCTTAGCGTGCGCCTGACGCAAGTCTCCCTCTCCGATCTGGAAGCGGTGCAGCGCATGCTGCTGCGCTTGGGCATTGCCTCCACCATCTACCGCGAGCGGCGCCCCGCCGGCAGCCGTGCACTGCCCAACGGCAAGGGTGGCCTGCACGACTACCCCACCCAGGCCATTCACGACCTGGTCATCGCCGGGGACAACCTGGCGCGCTTCGCCGAACGGATCGGCTTCGCCGACGCCGACAAGGCAGCGCGGCTCGATATCGCCCTCGGCTCCTACCGGCGCACGCCCAACCGCGAGCGCTTCGTCGCGACGGTGGCGACGCTGGAAGAGGACGGCGTCGAAGCGGTGTATGACGTAACCGTCGCCGAAGTACATGCCTTCGACGCCAATGGACTCTACGTACACAACTGCGCCGAACAGCCGCTGCCCCCTTATGGCTGCTGCTGCCTGGGCTCGATCAACCTCACTAATTTCGTCAAGAAGCCGTTCACCGACGAAGCCGAGTTCGATTACCCGGCTTTTGGCCGCGTGGTGGATGTCTCCACGCGCATGCTCGACAACGTGCTCGACACCACCAACTGGCCGCTGCCGCAGCAGCACGCCGAAGCTCAAGCCAAGCGCCGCGTTGGCTTGGGCTACACCGGCCTGGGCGATGCCCTCATCATGCTCTGCCTGCGTTATGACACCCAGCAAGCACGCGACAAGGCCACGGAAATTTCCGCCTTCATGCGCGACCGCTCTTACATCACTTCGGTAGAGTTGGCTAAAGAGCGCGGCGCTTTCCCGCTTTTCAATGCCGACATGTATCTCTCCGGCGGCAACTTCGCTTCGCGCCTGCCGGCCGAGATCAAGGATCAAATCCGCAAGCACGGCATCCGCAATTCACACCTTTTGTCGATTGCGCCCACCGGCACCATCAGCCTGGCCTTCGCCGACAACGCCTCCAACGGCATCGAGCCGCCCTTCTCGTGGACCTACACCCGCAAGAAGCGCATGGCCGATGGCACGCACAAGGAATATTCCGTCGAAGACTACGCCTGGCGTTACTACCGCCATGTCGGCGGTGATGTCACCAAACTGCCGCCCTACTTTGTCACCGCGCTGGAAATTTCAGCCGCCGCACACAAAGACATGGTCGCCGCCGTCGCACCCTATATTGACACCAGCATTTCCAAGACCGTGAATGTGCCGGAAGATTATCCCTACCAGGATTTCGAAGACCTCTACATGGCCGCCTGGAAATCCGGCTTGAAGGGTCTCGCCACTTACCGGCCCAACAAGGTGCTGGGGTCAGTGCTCTCCGTCGATGGCGGCGCTTCCGCTGACAAGAAACAACCGCAAGACGTTGTCATCAACGACGCCAACCGCCGCCTCGTTATCAAGACGCTGCCGGCGCCGGTGCTCGCTAGCCTGCGCTGGCCCAGCCGTCCGCGCATGACCGACGGCAACGCCGCGTGGACCTACATGATCGAAACGCCGCACGGCGAATTCGCCCTCTTCGTTGGCCATATCGAGCAAAACCACAAGCCCGTACCCTTTGAAGTCTGGGTGAATGGCTCAGAGCAACCGCGTGGTCTGGGCGCCGTCGCCAAGACGCTCTCCATGGACATGCGCGCGCAAGATCCCGCCTGGCTCAAGCTCAAGCTCGACACCCTCGCCAAGACGGTCGGCGACGAATCCTTCGACATGCACTTCCCGCCCAACGGCGAACAGAAGCGCATGCCCAGCGTCGTTGCCGCCGTGGCGCAAGTGGTGCGTTATCGCGTCGAGCAAATCTGCGGCAGCGTCGACGACAAGGTCACCACGCCGGTACTCGACACGCTATTCAGTCTGCAAGAGCCCAAGACCGGCACCGACGGCACGCTGTCCTGGACGGTTGACATTCAAAACCCCGCGTCAGGTGAAGACTTCGTGCTGGGCCTCAAAGAAATCACCCTGCCCGACGGTGTCACGCGCCCCTACTCCATGTGGCTCTCGGGCAACTACCCGCGCGCGCTGGACGGCCTCTCGCACATCCTCTCGCTGGACATGCGCGTGATGGACCCGGCCTGGATAGGCATGAAGTTGCGCAAGCTGCTCAACTACCCCGAGCCGCTGGGCGATTTCATGGCCTTCGTGCCGGGCACGCGCCGCCAGCAAAACTGGCCCTCGACCGTGGCCTACCTCGCCCGCCTCATCATCCACCGCTACGCCATGCTCGGCATTCTCGACGAGCACGGCTTCCCGACCCGCGAGATGGGCATCCTCCAAGCCCCGCGCGAAGCCAGCGCACCGAAAGTCATGCAAGGCGCGCTATGCCAGGAGTGCGGCAACTACACGGTGATCCGCAAAGACGGCTGCGATTTTTGCAGTGCTTGTGGAGCGGTGGGGACTTGCGGTTGATGGATTGCGTAGCGCTCTTTTAAGATGCTGTTGATTTGAAAAAACCCGCAGACGTGTGTCTGCGGGTTTTTCTTTATGGAAGCGGTGTCGCGTGTATGCTATGGTTCTAAATCAGCCGAGCCGCTTTTCGTGCAATTTTTCATAGAATGTTATACGGACGGCTTCAGTGGAAAGGCTATACGTCAAAAACACTTAGCACCGGCCGAAGCCGGGGCGTTATGCGGCAAGCCGGGGAGTAAACCGGCAAAAACTTGCGCTCGATATCAAAGTTAGATTGCCTTCCAATGGAACCGCTCGTCCTACTTGAGAAACTACGATTGCTTGTGGCAGCTGCACCGCCGCTCGAAGGTCGGGGCTCATATGGTCAGGAGCAGTTCGCTTGGCTCGGAAAGGCCTCGGCTTTAATGTCTTCGTGGAACCGAACGGAGGCCATTTCCTTCGGTATCGCGGCCAACGGCATGGCCGGGAACTTCAATCGCCAAGCAAATTTCGGTACCGTATTCACGAGTATTCACAAAGCGATTTCTTCCTTAGAAGAAGCGCTGCCGGCGCCAACGGGCCAGGCTTTCGGTCCCGGTGCTGCGTACGACTTCTTCAAGGCGCTTCGCGAGCTAGTCGCTTCAGTCGAACAGACGCTTTTCGTGTAGACCCATACATGGATGCCGAAACGTTCGACGGCTACCTTAGCGCCCTTCCGGCGGGGCGGAACGTGCGGCTACTATTCGCCAAGTACGCAAACGACGTCAACGTCGCTTCAAGGAAATACAACGTCCAAACCGGTTCGATGCTCGAAGTTCGTAAGAGTGACGCAATCCATGATCGAATCATCTTTGTGGACGGCAACCAGTGCTGGGTCCTTGGGGCTTCCATAAAAGACGCTGCTGCGAAAAAGCCCACGTATCTCGCGCCTCTCTCTACAGATGTTACGCGGCAGAAGCTGCACATTTATGAAGGAATCTGGAATGCGGCCACGTCAATCTAACAGGTCCTTCGAGACGGACGCACCTATGCATTCGTGCGCTTCGCACACTCGCCTCTTGTGCGCCGGTCAAGGCCAATGTTGGGCGTCCGAAACGATCACGCCATGGCTTTCGCGCTAACCAGTTCCATACTTCTTGTAATCGTTCTACTGAACGCGTGGGCCACTCGCGCCGTGCTGAAAGATAACTTGTCTACGTCCGGCCAACGCGTTGCTCAAATCGCCTTTGTTTGGGCCATTCCGTTTCTAGGCGCGCTGTTCACGCTTCATTCCAAACGCGTTGACGAAGAGCAATCCGAAGGCCGGTACCGCGAGATACCAGACCTTGGCAACGACATGGTCAGTTCCACGCACGGAACTTGGATCGGCCGCGAAGACATCGGCACCAACGGCTCTGGGTCCGCAGAAGGGGGGACCGGTGATTGAACACTTATTTATTGCAACAACCTCTAGCATTTTCCACCAGACGCCCAACCCGCCGCTGCAGGGGACGCCTCGAACTATGGCCACGGGTCTGGTCTTTCAATGCCACATTTGCAGCATGAATCTATCGATCCCCTAGCACCTGCTCTTCGTCGTCCTGGTATTGCAACGCGATTGCACGAATCTTTTCTTCGATGCTGAAGAACGCGTCTATGACTACGGGATCGAAAATCTTGCCACGGGATTGGCGCATGATTCTGATGGCCTCTTCGTGAGGGAATGGCGCTTTATAACAGCGGCGGCTGATTAGGGCGTCATAGACATCGGCCACGGCCATAATCCGGCCTGAAAGCGGAATATTTTGTCCCGCGAGCCCCAACGGGTAACCCGTCCCGTCCCACTTTTCATGATGCGTTGAAGCGATTTCACCGGCGATGATGAGGAAGTTGTCGCCCTCGATTTTTTTCGCGGTGCTGTAAATTATTTTCTTGCCGTACTCCGCATGTTTTTTCATGAGCTCGTATTCGCCCTCAGTCAACTTATCCTGTTTGAGCAGGATATAGTCGGGCACACCAACTTTTCCTATGTCGTGTAATGGGGCGGAGACAAAAAGTAGATCCATGAATTCCTGCGTGAGAATGTCTAAATAACTGTCCGTTTCGCGTAGCCTTTCGGCAATGGACTTCACATAATGCTGTGTGCGTTTGATATGGGCGCCGGTTTCCGGATCGCGTGTTTCGGCCACGGCGGCCATGGATTCCATCGTGACCTGGCGGGCGTTGGCCAGCTGTTTAAACCACACATAGGCATATCTTTTTTCAATAGCGAACCGCGTCGTTGTGAACAGGCTAAACAACACCACAGTGACTAGAATCGGCGCCCCCGGCGAGAGGAATATTCCTGCGAACTGAAATAGGTATATAGAAAAAAGCAGAAGAATGCTGATCAGCGCCGCAGTACAGAGGAATAACTGCAAGGGTTCGCGCAAAGCAATAAAGAGCACAGAGACGAGTAGGCCCGTTGCAATGCACACCAGGAGTATTCCCATTCCGCCCCATGTAGGTTCCCGGATAAAGCTGTTAGCCTTTATGTTCTCAATGATTACCGCCTGCCACTTCAACCCGGGAAATTGCGAATCGAATATCGTACTGTGCAGGTCGTTCAGCACCGCCGCTGAAGAACCGATGAACACGACCTTGCTGTTGAGATCGGCTGGATTGAACGAGCCATTCAGCACATCTATCGCTGAAATGGCGGGATAGAAATGGGGCTTGCCGTTGAAACGCAATAGCGCATATCCGCGTTTGTTGATGGGGATGGAATGGTTGTCTATGCGAATAACCGGACCGTTCTCGTCCTCTTCAATGGCGGCCGAATCAACACCCACAGAACGCATGAATGTCGCCAGAGAGAGATGAGGATAAATAATTCCCTGATGCTGGATTAAGAGCGGAACGCGCCGAAACATGCCATCGCTGTCCGGCTGATTGTTGAGAAATCCGCTGAACTTTAACTGCGAAGATATTTCATACGTATTGTTCAGCATACCGGGTGCATCGTTCAGCGCTAGCAGGTCGGTTCTGCCGGTGAAGTGGAATTCTGGCTTGGCAGATACTTCGGCCTTGCTGGCGTGATCGAAATAGAAATAGCGGGCCCCGACCGCGTTAATGTCGGACAGGATGTGGCCGAAGTATCCGTCGTTATCGGATAGCCCGGGCGTGGCGCCGACAAAGGATATATCCAGCCCGAAATCCTGCTTGAAGGATTTTTGAATGTTATTCAATGATGTTCGGTCGGGCTCCGAGAACAGGATGTCCAGGCCTATTGCCGCCGGTTTACCCTCGGCGACCGCCTGCACCAGAGAGGCCATTCGGTAGCGCGGCCACGGCCACTGGCCGGTGGAGATTAGGCTGACGTCGTCAATGTCAATGACTACGGCATTTTGCGCGGTTTTGCCGTTTGCCGAATAGGTCAGGTAGGAATCAAGAAACAGATTGCTCCAATGAGCGGCAAAGCCTGTTTCCATACGGCCGATGAAGCCCACGGCTGTTGATACCGACAAGCCCAACAGCAATATCCAATAGCCCCATTTTTTTGGCAGCCTGCTGGAGAACTCCGGGGGATGTTGCATCGGCACTTTCTCTTACTACAAAACTACAATCTCAACCCGCCTGTTTCTCTGCTCGTCAACATTCGGGGGAGTGGGAACCAGCAGGTCTTTTGCGCCAAAAGACTGCACACTCACCGCATCCAGAGAGGGCAAGCTGTCTTTCAGTATTTTTTCCATCGCTCTTGCTCTCCGCAGAGACAACCGGTTATTAACATTATCAGAGCCAGTCGTATCCGTATGTCCGATGATGGTGATCTCGGTCGGCATTTTGGCTTTGATCCACTCAATAATCTGGGGGATTATTGCCCGAGAATCTTTTACGAGCTCGGCCGAGCCGGTAATGAAATAAAGGATAAAGCTGGATGGCTTGCCAGGCTGAGCCTTTAGCAGGTCCGCATATTCTTGATACACCTGCGCTTCGCTCAAGCTCTGAATCTCGGAAAGTTGGGACGTTCCATCCTTGGCGGTGACGGCGTAGTACGCCTTATCTATTACCCTGACGTCCCCTGCTGTGCGGACTGTGATGGCGCCAACTTTGCCGTTTTCGTCTGGCATCAAAATCAGGGTGGTTCCGGACATGCACCCGGATAGGCAAAGCCCGACAAACAGGGTCAAAACGACTGCATCAGCAGTCACCGTAGCCCCTCTAATCAGCCTTGACGATAAAACGAGTACCCCGCACCCCAACCGCCGCTCTGGGCGTATTCACAGTGACGGATTCCGGCGCAAGCTTGCCGAGTTTGCCTGAGGAATAAATAGCCGTGCCCTTCCTCAAGTAAAGTGAAAAATCGTACTTGGCTTCTTCAGGCTGGAATACGTAACGGCTGATTTCGATTTCACTCGAAGCACCGACGGTGATCAGTGTGCCATCCATGAAAGCGATACCCGCAGAAGCATGCGGGCCCGAGACGACAACATCCAATCGCAGGAGTTGTGTTCCGGCCACCGGAACAAGGGTGGACTTTTCGCGGACTACTTTTACGTCGCCAGTCACGTTTTTGAATATCGCAACGTGATCATCTTGCGCTAGGGCAACTCCCGCGAAGCCGAAAGTGGCGATAAAGACTATAGCCATTATGTTTCGCATAAACAGACCCCTTTCGGTTTGTGAAAATGCAGGACAATTGGGCCGAGCAATTTCGTAAAACATCCTAGCCTAAATACCCAGCCAACACGCAGTAGGTGGCCAAGTCATGCGGTGCTATTTAATGACTGCAATGAATTGTACCGCAGGCTAGAGCGTGGGGGCAGCTTCCTGAAACAAGCCCGAGGTACCGGAGTCGAATTGATTTATTGGCAGAGAAGCTCCCACCCAGCCGCTGAATGAATCGCCCCTGATTTTCCAGATACCTTATGGCTGGCGGCTCATTCCGGCTTTCGTGTAGTATTTTGCGACGCGCCCCGAAGAGTGATGTTGGGCGATGACGTGAAGTCCGATAAATCATAGGAGGAGATATGAAAAAGCCATTACTGCTTGCCTTGCTGGTGGGCATGGTCGTCGCTCCGGCGTTCGCTGCGGACACCATCAAGATTGCCATCACGGGCCCGTTTAGCGGCGGCTCGGCCCCCATGGGCACTTCGATGCGCGACGGCGCGAAGCTGGCGGTGGGTGAAATCAATGCTGCGGGTGGTATCGACGTCGGTGGCAAGAAGCTGAAGATCGAAGTCATCGAGCGTGACGATGAAGCGAAGAACGAACGCGGCGCGCTGATCGGCCAGGAGCTGGCTGCCATGGCCGATTTATCTGGTGTGATCGGTTCGGTCAATACCGGCGTGGTATTGGCCGGCGACAAGCATCTACAGGAAAAAGGTATCACCAAAATCATTACCCCCGCCGCCGGCTCGGCGTCCATGACCCAGTGGCGCGACGCGGGGGTCAAGGATCTGTCGATCTTCCGCTTCGCCGCGCATGACGGCATCCAGGCGGCGATGGTGGTGGAAGAGGCGATTGATCGCAAACTCTCCAAGGTGGCGATTCTGCATGACTCCACCAATTACGGCGTGTCTGGCCGCAACGACTTGCTGGAGCAAATCAAGAAGCAAGGGAACAAGGTGGAAGTGGTTAGCACCGAGAAATTCAACATCGGCGACAAAGACATGACCGCGCAATTGTTGCAGGCCAAGACGGCAGGCGCCCAGGCTATTCTGATCTGGGGGATCGGCCCCGAGCTGGCAGCGGTGGCCAACGGCATGGCCAAGCTCAGTCTCAAGGTGCCGCTGATCGGCGGTTGGCCGCTGTCGATGTCCAACTTTCTCGACAACGCCGGCAAGAATGGCGACGGCACGCTGATGCCGCAGACCTTCATCGAAGAAGCGATTACGCCCAAGGCCAAGAGTTTCATCGAGGGTTACCACAAAGCCTATGGTGTCAGCCGGATCCCCTCGCCAGTGTCGGCGGCCCAGGGCTATGACGCTGTTTATCTCTTCGCCGCGGCGGCCAAGCAGGCCAAGAGCACCGACACGCACAAGATCAAGGAAGCCCTCGAGGATCTGAGCGAGCCGGTGAAGGGCGTCATCACCACCTGGAAGCATCCTTTCAGCAAATGGAACCCCGCCGACGTGCAAACGCATGAAGCCTTCCGGCGTGATCAAGTGGTGATGGGCATGGCCAAGGATGGCCGCGTCATTTTCGCCAATGACGCCGACCGCGCCAGACTGACCAAAGCCGCTGCCGGTAACTAAGCACGGCGCACCGACGGAGGCGGACGCCTCTGTCGGTGCGCCGCCCTGCCATGAATCTTTCCATCATTACCCAGATGGTCGTCAGCGGCGCCTTCATGGGCTTCGTTTACGCGCTCATCGCCTACGGTTTCCAACTCACCTACGCCACCAGCAAGAGCATCAATTTCGGTCAGGGTGAACTGGTGATGCTGTCAGCCTTCTGCAGCTTGACGCTAACGAACTGGGGCCTGCCCTACTGGTTGATGGTGCCCGGCGGCTTGCTCATCGGCGCCGTTCTGGGCTTGGTGGTGGAACGTGCAGCGGTGCGCCTGGCACTGGAGCAAAAGAGCGAAGGCTGGATACTTTTGTCCATCATTCTCGGCCTGTTTTTTTTCTCAACCGCCGAAAACATTTGGGGTCGCGACGATCGGCCGTTTCCGACACCAATTCCCTCCGACCCCCTCCATCTGCTTGGCATAGACGTAACCTATGTCGAAATCTCGGTGGCTGTCGGCGTGCTGGCGGTGATGGGGCTTATCGAACTCTTCAAGCGGAAAACGCTGCTGGGCAAGGCTTTCGAGGCCGTCTCGGCGGACCGTGATGCGGCGGAATTGATGGGCATCTCGGCGACTCATACGGTGATGCTTTCGTATGGCCTGTCGGGTGCAGTGGCGGCGCTCGCCGGCATACTCGTTTCGCCGATCACCACGGTAGGCCCGACGATGGCCTCGTCGCTGATCCTCAAGGCCTTTGCGGTCGCCGTGGTGGCGGGTCTTGAATCCGGCTTCGGCGTAGTCGTGATCGGTCTGCTCCTCGGCGCCTTGGAAAGCCTCGCCAGTTTCTATCTCGGCAGTGGTTGGCGAGAGACGCCGGGGCTGCTGCTGCTGATTCTCGCCTTGGCGCTGCGGCCCAACGGCGTGTTCGGCAAAGCGACCATACGCAAGGTGTGAGCGTATGCTGAAACGATTCCTGCTCCTCCGCGGCGCCGAGCTTATCGCCCTGGCCCTACTCGCCACGGTGCCGCTGGTGGTCGTCAATCCATTTGCGCTGGGCCTGCTGACCTTGCTGGCCATCTACGGCATTCTGCTGATCGGTCTGGATGTCACGGTCGGATACCTGGGCCAGGTGAATCTCGGTCATGCCGCGTTTCTTGGCATTGGCGCTTACACCACCGCTCTTTGCGTCGCCAACTTAGGCTGGGGCATGCCCGCCGCGCTGGCTGCCGCGCTGATGCTTTGCTTGCTGCTAGGTGGCCTACTGGCGCTGCCGGCGTTGCGCCTCGAAGGACCGCAGTTCGCGCTGGCGACCCTGAGCTTCGCGGCGCTGACCACGACGACGCTCAACGAATGGGAAGGCCTCACACTCGGCGCCCAGGGTCTGTCGATTAGGCGCCCGCCGCTATTCGGGATGACGCTTGATGCACCGGCCTTTTACTGGCTGTGCTTCGCCTTGCTGGCGTTGGTGTGGATGGCCATGCGCAACCTGCTGTCGTCGCGCTGGGGGCGCGCCTTCGAAGCGCTGCGCGACAGCCCGATCGCCACCGACGCGATGGGCGTCGGCACCTACCGCCACAAGGTGATCGCCTTTGCCATTGGCTCCTCGCTGGGCGGACTCGCGGGCGGCCTCTACGCTTTCAACTTCCAGTATCTGCAACCGCAGAGCTTCACCTATGAACTGATGGTGATCCTGTTGCTCGGCGTTGTTCTCGGCGGACGCAAAAGCCTGTGGGGCGCTTTCGTCGGCGCCGCGCTGATCGTGCTGCTGCCCAATTTGCTGTCGAACCGTTTTCTGTTCCAGATGTTCTCCGCCATCGGTTTCATCGTCGCCGTTGCGGCGGGTGGGCGCGGTTTACTCAAGAAAACCGTCATGCCTTTCCAAGCGCTGGCGCCGGCGGTGGCTATGGGCCTGTTGGTTGTCGGCAGCCTGGTGGCCGACAACACCGAGGATTGGCGCAAGGCGATCTTTGCGCTAATGCTGTTTTCGGTCGTGGTCGGCCTGCCGGAAGGCCTGATGGGCTTTGCTGCCAAGCTGCTGACGCGGCTTTTCCGCGTCGCACCGGCGGCGCTGCCACCACCTTCGTCGCTTGACACGGTATTGCCGGCGCGGCAGGCGGATCACCAGCCTCTGCTCGAACTGAGGAATTTGAAACGCCACTTCGGCGGTGTGCGCGCCGTCGACGGCGTCACCATCACCGTAAAAGCCGGCGAAATACACGGCTTGATCGGCCCAAACGGCTCCGGCAAGTCGACCGCAGTCAATGTCATATCCGGCTTGTATGCCCCGACTTCGGGCGACGTTTTGCTACATGGCAAGGTGCTGCCTAAAGGCAGCCTGTTCGCGGTTGCTAAGACAGGCATCGCCCGCACCTTCCAGAATCTGCAACTTTTCGGCGAGCTGACAGCGCTCGAAAATGTCATGGTGGCCCTGCGCGGCGTCTTTCGCACACCGCTGCCGCTGGTTCTGCTTGGGCTGGCGCGCGCTGAAGAACGCCGCGCGCAGGCCGACGCGCTGGCGCTGCTGCAACTGGTTGGACTCGCCGCGCAGGCTGGGACGCGCGCCAAAGATATCCCTTACGGCGCCCAGCGCTTTCTGGAGATCGCCCGCGCGCTCGCGCGCAAGCCAGAACTGCTGATTCTCGATGAGCCTGCTGCGGGACTTTCCCGTCCTGATGCCATAGAACTCATCAACATCATCCGCCGTATCAATGAACGCGGCGTCACCATCGTCCTCATCGAACATCACATGGATGTCGTCAGCGAGCTGTGCGACGTCGTCACCGTGCTCGACGGCGGGCGAGTCATCGCCGAGGGGGCCGCCGAGGCAATCAAGCGCGATCCCGGCGTGATCGCCGCATATTTAGGCGCGGTCGCTGACGACAACGCGGCCACGACTACGGTTTAGGGGAACGACATGCTGCTTGTCGACAATCTGCATGCCGGCTATGGTGCATCCGAGGTGCTCACCGGCGTTTCGCTGGCCGTGAAGCGCGGCACGGTGGTGGCGCTGATTGGCGCCAACGGCGCCGGCAAGACCACCACCATGCGCGCCATCTCCGGCATGCTGACGCCGAAGCAGGGACGCATTTTGATCGACGGCCAGCCGGTACAAGGCTTGACTGCGGCGCGCATCGCTCGACTGGGTTTGGCTCATGCACCGGAAGGACGCAAGGTATTTGGTCCGCTCTCGGTTGAGGACAATCTGTTGCTGGGCTCCTACGTGAAGCTGCCGCGTTTCTTCGGCTTCCGCCAAAAAGCCGCGCCTGACCTCGAGCGCATCTACGGCCTGTTTCCGCGCCTGCGCGAACGGAGAGCGCAAGCTGCCGGCACCTTGTCCGGTGGCGAGCAGCAAATGCTCGCCATTGGTCGCGCGCTGATGGGCCGACCCAAGGTAATGCTGCTCGACGAACCGTCGATGGGGCTGGCGCCGGTGATCGTGCAAGAAGTGTTTGCGACTATTCGTCGCCTCAAAGATGAAGGCATCACCCTGCTACTGGTCGAGCAGTTCGCCAAAAGCGCGCTTGAAGTCGCCGACTATGCCTACGTCATGGAGCGTGGCCGCATTGCCACCGCCGGCACGCCAGCCGAAATGCAACGCGACCCGCGGGTGCTGGCGGCCTATCTGGGGTGAGTAGCCTGGTGTGGCTTCCATTAGAAGTAGGGGCTAATGGGATATCTCGGTTAAAGGATGCGCTGGCGCTGGTGGACGTGAAGGTGCTAGACCATTTCATTGCCGCCGGGACCAGCACTCTGTCATTCGCGGAGCGCAGCCTTATCTAACCGCTGACGCTTGGGAGCCGCTCGAAAAACGAGGGGATTCTCCCCTCGTGCTCCCCTCAATCGGTCCACGGATTGATGACATCCAGCCCAAGATCGGCGAAGTCGCGCACGTTGCGGGTGACCAAGTTCAAGCCGTGATGCGCAGCAGTCGCCGCCAATAGGCTGTCAATGGCCGGAACCGGGCGGTTTGCTACCGCCACTAAACGCCCCCAACGGTCGGCTACTTGAGCATCGACCGGGAGAATCCGTCCGGTGAAGAAGATCGGCAGTTCCGCTTCGAGCCAGTCGAGCAGGATCGTCCGGCGATTTGTGTCGGCCATGCCTTCGATGCCCTTCCGCAATTCGCCCAGCGTCAGCACACTCAGATACAAGGTCGACGCCGGGCGCTGGGTGAACCACTCGACAACGCCAGCGTTTGGCGTTTTTCGGCGCAGTTCTGAGAGAACGTTGGTATCAAGAAGATAACTCAAAGCGCCACCTCACGCGTGGCGCTTCTGTCGCGTTCGAACTCGATTTCTTCGAGTCCATATAGCGGCGACCGGCGCATGAACTCCACGAGCGAATTCCCGCTACCGGAAAGATGCTCAAAGGTCGCCCGTGACACTACGACGGCCACAGATCGTCCGTGCAGCGTGATACCTTGCGGCCCCTCGCTCTCGGCGAGTTTTACGACCTCGGACAAGCGTGCTTTTGCTTCTTGCATCTGCCATGCGTGCATAATGATCCCCTAAACTCTGACTAGACAGGTCCGAGTTTAGCAGACCTCAGAGATCAAGCTCCACTATTTTCCGGCCCGGATAGGAGCGCCGCGTTTGGCCGCAGGTCGAGCTTGGAGTCCTCGAATTGGGTTTGAATCTCTTTGACCTTTTGCGCGTTGAATATCAGCGCGTCGACGCAATCCTCGTCGAACTTTGAGCGCGCCAGCTTGATGCCCAGATGGCCGTCGATGGCCACCAATAATTTCAAATCGTTGCGCCGCTCAATCAATTGTTCAACCAGGAGCAAGTTGGCGGGATTGTCCTCGACATAGAGTAGCGTGTACTTCGGCGACAACGCGTGCGTCGCCACGTCATCCCGCATATCCGGACTGATCTCGCCGCTGTATTCAATTGCCAGCTCCGGCGCGCGCGCTGCGGCGAATTCAACCCAAAATACGCTGCCGACACCAACACTGCTTTCGACGCCGATGACGCCCCCCCATCAACTCGACCAGTTGTTTGGTGACGACCAGGCCGATACCGGTGCCTTCTTCGTTACTGGTCTCTTGCCCGAGTCGATTGAACGACTGGAAGAGTTGCGCCAACTGTTCTGGCCCCAAGCCAATCCCGCCATCCTTGATGCTGATGCGCACGCGGTTTTCGCCGCTCGGCGCGCATTGGACAGTGACCGCGCCGCCGACGCGATTGTATTTGATCGCGTTCGACAGCAAATTAATGATCACTTGCTTGACCCTGGTCCGATCCGCGTGGATATAGAAGAGATTTTCAAGACGGGGGAAGGTCATCTGTATTCCGCGCTGCTGTGCCTGCGGCTCGATCATCGCTTGACAATCCCGTAGCACCTCGGTGAGCGACATCGACTCATGCAATATGATCACTTTGCCCGATTCGATCAGCGCCAAATCGAGGATTTCATTAATCAGGCGCAGCAGATACCACCCGGCTTTCAAAATCTGGTCGATCGATAGCTTTTGCGCCGATGAGGGCGCCGGTGTCGCGGTTGCCATCAACTGCGCGAACCCAAGCACCGCATTGAGTGGCGTGCGCAATTCATGGCTCATGCTGGACAAAAATTCCGATTTCGCCAAGTTGGCTTTTTCCGCGGCCGCCTTCGCATTCTCCAATTCGATGTTGCTCTCTTGCAACCAATGCTCGAATTGCTTGCGGTCGGTCACGTCGCGGGCCGCCGCGAATACGCCCTGCAATATACGGTCGCGATCATGGAAAGTGGTCGCGTTGTAGGAAACGACCGTTTCCTTGCCGTCCCTGGCGCGGGCAGTCAACTCATAGTTGGTCACCTTGCCTTCGCGCAGCACACGCGTGATGGCTGCCTCGGCCCGCTCCGGATCCGTAAAATAGTTCTTGAACGGTGCGCCGATCAATTCATCGCGCGTGCAGCCGGTCAGCGCTTCCATCTGCTTATTGACGTCGCTGATGATGCCGCGTGAATCAGTCGTCATGAGTGCGTCGATATTCGATTCGATCAGTGAGCGCGTGTAGAACTGCTGATCGCGCAAACGCTGGTCGAGTAGCGCCTGCTCCGCTTCGACCTGCTTGCGCGCGGTGTTGTCGGTGCCGATGAGCAGATAGCCGATGATGGCGTCCTGCGCGTCGCGCAGCGCCGTGACCGTCACCACCGCAGGGAAGCGGCTCCCGTCCTTGCGGATGTAGGTCAGCTCGTAGATGTCTTCGATGCCGCGCGAGGCCTTGAACACCAAAGCCTCGAAGCCGGGCGTAATCGTCGTGCCAAGTTCGACGCTGAGCGCCTCGGCGCGCGCGATCACTTCCTGCGGATCGGAAATGTCGGCCGGGGTGATTTTGTCCATCACCTCGGCGGCCGTGTAGCCAAGCATGCGCTCGGCACCGACGTTGAAGATCTGGATGACGCCCTTGGCGTCCGTGGCGATGCTCGAGAAGTTGGCGCTGTTGAAAATCGCGCTCTGCAAGGCCCCAGCTCTCAGTAATGGCTGCCGCTCCTCTTGCAATTCCTGTTCGACCGTCAAACGGCCGCGCATGACCCGTCGTATCCGCACAGACAACAGCGCCAGAAAAGCCAGCAGCAAGACGATGCTAGCGCCGATGAATGCGGCGACGGATTGCGCAGCATTGTTCCAGGCAATACCACCGACCAGGAGCAGGACGGCTAGGGTCATCCCAAAACCAATCAACATCAGTCGCTGGACCGAGGATTCTTCCATAGTGTGCATAGGTTCAGACCTTGATTATTGAGCCGGCTGCCATGAACTTGAATCAAGCTGCATAGCGAACGGGGGTATGTTGAAAGTAGCTGCGAACACGACCGGGTTGCTTCTGAACGCTG
>JAYUNL010000158.1:0-23652 GCA_043761745.1 Rhodocyclaceae bacterium
AACGCAACTTTGCCGGAGAAGTATTCTGGGCAGGTGGCTATTTCGTATCGACAGTTGGGCTAGATGAGGAAATGGTTCGGGCATACATTCGAAACCAAGAGCAGGAAGATGAGCGTTACGACCAAATGAAATTAGGGCTGTAGCCGCCTTAAGGCGGCTCATGGGTTACTCAAGCCTTTGAGGCGCCCTAGCAATAAACCTCCGGCTTTGCCGGAGGTCACTTAATTTTTTTGTTCATAATTTTGAATTACTTTAGCTGGCAGGCTCTGAGGATACTCAGAGCCTGCGCGGAATTTCTTACGGAACGATGAGATGACAAAAGCAAACGCGTTGAATATCTGCAAAGGTTCTGTAATGACGGCAATGTTTACGCTTGCTTCGACTATATGGGCTGCCGACACCGGCGCTAAGGCGGACAAGGTCAGTCTCAACTGGTATATGGGCATGCCGGTAGTTGCCCATGTGCTTATCCCGCAAAACTTTGGTGGCACGGGCCCCAGTGCGCCGACCGACAAAACGCCTATCCCGGTATATATGACAGCGCCTATGGGTAGCGGCGTCGATGCCACTCCGGACCGCATACTGCCGACGCCGCAAGGGCCACGTTTGTTGCCTGCCATGCAGCACACGCTGGGCGCGATCGCCAGCGAGTCGCAGCCGCGCGACGGTATGGGCTACTTTGTCATAAAAGGCGACAAGGGCGACGCGAATACGGTGAAAGTGAATGAATTTTCGAAATTGGTGGAACAAGCGCCGGGGGGCAGTTTATCCGGCGCGCCCTTGGCCTATGAAATAAAAATTGGGCCGGCTTGGGTCAAGCTTAATAGTCATGTGGTGATTGAATACGGTGTTCGCGCCGGGTTGCTCAAGCTGGCGCCCTTCTCCTATAGCGGTCGTATGTGGGTGACCGCTACGGACGGCAGTCCCTTGGAAACTCCACTATGTCCGGTGGAGTCGCGTTGACCATCAATGCGGGGTACGAGTCGCAAAAAACTTATGTTAAACTTCTTGGTTCGGGGTGTTATTAACTTAGGTTATGGCTTGCGGCCCTCAATTCATTACCTCTAGCGTTGCCGTCTTGCCTACAATTCGACTTCCAGTTTCGCCATACCATCTGTATCCATCCAATAAAGTAAAGAGGAGCGGTTTATGTCACTCGCAGATTTGAAGGGTTTCTCTGTCCCGTTTTCCCCCAACGGCCGCGCCAATACTGTCGGCCCCCTGCCCTGGAACTTCGGCGTTGATCTCTTCGCCGTTCATTTCAAGGCCAATCCTGATGAAATCCGTAAGCTGCTGCCTGAGCCCCTCGAATTGTCGAAGGAAGAGCCGGACGGCGCCTATGTGTGGTTCGGCGACTGGCAAGGCATTTGGTCGGGCGGCGAAGACATGCTCGGCACCAACGCTTTCCAGGTTCAATATCAGGAGTGCTTGCTCGGCGTGCGTTGCAGCCACAACGGCGTCGAAGGCCAGCGCGTGGTCTATATCTGGGTCGACAAGGACTTCAGCATGCTGCGCGGCTGGTTCATGGGTTTCCCGAAGAAGCACGGCCGTGTCAATCTGGGTACCACCAATCGTCACCTGCATAACCTGAACCCCGCGCTCAAGGGCGTAGTTCCCGGCATGCGCTACACCTCCTGGTGCGAATCGAAGGGCGAGCGACTGATCGACGCCTCTTTCACGCTGAAAGAGAAAGTTACGCCGGCTGATCTGCCGAAACCTTTCGGCACGGATCTCTTCCACACCATTCACTTCCCCAGCGCCGACGTGAACAACAAGAAGCCGCTGGTGCATCAACTGGTGCAGACGGTCAGTTCCAACTTGAAGTTCGGCGAACTTTGGCGTGGTGAAGACGCGGAATGCAACTTCTTCGACTCCAAGATCGAAGAGCATTTTGCCATTCGTCCCACGAAGATCACCGCTTCTTACTTGATCCCGGTCGGATTCACCATCGAAGGTACAAAGCTGATCCATACCTACTGATGATAAAAAAGGGAGGGCTTAGCCCTCCCTTTTTTTGTCTACCAGTTTGTGATGTAACGGGAACGGGCTGGTAATCGATTCAATTTTGAATAGAAGGTGAGAACCATGGCATATCCTTGGAAATCCTTGCGTGACTGGCTGGCGGACGAAGAGAAGATCGGCCACGTTCTTCGTATCAAAACGCCAATCAAGGCTGGCGATCCCAACTCCATCGTCGATGCCGTACCGGCCGATCTGAAGGCTGAGCAGATGCGCGTCATCAACTGCCCCGGTGCCAACGGCAAGATGATGGAAAGCGAACTGCGCGCGACGCTGCGTTATCTGCATACGCTGCCTAATCTGCCCATAGGCGTGATCGAGAAGCCAATCAACAACCGGCCGGATATTCCGGTGGTGATCAATCCCTGGGCCGACCGTGGTCGCGTTCTGCGCATGTGCGGTGTAAGTTCCAAGGAAGAGCTTCTGGCCAAGTTCCGCACGCTCAAGACGAACCTGATTTCGCCCAAACAGATCGACAAGAAAGACGCGCCGTGTAAGGAAGTCGTTATCAAGGAAGCCGATATCGACATTTCCAAACAACTGCCGAGCAACTGGGTCGAGTTCGAGACGGTGCCGTGGAGCCCCTGTGGCGGCGGACAGTTCATTATTTACGATCCCGCCACCAAGACGCACGATCTGGGTGTGTGGCGCTGCGGCTTTTTCGAGTGGGACGACGGCGAGCCGTCCAAGCCCATGGCGGAAGAACTGCGCAAGAGCCATATGTGCGTGGCCATGATTTACGATGGCCCCATTGCGTCCGATGGTGGCATGTATTTCCGCGACAACTATCGCCGCTTCAACAAGCCCATGCCGGCCGCTTACGCGATGTGCTGCGACCCTTCGATCCCGGCGGTGGCGGCGGTGCGTTCCGGTTTGGTTTGGCCACAGGATGGCGTCGACGAGTACGCTGTGGCGGGCGGTTTGCGCGGTTCTCCGGTGGAAGTCGTCGAGTCGGAGACCATACCCGGTCTGATGGTGCCGGCTCACGCCGAAATCATTATCGAAGGCGAGTTTCTGCCGAAAGACTACCTCGTGCCGAAGTTCGCCGAGGGCGTTTATCAGGGCCACCTGCTAGGCAACCACGAAATGCCGATGTTCCGCATCACGACCATCACGCATCGCAAGAACCCGATGTGGATGACCACCTGGTCTTCCAGCGGCCTGAACCACCAAGGCCCGCACGTTGCCTTTGCCGATCTGTTCTTCGAAACCGAAGCGCTGATTTATCTGCGCGACAACAACTACAAGGTCAAGAACGTCGTGTCCTACGACCTCGAAACCATAGTCGTGCAAACCACGGTGGATGGCTTCGAGAAATCGCCGCACTATGGCAAGCAAGTGCTGACAGCGCTGTATGCCTGCCCGCACGGCTATATCGGTAACGGCAGCAAGTACTACATCTGCGTCGGGCCGGACATCGATCCTTACGATCTGCGCGATGTGATGTGGGCGCTGGGCACGCGCGCCCAGCCGGTGTCTGATTCCATCGTCATTAATGAAGGCCTCTGCGCCTGGGGCGATCCGTCCGGGCTGCCGGGCCCGCTGGGTTGGCGCTGCTTCGGACAGCAAATCCTGATGGACGCGCTGATCAAGTGCCCCGAGCGCCGCACCTACTGGGAGCCGCGCACCGAGCCGAAGAACTGGGAACTCGAAGCAATCCAGCGCATGAAGGCGAAGATAGAAGGCTGAGTCGAAACCGGATTCGAAAACCGATTCGGTCTGACGCAACCAGAAAAGGCGCGCCCTGCGGCGCGCCTTTTCTTTTGTGGTTTATCATCTCGACTTCTGTAGCAGTTTGGATCAGCGTCTCGCGGATTGGAGAACTATATGCAAATGGACAGACGAGATTTCCTGAAGAAGTCGGGCCTCGGTTTACTGGCGATCAATCTGAATGGGCTCAGCTTGCTGATGAGTCCCAGCGAGGCGCGCGCTGCTGCCGTACCGATGAAGGTATTAACGCCCGAAGAAGTCACGACCTTGGAGGCCTTCGGTGAAGTGCTGCTGCCCGGCGCTAGGGAGGCGGGGCTCGCCCATTTTATTGACTACCACCTCGCCGTCGAAGCGAAAGACAGTTTGCTCATGTTGCGTTACATGGATTGGCCCGCGCCCTACGCCGGCTTCTACAAGGCTGGCTTAATGGGATTGAATGCGGCTAGTGGCAAGCAGCACAAGAAGCCTTTTCACGAGTTGAATGCCACGCAATCCGATGCCCTTGTGCGCAGCATGGGACAGGGCATGCCGGAAGGCTGGGAAGGCATTCCTGCGCCCTTGTTCTATTTCGTCGTGCGCAGCGACGCCGTTGATGTGGTCTATGGCACGGAAGAAGGGTTCGAGAAACTGGGCGTGCCCTATATGGCGCACATCACGCCGCCGAGCAAGTGGTGAGGCTATGAGCACCAATCGAACCGTTGATGTTGTCATCGTTGGGGCCGGTGCTGCCGGGTCGCTCTACGCGGCGCGGCTTGCCAAGGCCGGCAAGCGGGTGGTGGTGCTGGAAGCGGGCCCCGCCTGGAAGCTGGATGATCTATATAGCTCACAGATATGGGCGCGGCGCTTGAAGTGGAACGGCCCGCTGCTCATGCAGCCGCCGGGACAGTCGGCGTTCAGCCATACCCAAAGTACCGGTGCCGGATTCGGTGGCGCCGCATTGCATCACTTTGGCGCTTGGCCGCGTTTGCGTCCGGCGGATTTTCGGACTCGCAGCCTGTTTGGCAAAGGGCTGGATTGGCCCATCACTTACAACGACCTGCGCCCCTATTACGATCGCATACAAGCGGAAATGGGCATCGCCGGCGACGCGCGGCAGGAAGTCTGGCGACCCAAGGGCGCAGCCTATCCGATGCCGCCGCACAGGCTGTTCAAGCAGGCCAAATTGCTGGCGCGCGGTTTTTCTAAAGTGGGTCTGAAGACCGCGCCTTTGCCCGTCATCATCAACTCCACCGTGTATAAGGGGCGTGCGCCTTGTTTGTACGACGGTTGGTGCGAAGCAGGCTGTCCCATCGGCGCTTTCGCCAATCCACTCGTCATGCATCTCAATGAAGCGCGCCAAGCCGGCGCCGAGTTTCGCGAACACTGTTCGGCCACCCGCATACTGACCGACAAAACCGGACGGGCCAGTGGCGTGGAGTACGTGAGTCAGGGTAAGAAGGAAAGTCTCGATGCGCGCGTGGTGATTCTTGCCACATCGATGGTGCAGAATCCCCGCTTGCTGCTTAACTCCGCGAGCGACCGGCATCCGCAAGGACTGGCCAATTCGAGCGGCTTGGTTGGCGCCTATCTTACGACTGATGCTGTGGCGATCATCTACGGCATGTTCGACGAGGAAACCGAAAACCATAGGGGCGTGAATGCCGGCCAGTTGCTGAGTCGCGGCGATCACGTCAGCAAGAAACGTCCCGATATTTTTGGCGCTTACCAATGGCAGATCGCGCCATCGCTCAAACCGAACGACTTGCTGGGCATCGCCACCAGCCGCGTCGATCTCTTCGGCAATGAGCTGCACAACTTCATGCGCAAGGCGACCAAGCATCTCGCCAGCATGGCGGGTTTTGCTGGCGCTGTACCCGATCGCGACAACCGCATTACGCTTGCCAAAGAGACCGATGCGCACGGCATGGCGTTGGCGCGTTTGAACTATCGCGTCGCTGACAATACGCGCGCCTTGTGGAATAACCTGCTCGAAGAAGGCCGCAGCGTAATGACAGCGGCGGGCGCCAAGGAAGTGTGGACCGGTCCCATGGCCGGTGGACACGTGATCGGTGGCACGATCATGGGCGCCGATGCAAAAGCATCCGTATGCGACGGTTATGGTCGCACGCACGATGTGCCCAACCTTGTTCTGGCCGGTAGCGGGCTTTTCCCGGCGGGCAGCGGCAGCAGTCCGACGTACACGCTCTATGCGGTTGCCGAGCGCTCGGCGGAGCACATGATCAAGCACTGGGACGAGTACGCGCGCTAAGTCGCTGCTGTCGTACTCCACGAGGTAGCGAAATGGCGAGCAGCAAGAAAACTGATGTGATCATCGTGGGCGCAGGGGCCGCTGGCAGTTTGCTGGCAGCCAAGCTGGCCCAGGCGGGTAGGCGCGTGGTGGTGCTTGAGGCGGGCCCGGCCTGGAAAAGCGGCGACATGGTCAGCTCGCAAATTTGGGCCAGACGCTTGAAGTGGGGCGGTGCGCCCGTGCTTTCTGGTGGCAAGCATCCGATCGGTTACAACATGGCTTCCGGCTGGGGCTTGGGCGGCGCGGCTTTGCATCATTACGCCGGCTGGCCACGCTTGCATCCGGAAGACTTTCGGCTGAAATCTCTTTACGGCCGCAGTCGCGACTGGCCCATCGCCTACGACGATCTGCGGCCCTTTTACGACCGCATCCAGGAAGAAGTCGGGCTTTCGGGCGACGCGGCCGCAGAAGTGTGGCGTCCGGCCGGTGCTCCTTATCCTTTGCCACCGCTGCCGGTGTTCAAGCAGGGCGAGCTGTTGGCGCGTGGCTTTCATGCCTTGGGCATGACGACCGCACCGTACCCGGCGGCGATTCTTTCGCAGCCCTACAAGGGCCGCGCCGCTTGCCTCTACGATGGTTGGTGCGACGCCGGTTGCCCCATCATGGCGCTGGCGAATCCGCTCGCCATTTACATTCCGCAAGCGCAAGCCGCAGGTGCGCAGTTCCTGACCCACAGCACCGTTGCGCGCGTGCAGGTCGATAAGCGCAATCACGCGACGGGCGTGGAATACTTCGATAGCAAAGGCGCACGCAAAACGTTGCATGCTTCCGTGGTTATTCTCGCCTCCGCAGCGATTCAGAACAGTCGCATTCTCCTCAGTTCAACCAGTGCCAAACAACCGCACGGGATTGCCAATTCCAGCGGTCTGGTCGGCAAGTCGATCATGGCACACGCGTTGGCACAGCTCTATGGCATGTTTGATGAAGAAACCGATTGCCATTTGGGTGTCAGTGGCGCGCAACTGACCTGTCAGGATGGATATGCTAAACAGCAGCCTGGCCGGTCTTTCGGCAGCACCATGTGGGCTATCGCTAATGCGGTGAAACCGAACGATTTACTTGGCATCGCCAATACCCGGCCCGATATCATGGGGCCGGCATTGCATGATTTCATGAAGCGCGGCGCCAAGCATCTGGCGATCCTCGGTGCGCTGTGTGAAAGCTTGCCCGATGATGCGAATCGCGTAAGTCTGGCGTCTGAGAAAGACCGCTTCGGCCTCCCATTGCCACGCGTGAGCCACACCCTGGGCAATGAGGCGATGGCACTTTGGGTGCACACCATCGAGCAGGGTAAGACCATCTACAAGGCGGCCGGTAGCAAAGAATATTGGTCGGCGCCGCCGGTCTTCGCGCACATTGCCGGCGGCACCGTGATGGGTACGGATGCCGCCAATTCCGTCACCGATAGTTATGGTCGTTGTCACGATGTAAACAATTTACTGGTGGCTGGCTCCAGCCTCTTTCCCACGGCCGGCGCGGTAAACCCGACCTACACCATCCACGCCCTCGGCTTGCGCACGGCGGAACACTTGATTGCCCATTGGCCCAAATCAGTGACGTGACTCAGTGACCTGAAGACCGTTCACCGATAGTTTGCGTGACAAAACAACAGTGAACACACCTGCCGAAACTCTGAGTCCACGCGCCTGTTTTCCAGGCCATCAGCAGCCATGCTAAAGGCATATATTAACTGCTCAGTACACAACCCAAGATGAAAGTAAATCCTTGTTGTATGTAGTATTTATGCAACATATTGCACCGCACACATCGATATTTCGTAGGCAAAATTGAGGGAGGAGGTGAAGCCCTATGCTATGTTAGACACACCGCAATGCGGGGAATTATGTTCGCAATCTTGTGCCAAAAAAGCGTCAACTTAGCAAAGCAACTCATTGAGGAAAGAATATGCAGGTTCATAGAAGTGAAATGAAGCAGTGGGCGAAGCAGCATCTTCGCGGGATTGAGAACTGCACATTCCCCTCATTTACTCCCGATCTTCAGGAGTTAGACGAAGAAGGTATCCGTCACGACATCCGCCAAGCCGTCAAACATGGTTTTGTGTCTACGCTGCTGACGCTTGAGGCCGGCGTAACCTTCGAGGAAGCCAAGCGCTTCGTCACCATTGCGACCGACGAGGCCAAGGATAAGGTTGGGGTCGGCGTCACGCTGATTTTCAACAGTATCGAACAGAATATTGCCATGGCCCAACATGCCGCCAAGGCCGGCGCCCATACGGCGCTGCTCGGGTACCCGTTTACTTTCTATCCTCAGACTCCCGAAGAGATTTACGAAGTCAGCAAGCGCGTTTGCGATGCGGCGCCAGACCTTGCCATCGTTCTCTATCCCAGCCACAAATTCAATTTCGGTCGTTTCCATCCCTGCGGTTTCCCCCTGGATATACTTGAGCGCATCGCCGACATTGAAAACGTCGTGAGCTGCAAGTTCGGTCTCCTGGAGCCGGGTTTTATCGGCGAAGCGTTTGATCGGCTGGGCGATAAAGTGGTCGTGCAATTCCCTTGGGAACGCTGGTGGCCTATGCTTACCAAGCACTTCAAGCTCCAGTTCGCCGGCGCCGGTGCGTATGAGCTCATGCAATCACCGGAAAAGCCCTATGTCACCAACATGTTCAAGTTGCTGCTCGAAGGCAAGCGCGACGAGGCCTTGGAGATTTACTGGCGTCTCACGCCGGCCCGCCTGGTGTTTGAAAAGCAGTTTATGCCGACGCAAATGATTGGTACCTATCACTGGCCGCAGCAGAAGTATTACCAGTGGCTGGTCGGCGGCAATGGCGGCTACACCCGCCAGCCGTGCATGAAAATGGTCCAGTACGAAATGGAAGAAGCCCGTGGCGCCTTGCGCGCTATCGGCATCAATCCTAGTGAGAACGACGCGGAATTCTTCGTCGGTCGTGTGCAATACGCGAAAGGCAAGCGGCTTTGAGAGGGGGCTGAACGGCATTTGCCGCTCAGCTAAACAAAGGAGTTTTGCAACATGGGTTCGACTCGAAATCTTGAAAGCGAGGAGGGTAAAAGAATGAAAAAAGGGCTGATGATTACACCAATGCGCTCCGCTGCAGCGGTGTCTATGCTGGCAGGCGTCATGATATTTGCTGGCAGCGCGCACGCGGAAAGCTGGGAAACGGGTGCCGTGAAGTGGACGGTTGACGGCGAAGTATCCCAGGGGTTTAGCTGGCGCGCCGAAAGTCGCAACCAGAAGCTGATCGGCTGGCAAGGCGGCGGCACGGGCGGCCCGGGCAAAAACGTTCAGGATGACGGCAACCTGAATTTTGGTAGAGGCGACCTTGTTTCAGCGCCGACCAGTCTGTTGGGTACGATCGAGGCCGAGTACGAGAACATGCGGGTGTTGCTGCGTGGCAGCTATATTTATGATTATCGCATCGAGCGTAATGATCTTTATACCTACACTCAGGTTGCTCCCTACGCCAACTTCTCGGTATTACCGCCGGTCTTTGGCAACCAGACGGTGCGGGAACATATGGGGCAGGCGCAACAGGACGCGCTCAGCAATCGTTTCCGTTTGCTCGATGCGTATTGGTCGGGAGACTTCCAGACGGGCGACAACAGCAAGCTCGAGCTAAAGCTGGGTAAGCAGACAATCGCCTGGGGCGAAGCCAAATTCCTGGGTGGCGGCATTAATATGTTCAACACACTGGATTTCAACCGTCTGCGCCAACCCGGCGCCACCTTGAAGGATGGCATGCTTCCTTTGGGCGCGGCGGAGGCTACTTTCCGGGCCAACAATATCCTGACCTTACAAGGCTTTTATCAGATGCAGCGTGCCAAATACCAGTTTGATCCGGTTGGCACCTTCTTTAGCGATAGCGATATTGTTGGTCTAGGTGCGGGCCCATTCGAGGCGCTGCCAGCGGATCTACCGGCTGGCTTGGCGCCAACAGTGGTCACTCGGCGTGCCAATGACGCGCCCAAGAAAAATGGCCAGTATGGTTTGGCCGCCTTCCTGAACTTACCTGACGAAGGCTGGGGTTTTGGTTTCTACTACCAAAACCTCCATGCTCGTGCGCAAAAAGTCGATGGTTACGGTTTCGCGGTGCCGAACCCCGGCTTCGGCCCACCTCTGTTGCCAGCGCAGCAATATCAGTGGGCTTATCCAGAAGATATTAAGACTTTTGGCGTGAGCTTCAACACCAACGCCGGTTCGGCCGGCCTTTGGGGCGAAGTGACTTATCGCCAAGACTATCCGGTCGGCCTGAATCCGGAAGGCGTGGCCATTGCGCGAGCCAACGCCGCCCTCTGCGCCGCATTCACTCCTCTGGGCCCGAAGTGCGGCATCAACATGCTCGTCCCGGGCCTTCCGTTCCCGATAAACCCGCTACAGTACTCTGCGGATGCTACCGGCTATGTCAAAGGTTACACGCGTGTTTCTCAGGCCGCCTTCAACCTCGGCGCCAACTGGACCCTGACGGGTAGCGACATGTTGCCAAGTCTGTTGAGTGCTGGTGGTGGTTCCTTCTTCCTGGAAGGTATGGTCATTCGCACCGACCTGCCGGATCAGAAGATTACCCCGACGGCGGTCACCGACAAGTGGCATAGCACCGTGATCGCGGTGGGCGCGCTGAACTACTACCGTGTCGGCGGCTCGGAGTGGACTATCACGCCGAAATTGCAGGCTCAGGTTTGGCTGCTTGGCGATAACGTTGATCAGTCGCCCTTCTTCAAGGGGCGCTTGCAGGTTCAGCCCGCCATCCAGGTGCACCACGAGTCGGCGCCAGATATTAGCTTCGAACTGAGCTACACGAATATTTCCGACCATTCGGCTCGCGGTGATCGCGTGCTGAGCGATCGAGACTATATTTCGGCCTCGGCGAAGTACACGTTCTGATAGGCGCAGAGATTAAGGAAAACACGCATTTTTTGTAAATTGGCCCGGGCTTCTTTGGAAGTCCAGGCCCCCAAATCGGGAGAATGAAATGATTTTGAAATGGAGAGCTTTACTCGGGGGAGTTGCGCTCTGTGCTCTGGGGAGCACGATGGCGCATGCCGGCACTGCGGAAGAGAAGGCCAAACTGGGCGGCCCGGATGTCACGTCGGTCGGTGCCGAGCGCAAGGGTAACGCGGCCGGAACCATCCCTGAGTGGGCGCCGTTATCGGGTATTCCAAAAGGCGTCACTGGTGTGGTGGCCGGGACTAAATACCCCGATCCTTTTGCCAGCGACAAGCCAGTCGCCACTATCACGGCGGCCAACGTCGAACAATACAAGGACAAGCTCACGCCCGGGCAGATTGCGCTCTTGAAACGCGGTCCGGAAGAGAAGATGGTGATCTATCCGACGCACCGTTCTTGCGCCTATCCGGAAAGCATCTACAAGAAGACAGCGGATAACGTTCTCAAGGCCAAGCTTTCCAAGGATGGCAACGCGTTGATCGACGCAGTCGGTGGTTTCGCCTTCGCCTTCCCCAAAACGGGTGAGGAGCTCATGTGGAACCACAAGGCCAACTACTATGGCGCGACGAAGTTCAGCACGCTGAACGACGGCTTCCTGGTGAGCGGCGATGGTAGCTTTGAACGGACCCAGCAACTGGAAGAAGCCACCTTTCCGTATCATATGGATAACGGCAGCAAGGAAAAGGAAGGCCTGGAGAAATACAACTTCCTGACCAAGGTGACGACGCTGTCGCCCGCTCGTCGCAAGGGTACGATCATCCTGATTCAGGATCCGCTCGACCAGTCCGCCAGCAAGCGCGAAGCCTGGTTGTATCTCACCGCCTTGCGTCGCACCTTGCGCGGTGCCGATACACGTCACGATGCGCCGGATCCGGATTCTCAGGGTCTCCTAACCATCGACCAGCGCAATATGTTCAGTGAGTCTCTGGAGCGCTACAACTGGAAGATTGTCGGCAAGACGGAGAAATACGTCGGCTACAACGCTTACAAGGCGGTCAACATGGCGCCGGCCGAACGCAACAAGGTCGTTGGCAAGACCCGTCTCAGCCCCGACATGATGCGCTACGAGTTGCATCGCGTGTGGGTCGTCGAAGCGACGCTCAAGCCCGGCATGCGTCATATCTATCCGAAGCGCGTCATGTATATCGACGAGGACAGTTGGTACATCCTGGCCGCCGACATGTACGACGCCCAGGGTAAGCTGTGGCGTACGGCTGAAACTCAGTTGGTGAATTACTACGACCGGCCTGCTTGCGTGCCCGAGCTACGCGTCAATTACGACCTGCTCGACGACAAGTACTATGTTGAACTCTGGTCTGAGTCGTACAAGTACGACGTGCCGCATCAGAACGCCTCGTTCTATTCGCCTGACAGCCTGCGTCAAGGTCAGCGCTAAGCGATCGTGTCTACTATCCCTGCCGGTATCCGCGTGTTGCGGTGCCGGCAGGTTTCGTTTCGAGGAATAACTGTGAAAAAGTGGTTGCTGATTCTGAGCATGCTTTGTGTCGCGCCCAGTCTGGCTTGGGCGAAGGAAATTTGGCCTAAGGAAATCCCCGCTCAGGATCTCAGAATGTACCCGGTCTACGATGCCGTCGCCGTAGGCAAGCGCATCATTGCGGTAGGCGAATGGGGTCTAATTTTGACATCCGCTGATGGCGGCCAAAAATGGGCGCTGCAGCAAGCGCCCACGGAAGAAACGCTAACCGAAGTCCGCTTCATCGATGAAAGTTCCGGATGGGCTGTCGGCCATCACGGCACCATTCTGAAGACCACTGACGGCGGCGCTACCTGGACCGCCCGGACGCCGGACATGCAGGCATCTGATCCCCTGCTGGGTGTTTATTTTGCTGACAAGGAACACGGCTTCACGGTGGGTTCTTTTGGCTTTTTGCTGGAAACAAAAGACGGCGGCAAGACTTGGCAGAAACGCGACATCGGTCAGGGCGATATGCACCTGAAGGCGATTAACGGTAGCCCCGATGGCAACATCTACATCGCCGGGGAGCAAGGCAAAGTACTTCGTTCCAGCGATCATGGCGCCAACTGGAAGTTGCTGCAAACCGGTTACAAGGGCTCTTTCTGGGGGGTGCTGGTGACTGATAAAGCGGTGCTCCTGCACGGCATGCGCGGCACGATTTATCTCTCAGAAAATCGGGGCCAGTCCTGGACCAAGATTGCCTCCAACACAACCGTCGGCTTGATTGCCGGCGTTGCGCTGTCGCCGAGTACTATTGTGCTCGCTGGTGCGGAAGGCACAGTCTTGCAGAGCACCGATGGCGGACGCAGCTTTACAGCCGCGTCGTTGGCCGACCACAGCCCCATTAATACTGCCGTGCCCCTGTCGTCGAGCAGCGCCCTTCTATTGGGCCGCTCCGTTCCCAACGTTTTTAAACTGACCACGCCATGACTGCCTGGCTCGAAAATTTATGCTTTGGCCACCGTCGCCTGTGGCTGGTGTTGTGGGTATTGATCACCTTGGCTGCTGGCTACGCGGCGTCGCATCTCAAGATCGATGCCAGCTTTGAAAAGCAGGTGCCGCTGCAACATCCGTATATCCAGACACTGCTGAAGTACGAGGCCTTTGTCACCGGTGCGAACCGCATCACCGTGGCGGTGCGCGCCAAACAAGGCAGTATCTACGATGCTGAATTCCTGGAGATACTGAAGAAGGTCAACGACGAAGTCTTCTTTATTTCCGGTGTAAACCGCACCACGATGCGTTCAATCTGGACGCCCAACGTGCGTTACACCGAAAGCGTTGAAGGTGGCCTCGAATCCCAGGCGATTATCCCGCAGTCCTACACCCCAACGCCCGCCGGTATCGACATGGTTAGGCGCAACGTGCTGCGCGGCGATCTGATCGGTAGCCTGGTGTCCCGAGACGGCACGGCGGCAATGGTGGTCGGTGAATTGCGCGACAAGGATTTCCAGACTGGCCAGCCGATCAACTATGTAGATGTCGCGGAAAAACTCAATGATATCCGCAAGCGCTACGACTCGGACAAGGTACAGATCCACATCATCGGCTACGCACCGCTGGTCGGCGCCATTGTCGAAGGTGCGCAGGTCGTGCTGTTGTTCTTCGCCATCAGTGTGGTGCTGACGCTCATGTTGGTGTGGTGGTACACCGGCTCCTGGAAAATGAGTTTGCTGCTGCTCAGTACTTCCGTCACAACCGTGATCTGGCAGTTGGGCCTCACCGGCGCCAGCGGCGTCGGCATGAACCCGCTCTCGGCCATTGTGCCATTCCTGATTTTCGCCATTTCGGTCAGCCACGGCATCCAGGTGCTGAACATGCAACTGGAAGGCCTGAGCGAAGGCATGACGCCGCTGGACGCCGCGCGCAATGCCTTCCGCAGCTTGTTCGCGCCGGGCATTTCGGCGCTGGCGGCCAACGTAATCGGTTTCGGCACGCTGCTGTTTATTCCCATTGGCGTGATTCGAGATATTGCACTGATGGCCGCTGTCGGTGTGGCAGTCGTCAGCGTCTGCAAACTGACCGTGCTGCCGGTGCTGCTGACCTATGTCAGAGAAACCTCGGGCAAGCCCAAAGTAGGCAACGCGCTCACGCGCAGCGAATGGCTTTGGAATGCACTGGCGAAAACCACCGATCTACCCGTTGCTTCGGCTCTGGTCGTTGGCAGTCTCGTGCTGGGCATTGCGGCGGCGATGGTCGGTCAGCATAGAGTGGTGGGAGACACGCATGCGGGAGCATCCGAGTTGTATCCGAACTCAGTCTATAACCGCGATATCGAAGCCATCGTTAGCCGTTTCGACTTGAGTTCCGACGTGTTGGTGGTGGTCGCTGCGGCGGTGCGTGATTCCTGCTTCGAGTACGAGCCGCTGCGACGCATCGATCGGCTTTCCTGGGAGTTGACGCATACCGAAGGCGTGCGCGCCGTCGTTAGTCTCGCGTCGGTAATCAAGAACATCAACGCGGCGTTGCATGAGGGCAACCCCAAGCACGTCGCGCTGCAAAAGGGCCCAGGGCTGATACCTTTGGCTGCCGATAATGTGCCGGCGGCGAGTGGCTTGCGCAATCTCGATTGCACGGTAATGCCGATCTACATCTTCGCTGGGGATCACAAAGCGCAGACGATTACGCGTCTCCTCGATACCGTGAAAGCCTTCTCGGCCAACAACCCCGGCATGCCAACTTTCGAGCTTGCTGCCGGCCCACTGGGCGTGGATGGTGCAGTGAACGAAACCGTCGTTGCCACCGAACCGAAGATGCTGATGTGGGTGTATATCGCCGTCACCATTGTCACCTTCCTCGGCCTGCGCAGATCCTGGCGGGCCACCTTGTGCGTCATTCTGCCGCTGGTGCTGGTGACCTTGCTGGCCGATGCGATGATGGCCGTGCTTGATATTGGCCTTCGCGTCGCGACGCTGCCCGTGACGGCGCTGGGCGTGGGCATCGGTGTGGACTACGGTGTCTATACCTTCTCGCGCTTTCTGCACCTGCGCCAGGACGACGGCCTGGGTTTCCACGAAGCCTACGGCACGGCGCTGCGCGAAACCGGCCGCGCGGTAGTCATCACCGGCCTCACGCTCTCGGTCAGTGTGGCGACCTGGGCCTTTTCGCTGCTGCGCTATCAGGCCGATCTGGGCATCATGCTGACGGTGATGTTCATGTTCAGCATGTTCGGCGCCATTCTGCTCAGTCCGGCGCTGGCGCGCTTCTTCTTCTGGCGCGACGCGAATACGAGCAGTCAGGCCCGCGAGAAAGCCAAAGCCTGAGTCGACCTTCATTGGGAATTAAATGCGGCACCTTCGGGTGCCGTTTTTTTTCGCGGCTTCAGCCGCGCGGGTGATGTTTGGCGTGCAGCGACTTCAAGCGTTCGCGCGCAACGTGGGTATAAACCTGCGTGGTGGAGATGTCTGCGTGGCCCAGCAGGAGCTGCACTACGCGCAAGTCAGCACCGTGATTGATGAGGTGGGTGGCGAAGGCGTGGCGTAAAGTGTGGGGCGAGATGCGCGCGGGATCGATGTCCGCTACCGGCGCATAGCGCTTGATCAAATTCCAGAACATTTGCCGCGACAAGCCGGCCGCACGTCGCGTCACAAACACCACTTCGCAGTTGCGGCCTTGCAAAATCGGCGGCCGCGCTTCTTTCAAGTAGCGTTCCAGCCACGCGATGGCCTCCTGCCCCAAGGGAACCAGGCGTTCTTTCGCCCCCTTGCCGAAGACGCGCACGACGCCGTCGTTCAAGCTCACCTCGAACAGCTTTAAGGCCACCAGTTCGGAAACGCGCAGACCGGTGGCGTACAAAACTTCCAGCATGGCGCGGTCGCGCAGCCCCAGCGGCGTATCGACATCGGGCGCGGCGAGCAGGCCTTCAACTTGCGTTTCAGAGAGCGTTTTCGGGAAGCGTTCGGCGTGAGCGGGCGGTTCGATATGCAGCGTTGGGTCAATATTGATTTCGTTCACCGCAAGCAGGTGGCGGTAGAAACGGCGCAGCGCCGAGATCAGCCGGCGCTGGCTGCTGGCTTTTGATTTGCGACTGAAATCGCGCAGGTATTCATGCAGGTCGCCGGCCTCCAGTTGCGCCAGCGTTTTACCGTGTGCGGCAAGCCAAAGCGCGAGCTGCGACAAATCGGCGCGGTAACTTGAGAGCGTGTTGCGCGACAGGCCCGCTTCCAGCCATAGCGTGTCGGTGAAGCGATCAAGCAGCGATGCGTCGGTCGCAGTCAGTGTCAAAGCGCGCCTTCGTGCGCCAGGAGCCAGCGCTTGGCCTCCAGCAGATAACCGCCGCCCGAACGCGCAAAGCCGCCCAGCCCGCCGTTTAGTCCTCCCCTCGCCGCGATGACGCGATGGCAGGGCACAACGACAGGCAGCGGATTGCGACCGCAGGCTTGTCCTACGGCGCGCGGCGCGCTCTTCAGCTCGCGGGCGATGTCGCCGTAGGTGAGCGTCTCTCCGCGCGGGATCGCTGCTATGGCATCCCAGACGCGTTGCTGGAATGGTGTGCCGACCGGCTTCAGTGGCAGCTTGAAGCCGCGCTTGGGGTTATCCAGATAGGCTTGCAACTGCACGCAAGCGCGCTCGGCGAGTGGCGTCTGCGCGGGCCGGGCTTGGGTGCCGGGCGGGAGAAAAGCAATGCTGACCACCCCCGTCTCATCAACCTGCACGCCCAGCGCACCGAAGGGCGCGGCGACCACGGCATCGAACTTTTGCTCTGTGCTTTTGTTCATGACCGCCCCTATTCGTGAATTACTGCGGTTTGCCTAGCAAGGCTTCTTTCAGGTCTTCTTGCACCGGCGCATTGCCCAGCCAGATTTTCAGCAGGGCGCGATAGAAATCTTCGCCAACGATATCTTTGCCCTTGGCTTGTCCATTGACTGCGAAGCGCGCGCCGCTCTCCGGCAGATAATCCAGCGTGACGAGGGCACCTTTGGGTGCAACATTAATCGAAAGGATGGCGCTGCGGAATTCTTCTACGCGCGCTTTCAACGGCGCATAGTCGGCCGCGCTGTGATTCTTTTCGATGTTGCTCACCAGCGCCTCGGCAAATTGTTCGGCGGTCAATTCGCGCAGGGTGGTGATATATATCCGTTTCGCTCCGGGCATCGCCAAAACGGCGTCGGTGTTGCTCGCCTTCTCCGGCAGATACAGGCCGGCGACATAGACCTTGAAGAACATGCGACTGCGCAGTCCGGCGCCATTGAGTACGAGGTCGGCGTTGCCGAGGTGGGTTTTGTCGTCCAGCTTCACGCCGGCCACTTCTGCGCACTGTGCTGCCCCGGGTAGCAGGGGCAGCAGCAGCGCCAAACCAGTCAGGAAAACTTTCAGCAGTTGTCGCATGTTCGCCTCCTTCGCCTCAAAATTAAGTGCGCACCTCGCCATTGCCCAGCACGATCCATTTCTGACTCGTTAGCCCTTCGAGGCCGACCGGGCCGCGTGCGTGCAGCTTGTCGGTGGAAATACCGATCTCCGCGCCCAGGCCGTACTCGAAGCCGTCGGCTAAACGCGTCGACGCATTTACCATCACCGAGCTGGAATCGACTTCGCGTAGAAAGCGCATGGCCTTGCTGTAGTCCTCGGTGACGATGGCGTCGGTGTGCTGCGAGCTGTAGGTGTTGATGTGTTCCATCGCCTCATCCAGCCCATTCACGATGCGTACTGAGAGTATGGGCGCGAGATACTCTGTGCGCCAGTCTTCTTCAGTCGCCTGCTTCATCTGTGGCACCAGGGTACGTGAGGCGGCGCAGCCTCGCAGTTCGACGCCTTTGTCGAGGTAAATCTTTGCCAGCACGGGCAATACTTCCGGCGCGATGTCGGCCGCCACCAGCAGCGTCTCCATGGTGTTGCAGGTGCCGTAGCGCTGGGTCTTGGCGTTGTCGGCGATGCGTATGGCTTTTTCGATGTCCGCATCGTCATCGATATACACATGGCAAATGCCGTCGAGATGCTTGATGACGGGGATGCGCGCCTCCGCCGAAATACGTTCGATCAGCCCCTTGCCGCCGCGCGGCACGATGACATCCACAAAATCTTTCATGGTGATAAGCTCGCCGACGGCAGCGCGGTCGGTAGTGTCGACCACTTGCACCGCCGCTTCGGGCAGGCCGGCGGCGCGCAGGCCTTCGAGCACCAGCGCGGCGAGGGCGCGATTGCAGCGTATGGCTTCCGAGCCGCCGCGCAGAATGGCCGCGTTACCCGACTTCAGGCACAGCCCCGCCGCATCCACGGTGACGTTAGGCCGCGCTTCGTAGATGATGCCAACCACGCCCAGCGGCACGCGCATCTTGCCGACCTGGATGCCGGTGGGGCGGAATTTGAGATCACTGATTTCGCCTATGGGATCGGCCAGCGCGGCGATCTGCTCCAGGCCTTCGGCCATCGTCTCGATGGATTTTTCCGTCAGCGCCAAACGATCCAGCAACGCTTCATCGAGGCCGGCGGCGCGGGCGGCGTCCATGTCTGCGCGATTGGCAGCAAGTAATTTCTGCGCGTCGCGTCGTATCGCCGCCGCCATGGCAAGCAGCGCCTGGTTCTTCGCGTTAGTCGCTGCGCGGGCCATGAGCCGCGAAGCGGCACGCGCTTTGCGGCCCAGGTTGTGCATGTAGTCTTTGATGTTCATTTTGGTGTTCCGAGTTTTGAGTTTTGAGTTTTGAGTTCAAGGAGCGCCAATTCGCAACCCGAAACTCGAAACCAGAAACACGAAACTATTTCATCGCCAGCCGCAGCGCGAGCTGCAAAAATTCGTCCCAGATATCGCCTTTGGTGAGACCCTTGATCATGCGATCTATGCGTGCCGCCGCCAGCAAGGCCGCGCGCAATTGCGCTTCGCGGAAGCGCGGCAATGCCCGCTGCAAAGCGGCGGCGCGACGATCGTCGAACACGCGTTCGGCGCGCAAGGCCGCCGCCAGCGGCCGGCCCTCGTCCGCAGCGGCACGCAGGCCGATGAGGGCGCGTATCTCGCTCGCAAAAGCCCACAGCAACAAGGGCGGCGCCGCGTCCTCCGCGCGCAGACCGTCGAGCAGGCGGGCGCATCGCGCCGCATCGCCCGCCAGCAGGGCCGCACGCAGCTTGTCTACATCATAGCGCGCCACATTGAGTACCGCATCTTCCACTTGTGGCAGGCTCAATTCGCCAGCCGGGTAGAGCAGGCCGAGTTTTTGAATCTCTTGGTGCGCGGCGAGCAGATTGCCTTCCACACGTTCGGCGATGAACTCCAGCGCGCTACGTTCGGCGGACTGCTTTTGGCGCGCCAGACGCTGCGCAATCCAGTCCGGCAGATCGGCCATGGGCGGCGCATTGAGTTCCATGGCCACACCGGAATTCGTCAAAGCGCCAAACCAGGCGGTCTTGCGCGCGGCCCAGTCGAGTTCTGGCAGCGTGATCAGAGTGACCACACCCTCGGCCATACGCTCGACATAGCGCTGCAAAGCGTCGCCGCCCTCGCGCCCCGGCTTGCCGTTGGGGATGCGCAGATCCACCAGCTTGTTGCCGCCGAAGAGCGACATATTGCCGGCCGCCATATGCAAAGCGTCCCATTTGAAACTTTGACCGCTCACCAGCACTTCGCGCTCGGTGTAGCCTTTGTCGCGCGCGGCCGTGCGGATGCTGTCGGCCGCTTCAATCACCAGCAACGGCTCGTTGCCATGCAGGATGTAGAGCGGCGCCAGGGTTTTGGCGAGGTGTACGGGAAGCTGGTCTGAGCGCAGTTGCATGGGGATTAGAACGCCGATTTACGCTGATAAACGCGGATCGAATTTTGAGTCTCCGCGCTCATCCACTTCATCCGCAAAATCCGCGTCAAAAATTCAGCCGTCGATTTTCACTGCGGCGAGACGACGCATGATCTGTTGCACGAGATCGTTTTGCATGTCACGCCAGAGCAGGGTTTCTTCCTGCTCTTTGGCGAGCACCTGTTGATCGCTGAAGGTGATGTCGCGCGTTACGGAGATTTCAGTTAATGGCAGGTAGTCACGCCCCTTGCCGTCGCTGACGCGGAACGCATAGCGGTAGCGCAACTGGAATTCGCGCACGCGACCAGCGGAAGATAGACTGAGAATGTTTTTCTCACGCGCCTCGGCAGCGACGGTGAAGGTTGCTTGCGCTTCCTGCGCGGTTTCGGTCACGCGCGTGTTGCCCGAGGCGCGGATGTTGCGCTTTAGCGCGGCGCCCAGCTCGGTGTCACCTACCGCGACATATAGGCTTTGAAACGGCAGCGGCTGCGCGCCTCGCAACTGAAAGCCGCAGGCGGCGAGGATGAGTGCGCATCCCAACAGGAAACCACCACGACGCAATGAACGCCATGAGTCGAGTTGTCTGGCTGTGTCTTTACTGAGCTTGGTCATTCTTGACGTCCTTGGCGGTTCACTCAAACAACGATATTCACAAGCCTGCCCGGCACGACTACCACCTTCTTTGCGGGCTTGCCGTCCATGTGTTTCTGCGCGGCTTCGGAGGCCAGGGCCGCCTGTTCAATCTGTTCTTTGGCCGCCGTCGCCGGCACCTTTACCGCGCCGCGCAGCTTGCCATTCACTTGCAGCATCAGTTCGATTTCATCCTGTGCCAGCGCGGCTGCCAAGGGCTCCGGCCAGGGAGCTTGCAGGATGTCGTCGCCGTAGCCCAGCTCACGCCAAAGATCATGACAGATATGCGGCGTGATGGGCGAGAGCAATCTGAGCAGGATGTTAAAGCCTTCTGACACCACAGCGGCGTGCGCGGCACTACCTGGACCCGGCGCGCGCTCCAGTGCGTTGAGCATTTTCATCGTGGCCGAGGCCACGGTGTTGAATTGCAACTTGGCCAGGTCGTAGTTGGCCTGCTTCAGGTTGCCGTGAACCTCGCGACGCGCGGCTGCGAGCCCTTCTTCGAGTTTGGTATCGAGCTTCACCGCCTTAGCCTTGGAGAGCCACTCATTCTTCAGCCGCCAGCCGAAAGTCCACACGCGCTTCAAGAAACGATAGCTGCCATCCACACCCGAATCCGACCACTCCAGCGTTTGCTCCGGGTGGCTGGCGAACATCATGAAGAAGCGCGCGGTGTCGGCGCCGTATTGCTCGATCAGCGCTTGCGGATCAACGCCGTTGTTTTTCGACTTCGACATGGTGCCGATGCCACCGGATTCCACCGGCTGTCCATCGCTCTTCAGCACTGCGCCGATACGGTTGCCTTTGTCATCGTGCTTCAATTCCACGTCGGCCGGGTTGTAGTAGGCCATGCGGCCAGACTCTGGTTTTCTGAAATAGATTTCGTTCAGCACCATGCCTTGCGTGAGCAGTTGCTTGAAAGGCTCGTCGAATTTCACGAGTCCCAGATCACGCATGACCTTGGTCCAGAAGCGCGAGTAGAGCAGATGCAGAATCGCATGCTCGATACCGCCGATGTATTGGTCGACCGGCAGCCAGTATTCGGCGCGCGCATCCACCATCGCCGTGCCGTTGTCGGCGCAGGCATAGCGTGTGTAGTACCAGGACGAATCGACGAAGGTGTCCATGGTGTCCGTCTCGCGCCGCGCCTTCGCGCCGCATTTCGGGCAGGTGCAGGCGAGAAAGTCTTCGCGCTTGTTGAGCGGATTACCCGAGCCGTCCGGCACGCAATCTTCCGGCAGCACCACCGGCAACAGATCGTCGGGCACCGGCACTGTGCCGCATTGCTCGCAATGAATGAGCGGGATGGGGCAGCCCCAATAGCGCTGGCGCGAAATGCCCCAGTCGCGCAAGCGCCACACCACTTGCTTGTCGCCGAGATTCTTGGTGTTCAAATCGGTAGCGATGGCATTTACTGCATCGTTGTAGGTCAAGCCGTCGTACTTGCCGGAATGCACGCAGACGCCATGCTCCTTGTCGGCATACCATTCCTGCCAGGCATCGAGAGAGAAGCTCTGCCCCGGCACGCTAATTACCTGCTTAATCGGCAGGCCGTACTGCTTGGCGAAGTGGAAATCGCGCTCATCGTGCGCCGGCACCGCCATTACCGCGCCTTCGCCGTAACCCATCAGCACGTAGTTGCCGACCCAAGCTTCCACCTGCTCGCCAGTCAGCGGATGGGTGACGAAGATGCCGGTGGGCATGCCCTTCTTCTCCATGGTCGCCATGTCGGCTTCCATGACCGAGCCTTGCTTGCATTCCTCGATGAAGGCGGCGAGCTTAGGGTTGTGCTTTGCGGAATGCGTGGCGAGCGGATGTTCGGCGGCGACGGCGCAGAAGGTCACGCCCATGATGGTGTCAGCGCGGGTGGTGAACACCCACAGTTTCTCCGGCTTGCCGGCCAGTTCATAAGGGAAGGCGAAACGCACGCCGTAGGATTTTCCTATCCAGTTCGCCTGCATGGTCTTCACGCGCTCGGGCCAGCCGGGCAGGGTGTCGAGCGCACTCAGCAATTCCTCGGCGTATTGGGTGATGGCGAGGTAGTACATCGGTATCTCGCGCTTTTCCACCAGCGCGCCTGTGCGCCAGCCGCGACCATCGATGACCTGTTCGTTGGCGAGCACGGTTTGATCTATCGGGTCCCAGTTCACTACGCCGGTCTTTTGATAGGCGAGGCCTTTTTCCAGCATGCGCAGAAAGAACCACTGATTCCACTTGTAGTAATCCGGCTTGCAGGTGGTGACTTCGCGCGCCCAGTCGATGGCGAAGCCTAGTGACTGGAGCTGCTTCTTCATGTAGGCGATGTTGTCGAAGGTCCACTGCGCCGGCGGTACGCTGTTGGCCATGGCGGCGTTTTCAGCCGGCAGACCGAAGGCGTCCCAACCCATGGGCTGCAGCACGTTGTAGCCGCGCATGCGGTGGTAGCGGCTCAGCACATCGCCGATGGTGTAGTTGCGCACATGGCCCATGTGCAGCTTGCCCGAGGGATAGGGAAACATCGAGAGGCAGTAGTACTTGGGCTTGCCCGCGCTCTCGGTGGCACGGAAGGCGAGGCTTTGATCCCAGTGTTGTTGTGCGGCCTGTTCGATCTCGGCTGGGCTATATTTCTCCTGCATGAATGGGCCTTCGCGTATGCTCGTTGTTATCGTTGTGAAGGGCGGAATTATACTCTGCTGGCGTGGCGGCTCGCCGCGCGCATAACGGGGAAGCAAATGAATAGACTGGGCGTTTTATTCCATTTCCATTTCAAAAGTGACATGTAGGATGGGTGAAGCGCCCGGATCTTTGGTCGCGTAACCCATCAATTGGATACCGAATGATGGGTTACAGTCGGCAAACTACGCCGACCTCCACCCATCCTACGCCTTACGCCTGTCCTGCACACCGTC
>JAYUNL010000159.1:0-25613 GCA_043761745.1 Rhodocyclaceae bacterium
GCCATTTTGTCGCACCGACAAAATAGCTGAGAGCCAACCCTGACAAGCCCCTCTGCTATAGTAGGCGGCATAGCGTTTTCATTCACGCGCCTCATGACCGCCGCCTCCGCCTCGCAGAGACCCTCACTGCTGATCGTCGACGATGATCCGCTTATCATAGACACCCTGTGTTTTCTGCTCGGCCGCGAGTTTGATGTGCATAGCGCCAGTTCGCGCGCCGAGTGCGTGGCCTTGCTGCGCAGTCTCGCCCATCAACCCGATCTGGCCCTGGTCGATCTCGGCTTGCCGCCGCTGCCACACCGGCCGGATGAAGGCTACGCGCTGATCGGCGATCTGCTCGCTCACGCCCCCGAAATCAAGATCGTTGTGCTCTCCGGTCAGAACGACGAGGCCAACGCCCGTCACGCTCGCGCGCTGGGCGCCGCCGATTTTGTCGCCAAGCCGGCCGAGCCCGAGCAGTTGCGCCAACTATTGCATCGCCTCCTCACCTACGAGGAGGTCGAGCATAGCGTCGCACCCACCGCCGCGCTAGAAGCCGGCGGCCTGATCGGCGAGAGCGTGCCCATGCAAAAGCTGCGCGCTCAGATCGGCCAATATGCCGAATCACCTTTCCCCGTGTTGATCGAAGGCGAATCCGGCAGCGGCAAGGAGATCGTCGCCAGCCACTATCTGCACCGCACAGCCGGGCGCCGCGACAAACCCTACTTCGCCCTCAACTGCGCGGCCATTTCGCCCAATCTGGTCGAGCCCACGCTATTCGGTTACGCCAAAGGTGCTTTCACGGGCGCGGCACAAGCCAAATCCGGCTATTTTGAAGATGCCGCCGAAGGCACGCTGTTCCTCGATGAGATCGGCGAGCTGCCGCTGGATTTACAGCCCAAGCTGCTGCGCGTGCTTGAAAATGGCGAGTTCCAGCGTGTCGGCGAGACGCAGATGCGGGTGAGCCGCGCGCGTGTCATCGCTGCTACCAACCGCGATTTGCGCAAGGAAGTGCGCGAAGGGCGCTTTCGCGCCGACCTCTATCACCGCCTGTCAGTGTTTACCATCAACGTGCCGCCGCTGCGCGACATGGGCACGGACAAGACGCTGCTGCTCAAGCATTTCCGCGACTTCTACGCACGCCAGGCCAGGCTGACACCCTTCGAACTCGCCCTTGAGGCCGCCGCGCGCTGGCAGGACTACCACTTCCCCGGCAACGTGCGCGAGCTGCGCAATATCGTCATCCGACTGGCCACAAAATATCCAGGCCACACCGTGTCGCCCGCCGAACTCGAAGATGAACTGGACAGCCAGGGTGACAATCTGCCGCAAAGCTGGCTGCCGCCCCAAGACATCGGCGAACTCTCGGAAATCGCCCTGCGCCATTTGCAGCAGCGCGGCCAATTCCATCTCGACGAGACCCTGCAACGCTGGGAACAAGGGTATATTCAAGCAGCATTGCGACTTACTCACGGTAACGTCAGCCAGGCCGCCAAGTTGCTGGGCGTGAATCGCACCACGCTCTATAACCGTATGGAAGTGCTGGAGCGCGACCTCGGCGCCGCGTAACGAAAATACGAAGTAACAAAAAGGGAGATCGCGTGTATCTGGAGCATTTCGGGCTGACTGAAGCGCCCTTCCGCATCACGCCGCACACCGATTTTTTCTTCGAGGGCGCGAACCGGGGCGCCACGCTGGACGCGCTGCTCTACGCCATCACTCATGACGAAGGCATCGTCAAGGTGACAGGCGAAGTCGGCAGCGGCAAGACCATGCTGTGCCGCGTGCTGATCGAGCGCCTGCCCGCCAACGTCGCCACCATTTACCTCGCCAACCCGTCGCTGTCGCGCGACGAGTTTTTGTTTACTGTCGCGGACGAACTTTTTATCAACCTCGCCACCAACCGCGCCAGCGCCGTGCTGCGCGCCTTGCAGGAGCACTTGATCGAACTGTATGGCCAGGGGCGCCAAGTGGTGATGCTGATCGACGAAGCGCACGCCATGCCGCGCGAAACGCTGGAAGAAATAAGGCTGTTGTCCAATCTCGAATCCAATCGCCACAAGCTGCTGCAAATCGTGCTGTTCGGCCAGCCGGAGCTCAACGACAACCTCAACCGCCAGGAAATGCGCCAGTTGAAAGAGCGCATCACGCACAACTTCGGCCTCGAGCCACTGGTGCGGGCGGATATCGCCGCCTACATCAATTTCCGCATGCGGGCGGCCGGCTACAAGGGGCCGGATCTGTTTTCGCCAGCGGCGGTAAAACTCATCGCCCGCGCCTCGCTGGGCCTTACCCGACGCATCAACATTCTTTGCGACAAGGCCCTGCTCGCGGCGTTTGCCGAGAACACCCACCAGATCACCGTCGCCCATATCAAAGCGGCGGTACGCGATGCTGAATTCCGCAAGACCAGCCTGCCACAATCGAGCCGATGGATCGCTGCCGGTGCGGCCGCCATGCTGTTTTCTGGCGGGCTGGCGGCTTACTTCTGGCATCAGGAACAGGAAGTCGCGGCCCCCTCCAATAACTCGCATACCGCTGTGGTGGCCATGGTGGCCCTGCCGCCGACGACCGCAACGCCGTCTTCAACTACGCCAGTTCCGGTGATGTCATCTCCCGCGCCGGCGGCCACCGCACCGCAACCGTCAGCGCCTCAAATAGCGTCGCCGGTCCACCCTGCCCCCTTCCAGCCCGCGCAAAAAAAAGCTGCGGAAAGTGCCAAGCCAGCCGACCTCAAACTCGGCCCCACCACCCTCAAGAAAATCGAAGAGACCCGGCAATGGCTGGCGACAGCCGAAGGCGAACACTGGTTCATTCAAGTTCTCGCCACCGATGCGAGCCAGACTGATCACGTCGAGAATTTCCTGACACGCGCCGGCAAGCCGGACGACCCGGCCGCCCTAAGGGTTTACGCGGTGGAAGTCGATGGCGCGTACCGCATCGGCGTGATTTACGGCGACTATCCCTCGCCATCGGCCGCAAGCCAAGCATTGGCGCGGCTTCCGCAGCATTTAAAGAGTTACGGGCCTTACCTGCGGCAGGTTAAACGATTACGCCATTAGGGCGTGTCAAATCAGTCAGTTGCATGTAAGTCTTAATGTGTTACGATGCAAAATCGAACCTCATACTCGAGGCGCTTTATCAGGCTAGCCATGACAGCCATCCACAAAAAAACGATAGCGACCTCACTCCTGTCGATATTCTTTGCGGCCTGCACAACGCCGCCCTTGCAACACCCGTCTTCGGGTCATATCAGCGCCGAAAACGCGCTGCCCGCGCCCTCACCCAAAATTCCCCAGCCGGTGCAGCAGACGGTTGCCCTACCCAAACCCAAGCCCGCACCCAAGGCCGAGACCTATAGCGTGGTTGTCAAAGACGTGCGGGTGCAGGAGCTGCTCTTCGCCCTGGCGCGCGATGCCAAGCTGAACGTCGATATTCATCCCGGCATCGCCGGCACCGTCACGCTCAACGCCATCGATCAAACCCTGCAGCAACTGCTCACGCGCATCGCCAAACAAGTGGATTTACGCTGGGAGATTGATGGGCCGAATCTGGCCGTCATGCCGGACACACCCTACCTGCACACCTACAAAGTGGATTACGTGAACATGTCGCGTGAGGTGAGCGGCACGGTATCCATCAGTACGCAAATCGCCTCAACCAGCACCGCTGCCACCGGCACGACCGCCGCCGGGTCTGGCGGTGGCGGCAACAACTCCACGACTTCAGTGAGCAGCGTCGCGCATAATCGCTTTTGGGAGTCGGTCGAGAAAAACCTAAAAGATATCCTGCGCGAGACCGACAAGATATTGCCCGAGGGCAGCAGCGAAACGGTGATCGAACGTTCCGACCTGCAAGCGACCACAGGCACCGGCGCACCGTCGCCTGCCGGACGCAGCAGCAACCAGCAGCCCTCCATTGCCGGCAGCCCGAACCCGGCTGCCTTGCAAAACAGCGGCACCACAGTCGTCAAGCGCACCACTTTCCGCGAGGCCGCTTCGGTCATCGCCAACCCAGAGGCCGGCGTCATCGTGGTCCGCGCGACTGCGCGGCAGCACGAGAAAGTGCAGGAGTACATAGAACAGGTCACCGCCAACTCGCGCCGTCAGGTCATGATTGAAGCGACCATCGCCGAGGTTCGACTGAGCGATCAGTACAATCAAGGCATCAACTGGCAGAGTCTGCGCTCGCTGCGCAACCCCGGCACCGCCGGCTTCTCAGTGGCCCAGTCGCCGACGGGTGTTCCCGTGCCGGACCCCTTCGCCACGGCCGGCAAGAATTTCCTCCTCAACTACGTCGCGCCGGGCCTGGGCATCGCCGCAACGATCAACCTGCTCGAAACCTTCGGCAACGTCAAGGTGATATCCAGTCCGAAAATCAGCGTACTCAACAACCAGACAGCCATGCTCAAGGTGGTGGATAACGTCGTTTATTTCGAGGTCAAGTCCGACTCAACCACCAATCAGGTGGGCACCAACAAGTCTGTTACCACGACCGCAAAGTCGGTCTCCGTCGGGCTGGTGATGAGCATCACGCCTCAAATTAGCGAATCGGACATGGTCATCCTCAACGTGCGTCCCACTATTTCGCGTATCACTGGCTACAAGCTCGATCCCAACCCGGACATCCCCGCCGCCATCCAAAATCGCGTGCCCGAAATCCAGACGCGCGAAATGGAATCCATGCTGCGTCTATCCAATGGCGACATCGCCGTCATGGGCGGTCTCATGCAGGACGACATCGACTACAACACCGATGCCGTGCCGGGCCTCGGCAACCTGCCCGGCATCGGCAATCTCTTCAAGCAGCGCAAAGACACCAATACGAAGACTGAACTGGTGATCTTCCTTCGCCCCATTGTGGTCCGCGAGCCCAGCCTCAATGGCGACTACCGCGACTTCCGCAGCCAGTTGCCCAACCAGGATTTCTTCGCCCCTCCGGCATCACAGCTAAGCGGATCGGGAGGCGCAGCGCAGTGAGTCTCCTCATGGATGCGCTGAAGAAGGCCGAAGAGGCCAAGCGCCTAGCCGAGGCGGCGGCTGCCGGCAAGGCGAATACGCTCGGGTCGGAACCCGCCGGCGCAAGCACTGCGCTCGGCTTCGCCGCGAACAGCGATGCCAATAGCCAACGCGGCCTGCCGGAATTGCCGACGCGACTGGAATTGCTCGACGCTGAATTTCACACCACGGCCACACCGGATGTGGCGCCGCCACGCGCCAAGCCAACGGCAGAAGCCGCGCAACAACAAGAACGGGATCGTGCCTCGGCGCAAAATCTTTTCACCGCCAAACAGCCTGAATCGCGCAGCGCTTTCCCCATCGTCATCGGCGTCGTAACGCTGATCGCGCTCGTCGGCATCGGCGTTTATTTCTGGCTACAGTTGCAAGCGTCAGGAAGTATCGGCGCCAAACCTGGCTCACGACCGCCGGCACCTGTCGCCCTGGCACCCGTTTTACAGTCCGTTTTACAGTCCGTTTCACAGCCGGTTTTGCAGTCCGCGTTACAGCCCGCCCCACCGCCTACTGCGTCGTCAAGCGCGCCAGCCGCAAGGCCGTGGTCGGAACGTGCGGCCGCTCCTGCGGCCCGTCTCACCAGCGAGCCACCGGTACCGGCCAGCCCGATCCGCATCACCACCGCTCACTTGAAGGTCAACCCGGCCGTCGCCCAGGCTTATCAGGCCTACAGCGCAGGTGACCTCGCCGCCGCGCAACGCGAGTACGAACAGGTGTTGCGCACCGAGCCCAAGAACAGCGATGCCTTGCATGGCTTGGCGGCCATCAGTCTGCGCCAGGGCCAGCCCGAGGCGGCCGAGGACTATTATCTGCGCGCCCTGGAGGCCGACCCCAAAGACGCAACAGCGCAAGCGGCCCTGCTCGGCTTGCGCGGCCAGGTCGACCCCGTGCAATCGGAGAGCCGCCTGAAAACACTCCTGTCCGGCCAGCCTGAGTCTGCCGCATTGAACTTCACTTTGGGCAACCTCTACGCGCGGCAGAACCGCTGGAACGAAGCGCAGCAAGCCTACTTCCGCGCCTACACGGTGGATGCCGAAAATCCGGATTACCTGTTCAATCTCGCCGTGAGCCTGGAGCAGATACGCCAGCCCCGGCTCGCCTTGCAGTATTATCAAAATGCACTCACCGCCGCCGCGCAACGCCCCGCCGCCTTCGACAAGAACCAGGCCGCCGGCCGCGTCCGCGAGCTTCAACCCTAATCATTTGTCACCGTTAACCTTGGCGACATGAAAATGACCTCGCCCGCCAACGTAGTACCAAGGCAGCGCCTGCCGCTCGGCCAAATACTCATCGCGCAAGGTGTTATCAGCGAGGATCAGTTGCGCATCGCGCTGCTGGAGCAGATGAAGTCCCACCAGCCGGTGGGCAAGTTGCTGGTCAGTCTGGGCTTCATTTCCGAAGCGACCTTGCGCGATGCCTTGAGCGAAAGCCTGGGTAAGCAAAGCGTCGATCTTGCGCACGCCATTATCGATCCGGCCGCGCTGCGGCTGGTGCCGCAGCAAATCGCCAAGCGCCATCTGATTTTGCCGCTCGATTACGACAAGCCCCAGCATCGCCTGACCGTTGCCGTGGCGGACATCAACGATATCGTCGCGCTGGACAAGCTGCGTTCGCTGGTGCCGCACGACATGCTGATCGAGACGGTGCTGGCCGGCGAATCGGAAATCTCCCGTGCCGTCGACCAGTATTACGGCCACGAACTGTCGATCGACGGCATCCTGCACGAAATCGAAACCGGCGAGATTGATTGGCGCAGCCTGGCCGCATCCAGCGACGAATACAGTCAGCCGGTGGTGCGCCTGATCGACGCCATACTGACCGATGCGGTGAAGCGCGACGCCTCCGACGTACACTTCGAGCCGGAGCAAAACTTCCTGCGCATCCGCTATCGCATCGACGGACTGCTGCGACAAATCCGCGCGCTGCATAAATCCTACTGGCCGGCGATGGCTGTGCGCATCAAGGTGGTGAGCAACATGAACATCGCCGAGACACGTGCCCCGCAGGATGGCCGCATTTCGCTCAACATCAGCGGCCGCCCGGTGGATTTCCGCGTCTCCGCCCAGCCGACCATACACGGCGAGAACATCGTGCTGCGTATTCTGGATCGGCAAAAAGGCATCGTGCCGCTCGACAAACTCGGTCTGGACGATCCGCAGCTCGACATGCTGAAACTCATGATCGCACGGCCCGAAGGCATCATCCTCGTCACCGGCCCTACCGGCAGCGGCAAGACGACCACGCTGTATTCGGTGTTGAGTCACATCAACGACGAGGGCATCAACATCATGACCCTCGAAGACCCGGTCGAATATCCGATGGCCATGATCCGCCAGACCTCAGTGGCAGAAACCTCCAAGCTGGACTTCGCCAACGGCGTTCGCTCGATGATGCGACAAGATCCGGACGTCATCCTCGTCGGCGAAATCCGCGATGCGGACACGGCGGAAATGGCTTTCCGCGCTGCCATGACGGGCCACCAGGTCTACACCACGCTGCACACCAACTCCGCCATCGGCGCCATTCCACGCCTGCTCGACATTGGCATCCTGCCCGACATCATGGCCGGCAACATCATCGGCGTAATCGCGCAGCGCCTGCTGCGGCGTTTGTGTTCGCATTGCAAGAAAGCCCATCCCGCCGAGCCGCATGAAACGCGACTGCTCGGGCTGGCCTCTGACGCACCACCACCCACGCTCTATCGTGCCAGCGGTTGCGAGCACTGCGACTACCAAGGTTATAAAGGCCGGCAGGCCATCATGGAATTGTTGCGGCTGGATGCCGATCTCGATGAACTGGTCGCCCGGCGCGCCACCATGCGCGAGATCAAGCAGGCGGCACTGGCGAAAGGTTTCCGTACACTGGCGGACGACGGCTTGCGACGTGTCGTCGATGGCTCGACCTCGCTCGACGAAGTGGCGCGCGTGGTCGATCTGACGGAGCGTATGTAGGAAGCGCAGCCTATGGCCGTTTTCTCCTACAAAGCCATGAACGCCGGTGGACGCGTCATGCAAGGCCAGATGGACGCCATCAACCTTGTCGATCTGGAAATGCGCCTGAAACGCATGGAGCTCGACTTCATCAACGGCAACGAGATCAAGCGCCACGGCATGTTCCGCGCCGCCAAGGTGCCACGCCGCGAACTGATTAATTTCTGCTTCCATATGGAGCAGCTCGCCCGCGCCGGTGTGACCATTCTTGAGGGGTTAATCGATCTGCGCGATACGCTGGCCAACCCGCGCTTTCGCGAAATCATCACCGGCATGATCGAATCCATCGAGGGCGGCCGCACGCTGTCGCAGGCGATGAGCGAACATCCCAAAGTGTTCGACAAAGTGTTTTGCAGCCTGATGCTGGCCGGGGAAAGCACGGGCAAACTGCCAGAAGTGCTTAAAAGCCTTAACGAATCCCTCAAGTGGGAAGACGAGTTGGCCTCCAACACCAAGAAGCTTTTCATGTACCCGGCATTTGTCGGCACAGTGGTGATTTCCGTCACCATCTTCCTGATGATCTACCTCGTGCCGCAGATGGCCGGCTTCATCAAAAACATGGGCCAGGCGCTGCCGATGCAGACGAAAATTCTGCTCGCCACCTCGGCGATTTTCAAGGATTTTTGGTATCTCATAATCGGCCTGCCCATCCTGGCGGGGATTGCCATCAAGATCGCCATAGACAGCAACCCGGCGGCGCGTTTTCGCTTCGATGAAATCAAACTAAGCCTGCCGGTGGTCGGCCCCATATTGCGCAAGATCATCCTGTCGCGCTTCGCCAGCGTCTTCGCCATGATGTACGCCTCGGGCATCGCCATTATCGATGCCATACGCGCCACCGAAGATGTGGTCGGCAATGTGGTGGTGCGCGACGGCTTGAAGCGCGTCGGCCAACTTATTGCTGAAGGGCAAAACGTCACCGTCGCGTTTCAGAATATCGGGCTGTTCCCGCCACTGGTGATTCGTATGCTGCGCGTGGGCGAAAGCACCGGCGGGCTAGACACCGCTTTGCTCAACGTCGCTTATTTCTACAATCGCGACGTGAAAGAATCCATCGAGAAATTACAGGCCATGGTCGAGCCGACCATGACGCTGGTGCTGGGCGCCATGCTGGGCTGGGTGATGCTGGCGGTGCTTGGCCCGATTTACGACGTGATCACGAAGCTCAAGGTCTGACGCGCGATGCCGCAACGCCGCCTGCTTTATCTCGATGCCACTCATCTCGGCGCGTACCTGTGGACCGCTGGCGCGCTGCGCGAGGAAGGCAGCTTCCTGCCCGGAGAGCAAGGTGTCGCGGCCTTCTCCGAGCACTTGCACCAGCATCGCAGCAGCAATTTCTATCTGCTCGCCGACATCGTGGAAGAAGGCTTTCAACTCGAATCTCTGCCCTATACCCAAGGTGCGGATCGCAGGGCGCTACTCGCGCGCAAACTCGGGCAATATTTTTACGGCTCGCCACTCGCCACGACGATCTCATTCGGCCGCGAAAAAACCGGCCGACGCGACGAGAAGATATTGTTCACCGCGCTAACACGCCCGCCACTGCTCGATCCATGGCTCGCCGCCATGCGCCATGCCGAAGTGGCGCTTGCAGGCGTGTATTCGCTACCCTTGCTATGCAGCGCTCTGCTGAAAAAGGTGAAGCCGGCTCACCCAAAATGTCTACTCGTCACCGTCACCAGCGCCGGCATACGACAAAGTTTTTTCGAGAATGGCCAGATTCGTTTCAGCCGCCTCACACCGCTACCGGCTACGCCGGCGCTGACCGCCACCAATGCGGTGGAGGCGGCTTCTGCCTGCGTTATCGAGTCAATAAAGATACTGCAATACCTGCTCGGACAACGCCTGGTGGCGCGTAGCGCCTCGTTGCCTGTGGTCCTGCTGGCACACCCGACACAATCGGCGACCTTCATTGATGTCTGCCACAACACCGACGATCTGCAATTCCAGATCGTTGACCTGCATGAACTCAGCCGCGCCTGCGGTCTCAACTCCCCGCCCGTTGATTCGCGCAGCGAGCTGCTGTTCCTGCATCTGCTGGCGCAGCGCCCACCGCGCGAGCAATTCGCTGCGGCACCTGAGCGGCGCTTTTATCGCCTTCGGCAAATCCGTAGCGCACTGTTGGGCGTTGGCGCGCTGGCACTGGTCGCTTGCCTGCTCTTCTCCGGCAAGCAGCTTTACGAAGCGATGGATCTGCACAGCCGCACTGAAGACACCCGAATACAAGCCACCGCCGACGCGGAAAAGTACGCCGCCATCCAGCGCACCTTCCCACCCATGCCCACCAGCACGGAAAATTTGCGCGCTGCCATGAGCCGTTACGACGAGATGGTGAAGCGCACCACTTCGTTGGAGCCGCTCTACATCGCCATCAGTCACGGCCTGCAAGAATCCCCGCGCGTCGACCTCGATCGCATCGACTGGCTGCTCAGCAGCAACCCGGATGAAGGCACCCAATTGCAAGAGGGCCGCACGCCCACCGCGCCAACCGATCAAAAAGGCGGGGCAATGTCCGCCATTGCCATTGTCAACGCCACCTTGCCAACCGCCATGGCCAACGATCAGCGCGGCCAGCTTGAAGCGGTCAACAGCTTCGCCGCCAGCTTGCGTCGCGATCAAAGCCTGAAAGTCACCGTGCTGCGCATGCCTTTCGATATTGAATCCGGCAAATCGCTCAAAAGTGGCGGCGAGCTTGGCGGCGCCAGCACCGCTACGCCGACGCAGCCGAAGTTCGTGCTTCACCTCAGCCGAAAACTCTGACATGGCCACAATGAGCAAAGACGATTTCCGTCGCATCCGCGTGAGCTTGGCCGCCGCGCTGCTGATGATCACCGCCGGCGCCGCGCTGGTCTTCGGCACCTTGCAATACCTGAAGGCCGAACAAAAAGCTAACCGCGATGAAGTCGCCAAGGCGCGCGAAACAAAGAGCCAACTCTCGCGTGCTCGCGACGAGGAACAAGAACTAAAGCAAAAAATCGCTCGCTTCAATGATTTCAAAGCCGCCGGTATTATCGGCGATGAGCAACGGCTGGATTGGGTGGAGCAGATTAGGCAAATCAAGAACGCGCGCAAGCTGCTCGATATTCAATACGAATTGGCGCCGCAGCACCCCATCGATCCGGCTGTGTTGCCCGGTGCCAGCGGCAACATCGACTTTTATGCCAGCACCATGCAGCTGAAGATGCAGCTCCTGCACGAAGAAGACCTGCTCAACTTCCTCAGCGATCTGCGCACTCAAACCCGCGCTTTCATCCGCGTGCGCAACTGCAATGTCGAAAGGCTGCCAGCCGGCCAAGGCGAGAAAAACGGCAGCGCGCAACTGCACGCCGAGTGCACGCTAGACTGGATCACGCTGCGCGAAAGGAAAGACACATAGCGGCGCTTGGCCGAACCAGCCTCTGGCAGACTGGGGCATCAAGTGGCACACTGTGTGCCATGTGTAATCGAGGGAAAATTGTATGCAAGCCGAGCGTTTGATACTTGAGACTGACGATACCGGCCGTTTGCTGGGCATTCCCGACCTGCCTCCGCGCCGCCAAGTTGAAGCGATATTTCTGCTGTTGCCTGAAAAAGCCGGGGCAAATGTTGTGCGCCGCCAACCGCCTGCTGAATTGGAGGGGAAAGCGAAGATCATTGGAGACATCACCGCACCGGTGATCGACGAATCGGAGTGGGATGCCTTGAGATGATTGTGCTGGATACGCATGTCTGGCTCTGGTGGGTCAATTCCGTACCGCACAAGCTGTCGCCGGAATTCGTTGAACACCTGGAGCAGGGTGATGTGCGGGTTGGCGTAGCCAGTATCTCTTGCTTGGAAGTGGCGCTGTTGCTCAAAAAGAATCGCATCGAGTTGCCTTGCGATCTGGGCCACTGTTTCGACCTTGCCTTGAGTGGTTCACAAATCGAATTGCTCCCGCTCACGCCGCAGGTCGCTCAGCTAAGCAGCGAGCTACCTGATATCCACAAAGACCCAGCAGACCGCATCATCATCACGACAACTATGCTCGCCGGCGCCCAGCTTGCCACCGCGGACGAAACCGTTCGCCGCTACACCAATGTGGAGTTCGCCTGGTAATGACAATAGGCACATCCACTATTGGCATAACCACAACACCGACTGCGATCTGTTCAGTTCGGAAACCTTACTTAGTCACTGTTTGTTGCATGGCTTTATCAGTAACGGCCTTAGTGTCAACGCCATCAGCAGCGGCCGCCGAACTTACGACAACTGATCCACTCGGCCGCCTCTTCTTCACACCCGAACGCCGTGCCGCACTCGAGCGGCAGCGCCTGCTCAACATTCAGGAAAGCCAGACCCAGCTTGTGGAAGGAGCCAACCTCACCGTGAGCGGCGTGGTTCAAAGAAGCAGCGGCAAGCGCACCACCTGGATCAACGGCACTGCCCAACACGACAACAGCAACGCCACCGGCGTGCGTATCGAAGTCGATCAGCGCAATCCGGGACGCACGACGATCAGCATCGGCGAGGAAGCACCGGCCTCGCTCAAGGTCGGCGAATCGATCAACCGTGCCACGCGTGAAACCAGCAGCAGCGTAGGCAAAGCGCAAATCGTGATCAAACGCAGCAACGAGGCGGTGGACAAGGCCAGATAGGCGCACCGATGCCGCCACACTCGACCATGCCCGGATCACACCACCCAAGCCAATCGCCGCGCCAGCAAGGCGTCATTCTGATCACCCTTTTCGCGCTGTTAGGAGTGAGTGCGCTTTATCTGCTCATCAAACAATTCAATACGGCGCAGCTCCAAATCACACGGGATCAAATCACCACTGCCGCATTGATTCAGGCCAAGGAGGCACTCATCGGACGGGCGGTAAACGACAACAACCGGCCCGGCGTTATGTCATGTCCCGATATCGATGACGACGGCAGTGCAGAATCACCTATTTCGTACGGCGGTGTTTGCCCCAGCTACATTGGAAGACTTCCGTGGAAGACGCTGGATCTACCTGATCTACGCGATGGTAACGGCGATCGTCTGTGGTACGCGCTTTCATCATCATTGCGCGACGATGCGTCGGCGCAGCCGATCAACAGCAGCACACCCGGGAATCTCACGGTGGACTCCACGAACCAAATTGCCGCAATCATTTTTTCCCCAGGGCCGCCATTGGCGACGCAGGTTGGAAGACCTTCGAACAACGTGGCCGACTACCTCGACGGGAGTAACGCGGACGCCGACAATAACTACACATCCGGGCTCATTTCGAGCCGCTTCAATGACCGGCTCATGATCATCAGCCGCGATGAACTCTTCCGCGCTGTCAATAAGCGCATCGTGGCTGAGGTAAGAGGCTCATCACCACTTGGCACGAGCGGCAGTAGACTGCTCGGTTACTATGCCAACCCCATCCACCACGAGTACCCTTGGGCCGCCGCTATCAATAACGGGGTTCCTACTAGCGGAACACTGACCGGTTTCGTTCCATACAACGTTCCCGGTCTTTTTCTCCCGACATGGCTGGCATCCAACGGATGGTACGACTTGATCACCTACTCGGTCGCCCCCGAATTTCAGCCAGGAACAGCCTACCCGCAACATTGCATAGGCACTTGCATTACGGTCGGCAATTACACGCAAGCGCAGGCCAGTGTGACCATTACGAGCACGACTACGGCTATGGCAATCTGTTCGACAAATCTGAGTGTCCTCGTATGCCCATGAACCGCACGCGATCCCAGCGTCTGGGTGACGCAAAACGCCTGCACGAGGGTTTTACGCTCATTGAGTTAGCAATCGTGCTGCTGATTATTGCACTTGTGATCGGTGGGCTATTGATGCCGCTGTCTGCCCAGGTCGATCTTCGCAACATCAGCGATACCAACAAATCGCTGGCGGATATCCGCGAGGCCTTGCTCGGCTTCGCCGTAATCAAGGGGCGCTTGCCATGCCCGGCCGATGCGACGAAATCAACCGGCACTACGGGAGCAGGGCTGGAAGCCACGAATGGCAGCGTCTGCTTGAACACCAGCGGCGCCGGCGTGCTGCCTTGGGCGACACTCGGCGTCAATGAAACTGACGCTTGGGGACATCGTTATACCTACCGGGTCAAACAAGAGTTCGCGCTACCCGTCGCACCGGGGACAGCCAATCCTTGCCCGAACCCCCCCCAACCGCAATATGCGGTTTTCGGTTTATGTTCCGTAGGCAATATCAACATACTCCCATACGTAGGCGGCAGCCAGATTGCCGACACCATCCCGGCCGTGGTGATCTCGCACGGAAAAAACGGCAACGGCGCTTACACGCCCGATGGAACCCAATTGCCCGCTGGTTCCGACGCCGATGAACAAGATAACCAACTGACCGCCGGTGGCACTAACATGGCCAATCTGAATATTGTCAGCAAGACGGGTACCGATACATTTGACGACCTAGTGACCTGGATATCTCCCAACATTCTGGCAAACCGGATGGTCACCGCCGGCAAGCTGCCATAAGAAACAACCCGGCGCCCCGGGTCGATCGCAAGCTATCGACCGGCAGTAATATGAACGCTGCGTAACTGCTCTTGACCGCTCCCACCCTTCCTGCGAAACTTCAAGCATCAACGGTCGCACCCCGCCTTTTCCGGAGAACCCACCATGGCTGGCTCTTCCAGCCTCCTTGAGCGCCTGCGCACCGCCGGCATAGACCCTTCGGACAGCGAAGAGCTGAGGCTCAACAAATCGCTGCTGATGTTCGCCACGGGTCTCGCCAGTGTGGCGTCGATGCTTTGGCTGGTGATTTACTGGAGCCTCGGGCCCAAGCTCTCCGCCACCTTGCCTTTTGCCTTCCAGATTTTGCTATCCACGAATCTGGCGCTGTATCTGCGCTCGGGTAACTTCGATTTTTTCCGTCTGAGCCAGTTGGCGCTGTTCCTGTTTTTCCCCTTCGTGGTGCAATGGAGCATCGGCAACTTCATCACGGCGAGCGGCATCACCATCTGGGGCCTGCTGGCGCCGGTCGGCGCAATCCTTTTCATGGGCGTGCGCGAATCGCTGGCCTGGTTCTTCGCCTATATTTTTCTCCTGGCACTCTCCGGCTTCTTCGATTACCACCTGGCGACTAATGAAATTCAGCAACGTACAGCGACGCAGATCCCCATCACCACCACGGTGATTTTTTTCGCACTGAATTTCGCTGCGGTATCGACCATCGTATTTCTGATGCTGCGCTTCTCGACCAGCGAAAAGCAAAAAACCCAGGCCAGCCTGGTGGAAGCGCACAATCAGCTTCAGTTAGAGCAGGAACGGTCGGAACGTCTGCTGCTCAACATCTTGCCTGGCCCGGTGGCAGAGCGTCTCAAGCACAGCAGCCAGACCATCGCTGATGGCTTCGCCGATGTGACCGTGATGTTCGCCGACATCGTGAATTTCACGCACATCGCCGGCGGCATGTCGCCCAACCAGGTGTTCTCCATGTTGAATCGCATCTTCTCGTCATTCGATGAGTTGGCGGAGCAATTTGGCCTGGAAAAAATCAAGACCATCGGCGACGCCTATATGGTGGCCGGCGGCCTCAATGACGGTGATGGCGAGCGAAATTACTGCGACGGCATCGCGGAAATGGCGCTGGCGATGCGCGATGTTTTGGCGCGGGATTTTGCCGTCAACAATGCACACCTAGAGATACGCATCGGCATCGGCACCGGGCCGGTGGTGGCCGGCGTGGTCGGCAAGAAAAAATTCATTTACGACCTATGGGGCGATACCGTCAATATCGCCAGCCGCATCACCGCCGAAGGCGTGCCGGGCATGATTCAGGTGGATGACATGACCTACCGGCGACTCAAAGACCGCTTCGAGTTTCACGAACCACAAACGATTTATCTCAAAGGCAAGGGCAACATGACGGTGCATCGCATGATCGGCAAGAAGCAGGCGGGCAACAAAGTTGCCGCGCAAATCCAGGGCATCTCTTAAACTAGCCTCCCGGCTCGGCGGACTGACGCAACTCGAAGCGAACATTTCCGCTCTGGTTGCTGCCGATGCTCAAGGCATAACCGTAAAACTCGGCATGGCGCGCGGCTTGATAGAGGCCGATGCCCAAGCCGGCATCGGAGGCGACCGGGTTACGGAACAAATCTGCGGCGACCTCCGCCGCGACCGCTACGCCGTTGTCCCACACGGAAAACGTCAGCGGCGCTTCCATCACCATGCTCACTCGCACCTGCAAGTCGGCTTGCATTTGTCGCTTGGCGAGGGCATTTTCCAGCAGGTTTTCCGCGACGCTGTTGAAGAGTGTCGTCGGTATCATGGTCTCACCGGCGAGACTTTCCGGTTCAAAAATCACACCACTCTGGGCATAGCGCGCAAGCAGGCCCGCCCACCAGCGGGCGAGAGGCACGTACTGGGCGGTCTCGACGGCGGGCTGCTTGAGTTTGGCAATGGTCTGCTGCAAGCGTTGGGAAATCACCGGAAGTTGTCGCTTCAGCAAGGCCTGAAACTGCGGGGATGCTTCGTCGCCTTCCCTGGCGGCGGCGAAGCAGAGGGTGTTGAGCGACTGCAACAGATTCTTTACGTCGTGCGTGAGCCGCGCGCCGGTCTCGTGTATGGCCTTGACGTAGCTAAGCTGCTGCAACTCCTGGCCGCGCAGCTTGGCCTCATAAAACTCGCCCAGCAACTGCGCCAACAAATCGAAGTGCCATACCAGCGACGGCCCCAGCGGGTAGCGCGTATAGATAGCGATGGTGAGGGTGTGGTGACGAAACTCGTTGCTCCGTCCCTCCATGCGACCAAAGCGTCCTGAGCGACTAGCCGCATGCCACTCGCCCCCCACCACCCAGGGCAAACTCAGCATGGCGGACATGGCTTCATCGAGGAAACGATCCGGCTGGTCTTCGCGCTGGGCGTGGTCCGCCAGGTGATGCAGCCAGCGCTCGAAAGGCATGCCCACCGAGAGCAGATAGCGCGAAAAAATGGTGTTCAAGCCGGCGAAACCGGCGCGCGGATTCCAGGCCCAAGCCAAAACAAACAGCACGCCGGCGAGCAGCAAAATGGTCTGGATAAGCGATTCGATGTAATTGCGATTGGTCAGCAACATGGCGGCGATGCTGCCCAATACCAGCACCGCCAGCACCAGGAACATGAAGGCGCTATAGATGAAATCGACGGCCTCGGAGGCATCCTCTCGCTCTTGTTCCACCGGCAGCAAGGCCATGACGATGAACACGCCAGGCAGGTAATACTCCGCCAATCGCAAAAACGTCTGCGGCACAACGAAGGGTTGCGGCAATATTTGCGGCACCAGGAAAATCAGCAGCACGCAGCTCAGGTAAATCAGCACCAGCAGGTAGAGCGCCTTGGTCCAGCGCGCGGCAAAGAAGAAAATCTTGCCGCCCACGATGCCCGCCAGCACCATGACCCAAAAAATCATCAGCCACCAACTGATCCACACGGCCGCGCCGGCCACGGCCAGGACGATGATGGCGAGCTGCAAGCCACTCAGCCGCTGCTCGGCGCGAACGAAGGGTTGCCACAGGATGAACAAACCGATATGCCCAACCAGCAAGGTGCGCCCCACCCAGCTTTCTATGCCTTGCAGCAGGAGCAAATGCAACAGCCCAAGCAGACTCAGCAAGAGCCAGCGACGCTGGTTCAACGAGAGATGGGCAAGCCGCGAAGGATGACGCACGAGTGCAATGTTTGACGGAAAGGCCACAGTATTGTCGAAACCTCGTCAGAAGACCGTGACATTTTCATCGATTTGAGGCGTAAATGGGGGTCTCGATGGTGGCATTGAACTTGCGTGGCATGGAGCGCTCAGTCAAAACCAGGAGAATAAAGTGAGACAACAACAATCCGGCTTCACGTTGGTTGAAATTGCCATCGTGCTAGTCATCATCGGCCTGCTGCTAGGCGGCGTGCTGAAGGGGCAGGAGTTGATCAATAGCGCGAAGGTGAAAAACTTCGCTAACGACTTCCGCAATATTCCGCTGTTCATCTATGGATATCAGGACAAATACAAGGCTATTCCCGGAGACGACGGAAGCGCAGACATCCGTGGATATGGCACCACAACTAAAGGCAATGGAAACGGGGTAATCAACGGTAACTGGGACTCGGTAGACCCAGCGGCCGAGTCGTGGCTTTTTTGGCAGCATGTACGAATGGCTAACCTGGCCGCTGGCCCCACAACCTGGTCGTCTGCCTCGGCAGGCGATCCCTATGTCCCCAAAAATGCGGATGGGGGACGAATTGGTATTGAGTCGGGGGTTGCTGGCTTTATCGGTGCAACGGCGGCATCTGTAGGACCTCCTGCGGTAGCAGCAACAACTGCACTTAGTGGCAGCTATATAATTTGCTCCGACGGTATCCTTGGAAAATTCGCAAAACAACTTGATATTACGATGGATGATGGAATTACAAATACCGGATCAATGAGAATTGTTAACGGGTTAAGCGCAACCACCCCTCACCCTCGAGGCAACGGGGCCTTAGCCAATTCGGCAGTGTTGGACGACCAATCCTATACGGTGTGTATGGCAATATAGGACTTCCAGCACAACGGGTGTTACTCAGCAGTTGATATTTTCGTAGTAACACCCTCGAGCCCCCTTCCAGCGTTGCGTCAAACCTCCAGCAACACTCGCATCCCCCGCACATCCCCATGCAATGAAGTCAGTGCCTCATCGAAACTCAGATGCGGCATCTGTTCGCGCACCAGTTGCGCTACCACCTTGGCCTGCGCCAGATCGCGCGGCTTTTTTAGGGGGTCGCGCGTAGGCTGCTGTGACAGCCAAGCCTTATGCAGCGCAAAGGCGCGCGGATCGGGCACGCGTAAAGGCACAGGCCAGCCTTCCTCGTCCACGGCTATCGCATCGAGCTTGGGCGAATTGACTAGCCATTGCAAACCGGGAACCTCCGAAGCGACGAGGTCATCCGCACCGAAAGTGATCGCCTCGGCTTCGAACATCGAGCGTGGCGCCGCAATCAGATCGACCATGAACTGCCCGGCGTTGGCGGCGCGAAATCCTCGCTTTCTCACCAACTCAAAACTGCGGTCAGCCTTTTTCAGCAAGCCGAGCAGTCCTTCCCCTTTTAGGTGTGCCGAAACGAGCGAAAGCTTCTTGCGAACGTCATACAGCAAATCAACGTCGCCCGATGCGAGCAACTCCAACAGAAACTGCACGCCACCCGCCGCCTCGTAAGCGAACAGCGCCTGGGTACCGAGCACGATGAAATCGCCCAGCAGCTCATGCTCGTCCAGTTCGCGCAGTATGCGTGCGATGACTCGAGGTACCCGGCCGAGGCGCAGCGCCTTGTTCAGGCGCGCCTGCTCGTCGATCTGTTTGCGAATGGCGACTAGCCGCGTTTGTGCGCGTGCCTTGCCTTCCTGAAACTCGTTCAGGACGCGCTCCGTTTCAGGGGACCGCCGCCCCAGTGATTTGCCGTTGCCCCTGCGGTCGCGCTCGCGAAAGAGATAGTCGACACCACGCAGCGTTTTCCATCTCATGCCATAAGCATGAGAGCGGGCATGGTGCTGCGCCGCCTTGTAGTTCTCATAGAGCTGCTGCGTATTGACAAGATGCAGGCGCTGCTGATTGGAAAGGACTTGCATTCCGGTTTCCGTCAAATATTGCTTTAAAATTATAATGACGGAAATTATATTTATAGTCAATAAGATATAAAGTTGTTTCCGTCACTTAGTATTTTTATATATTTTGACGGAAACACATCGACTTTTTCCGTCTATCCCTTCAACAAACGTTTTTCCGCCCGTGCCAGCGCGTCCGTCACGCCAACCAGGACAACCACATCGCGCGCTTCGAATCGCTCTTGCGGCCCCGGATTCATCGCGCGCACTTCGCGACGGCGGATGGCAGTAACGCTAACACCCAGGATCTCCAGCTCCAGTTCGGCAATGCTTTTGCCCACGCCATAGGCGCCTACGCCGAGGATAATGGAATGCAGGCGCACCTGCTGCGCTTCGTCCAGATCCTCCGCAGCGTCACTGGCGCCATGGAAGAAGCCGCGCATGAGGCTATAGCGCTGGCTGCGCACTTCGCGAAAACGCTTCACCACGCGGGCGATGGGCACGCCGATCAGCACTAGCGCATGCGAGGCAAGCACGATGCTGGCTTCGAGCATCTCGGGCACCACTTCGGCTGCGCCGGCACGCGAGAGGCGCTCGTAATCGGCCTCGTCCACCGCGCGCACGACCACCGGCAGTTCGGGACGCAGCTCGCGTACCTGGGCCAACACCCGTAGCGCCGATTCGGCGTCGCCATAGGAGATGACCACAACGCTGGCGCGCATGAGCCCTGACGCGATCAAGGTTTCGCGCCGCGTGCCGTCGCCGTAGAACACGGTGTCGCCGGCGGCGGCGGCTTCGCGGACGCGCTCGGGATCGAGGTCGAGCGCGACGTAGGAAACGCCTTCTTTTTCCAGAAAGCGCGCGAGATACTGCCCGCTGCGGCCATAGCCGCAAATGATGGCGTGCTTTTCCGTGGTGATGGAACGCGCCGCGATGTTGGTGAGTTCCATCGCGCGCATCATCCATTCAGAGGAACAGAAACGCATCACCAATTTCTCACTCTGATGCACGATCAGCGGCGCCAGGACCATGGACAGCACCAGCGCGGCGACTACCACCTGCATCAACGCCGGCGAGAGCAAGGGCAGCTCGCGAATTTCCGCCAGCAGCACGAAGCCGAATTCGCCACCGGCGCACAGCCACAAGCCGCTGCGCATGGCGGTGCCGGGCATGGAACCAAAAGCGCGCGACAGCCCGAATACCAAGGAAAATTTACCCGCCAGCAGCACGAGCAGTAACAGCGCCACATAAAAAAACTGGTCCGCCACAGCACGCACATCGAGAAACATGCCAACGCTGATGAAGAACAGGCCGAGCAGAACATCGCGGAAGGGCTTGATGTCTTCTTCCACCTGATAACGGTATTCCGTCTCGGAGATCAGCATGCCGGCGAGGAAGGCACCCAGCGCCAGCGACAGGCCCGCCAACTCGGTGAGCCAGGCCAAGCCCAGCGTCACCAACAGCACGTTGAGCATGAAGAGTTCCGTCGAGCGACGTTTCGCGACGACGTGGAACCAAACGCGCATCAGGCGCTGGCCGAAAAACAGGATCAGCGAGAGCACCGCCACGGCCTTGATCGCCGCCACGCTCAAGGTACCGGCCAATGCGCCCGGTGCCTGAGACAGCGCCGGCACCAGGATCAGCAAGGGCACCACAGCGAGATCCTGAAACAACAGTGTGCCCATCACTTCGCGGCCGTGCTTGGAATCAAGCTGCATGCGGTCGCCCAGCATTTTGCTGAGTAGCGCGGTGGACGACATGGCGAGTACGCCACCCAGCGCCACGCCTGCCTGCCAGCCCATGCCTAGCAATACCGCCACGGCAACCGTCAGCAAAATACTCAGTGCGACTTGCGCCAATCCCAGGCCGAAGACGATGCGCTGCATGCTATGGAGCCGCGCCAGCGAGAATTCCAGACCGATGGAGAACATCAGGAACACCACACCAAATTCGGCCAACTGTCGCGCCGTGGCGGACTCGGGTATGAGATCCAGGGCGTGCGGCCCGATGGCGGCGCCGATGAGGAGGTAGCCCAGCACCGGCGACAAATTCAGCCAGCGGCACAAAGCCACCACGCATACTGCGGCGGCCAGCAAGACAAGTATGAGTTGCAATGTGGTCATGAGGTCAGCAATAAACCTGGCCGGGGCTGATAGAGCGGTTTGATATACTTTGCGTCAGTTTAACGCCGAGTTCATCATTTGCGCGTTCGAGTGTTAGTGGTGTTTTAGCATTTCATATTTTGGATTGATCCCGTGCATTCATGAATAACCCTGCCGCGAGCGAGAAGACACTGGAACTGGCCAAGAAAGTCTTGCGCATCGAAGCCGCCGCCGTTGCCGCTCTGGTGGAGCGTATCGATGGGGCGTTCCTGCAAGCCATCGACCTCATCCTCGCTTGCCATGGCCGCGTCATCGTCTCGGGCGTCGGCAAGTCGGGCCATGTTGCACGCAAGATCGCGGCGACTTTGGCCAGCACCGGGACGCCCGCCTATTTCGTGCATGCGGCCGAGGCCTCGCATGGCGACCTCGGCATGATCACCCGCGATGACGTGCTGATCGCCTTGTCCAACTCCGGCGAAAGCGATGAACTGTTGACCATCGTCCCACTCATCAAACGCGAGGGTGGCCGGCTCATTGCCATCACCGGCAATGCCAGTTCCTCGCTCGCCCGCGAGGCGGATGTTCACTTGGATGCCGGCGTGGCCGAAGAAGCGTGCCCGCTCAACCTCGCGCCCACCGCCAGCACCACGGCGGCGCTGGCGCTGGGCGACGCACTCGCGGTCGCACTGCTCGATGCGCGCGGCTTCGGCCCCGAGGATTTCGCCCGCTCGCATCCGGGCGGCAGGCTGGGGCGCCGGCTGCTCACCCATGTGCGCGACGTCATGCGGCCTGTTGAACGCGTGCCGACGGTGGACGAGCAGGCGACCATCGCCGAGGCCGTACTCGCCATTTCTCACGGTGGCATGGGCATGACTGCGGTGGTGACGCCGCAGAACAAGATCGTCGGCATCTTTACGGATGGCGATTTGCGGCGCACCGTGGAAAAGGTGACCGACTTCAAAGGCACGCCGGTATCGCAAGTGATGGGGCGAAATCCGCGCAACATCGAGCCGGATCGCTTGGCGGTTGAAGCCGCGCAGATGATGGATGAATTCCACATCAATCAAATTCTCGTCGCCGAAAACGGCGTACTGGTCGGCGCGCTCAACACGCACGATCTTTTCCAGGCCAAGGTGATCTGATTGAGCACGAAATCTGACACCCACGCCAAAGCTAGGCTACTCAAGCTGATGGCCTTCGACGTCGACGGCGTGCTGACGGATGGGCGGCTTTACTACAGCTCGACCGGCGATGAGATGAAGGCCTTTTCCACCCTCGACGGCCACGGCTTGAAAATGCTGCGCGAGGCGGGCGTGCGGCTCGCCATCATCACCGGCCGCCGTTCCCAGGCCGTGGAGTTGCGCGCGCAAAACCTCGGCATCGAGATACTCGCCCAAGGCATAGACGACAAACGTAACGCCATGAGCGACATACTCCAGGCACATGGCCTGGCGTGGCACGAGGTCGGTTACATGGGCGACGATGTGGTGGATCTGCCGCTGCTGCGCGCCTGCGGCTTCTCGGCCACCGTGAGCGAAGGGCACGATCTCGTCAAATCGCACGTCGATCACGTCACGAGTAAACCAGCGGGCTTGGGCGCAGTGCGCGAAGTCTGCGAACTCATCCTCGCCGCGCAAGCCAAGCTCGACGCAGCGATGGCAAAATATTTATTATGAAGCTGCGCGCGCAAAGCTTCTCCGCCCTTTTCCCCGTTGCGATCCTGACGCTGCTCGCTGGCCTGACGTTCTGGCTGCAACGCGCCGTTGAACTGGGCGACCCACATAAGAGCGGCAATATCCGCCACGATGCGGATTATTACGCCGAGAAATTCTCCGTCTCGCGCTTCGGCCCGGACGGCAAACTGCTCAGCACGATGTCTGCGCAAAAAATGCTACATTACCCCGATGATGACACCCTTGATGTGACCGAGCCGCGCGTGGTGCATTTCGGCGCCCAGCGGGAGGTGCGCATCACCGCGAAACAAGCGCTGGTGGCGCCGGATGCGCGTGAGATCAAACTGTTTGGCGATGTTTATGTACGGCGCGACGGCCTAGGCAATGATCCTGCGACGGAATTAGCGACCAGTGCCCTCACCATACTGCCGGACGACGAAGCCGCGCGAACCGCCGCACCCGTCGCCATCACGCAGGGCAAGTCCATCATGCGCGGCACCGGTCTCGAAGCGGACAACAAGACCGCAATTTATAAGCTCTTGAGCCGGGTCACCGGCACGATCGTGAAACACCCATGACCATGACATTTTCCAAGCATTTCCCGAAGAACTCCCCCAAGCACTCCCTTAAGCATTTCCACTTCGTCGGTGCTTTACTCGCACTTGTGGCTTGCTCAATCGCGAATGCGGAAAAAGCCGACCGCGACAAGCCGGTCAATATCGAAGCCGACCGCGTCATGGTGAACGAAGCCGACAAGATTCAAACCTTCGAAGGTAATGTCACGCTGGTTCAAGGCACGCTGGTGATCCGTGGCGATAAAATCGTTGTGATGCAGGACCTCGAAGGCTTTCAGAGGGGCGTGGTGACCGGCAACCTCGCGCATTTCCGCGTCAAGCGCGAGGGCAAAGACGAGTATGTCGACGGAGAAGCTGAGCGTATCGAGCATGTCGCCAAAACGGATATGACCAAGTTCTTCAAGCGCGCCCACGTTAAAAATGGCGGTGACGATGTGCGCGGCGAGTATCTGGAGTACGACGGCCGCGCCGACAACTACCTCGTGACCAATGGCCCCAGCGGCACCGTGCAACCCGGCCGCGATAGTCGGGTACGCGTGGTGATCCAGCCCAAGAACAAGCAGCCCGCGCCCACCGGCGAGCCAGTGCGCCTGAAGGCCGCGCCGGGCATCGCCAATCCCACGCAGGAGTAGTCGTGAATTACGAAAATATCATCGTCGAGACGCGCGGACGTGTCGGCCTCATCACCTTGAATCGACCCAAGGCGCTCAATGCACTGAATGACGCTTTAGTCGACGAACTCAGCCGTGCGCTCGACGCTTTCGAGGATGACGAAAGCATCGGCGCCATGGTCATCACCGGCTCGGAGAAAGCCTTTGCCGCTGGCGCCGACATCGTGGCCATGAAAGACTGGGGCTACATGGATGTTTACAAGCCCGACTACATCACCCGTAACTGGGAGCGCGTCAAGAAGTGCCGCAAGCCCGTCATCGCGGCCGTCGCGGGTTTCGCGTTGGGTGGCGGCTGTGAGCTGGCCATGTCTTGCGACATCATCATCGCCGCCGACACGGCGAAATTCGGCCAACCGGAAATCAAGCTGGGCATCTTGCCGGGCGCAGGCGGCACGCAGCGCTTGCCACGCGCAGTTGGCAAGGCGAAGGCCATGGATCTCTGCCTCACGGCGCGCATGATGGATGCGGCGGAAGCCGAACGCGCCGGGCTGGTGTCGCGCGTTGTGCCCGCAGACAAGCTGCTTGAAGAAACGCTCGCCGCCGCTGAAACCATCGCCGGCTATTCGCTGCCCGTGGTGATGATGATCAAGGAGTGCGTGAACCGCGCTTACGAGAGCCCGCTGGCCGAAGGCCTGCTCTTCGAACGGCGCGTTTTCCATTCCGTCTTCTCGCTGCAAGACAAGCAAGAAGGCATGGCCGCGTTCCTCGAGAAACGCAAGCCAGATTTCAAGCACCGCTAAGGGAAAGCTTGTAGCACCAAGGAAGGCGTTGCAATTAGCGGTCTAGTTCACCGAAAGATAGCTGTTTGTTTGGCCGTCTGGTTTCCTTAGCGTCCTCCGCGTCGTAGGCGGTGAAACAGCCCTCCCCCTTCCGCACCGCCATCAGTGGGAGCGCGGCGCATCACCCCCGAAACGCCTGTTCCGGCTCCTGGTTAGAAGTGCTTACTTTCAGGAAAACCCCCTATTATACGATATTGCGTTCAATAAATTAGATATGATGTTAGCCCATGGACTTTAAGGAGCCGTGGATGAAGAACCTAATTGTATGTGACAAGTCGACGATTACGGCGCT
>JAYUNL010000160.1:0-31394 GCA_043761745.1 Rhodocyclaceae bacterium
ACAAACGCAAAACCGGGGCAGCGCCGTCCAGCTGCTAGTGAAGTCGAATGTGCAGCTTAAACTCCAGGCATTTCTGTCTTGACTCAGGGATCCACTTTAACTGACGTAGGTCAACTTTTTTCACACAATGACCAGAAGTGCCCGTAACGGCCCGCGTTGAGTCGATAAGAAGATTCGACGAAATTCGACGCTTCAACAGCGCTATCATGAGTCCGATATGCATTTTGCACAGGTGTCATCTCTCCCATGAAGAAACGCCAATTCCTCACCGCTGCCGCAATCGGCGCTACGGCACTGCCCGCTTTCTCGTTTGCGCGAAAGCCCGTCAAGCCAGATAGTGGTCCTGCATTACTCACCCTCTCTGGCGCCATCACCAAGGCCAATCGCGGTCCGCTTGATCCGGCGTTGGATCAGATGATGCACAAACAGGAAGTGAAGTTCGATAAGGCGCATGCCTTCGACTTTGCAGAGATCACTGCGCTGCCGGCCATTTCGATCAAGCCCACACTGGAGTACGACGCCAAGCCGCACGTGTTGAGCGGCCCCTTGCTGGTCGATGTAGTGAGCGCGGCGGGATGGAAGGGGGCGGATGCCACCAAGCTTTTGTTGCGCGCGGTGGATGGCTATGCGGTGGCGATCAGCCTGGCGGACGCGCGCAAGTATCGCTTCATCGTCGCCACGCATCTCGATGGTCAACCCATGCCGCTCGGTGGCTTGGGGCCGCTGTGGGCAGTTTATGATGCGGATCGCTTTTCCGAGATGGCGGCGAAGCCGCTTAACGAGCGCTTTGCCCTTTGTCCGTGGGCGCTTTATCACGTCGACGTACAATCCATTTGAGTAGTCACCGGACGGCTCACGCACGAGATGAAAAATCGCAATCTCGCGCTTCAAACGCTTACGTCCAACACCGACTCTTGGCGCAGAATGTCTTGTCCGAGACGTGAGCATGCATATCAAGAACGGGAGCAGGCATGGAGTTCAAGGACTACTATCAGATGCTCGGCGTCGCGCGTACTGCCACCGCAGACGAGATCAAGAAGGCCTATCGCAAGCTGGCGCGTAAATATCATCCGGACGTTTCCAAGGAGCCGAATGCCGAAGCGCACATGAAGGATTTGAATGAGGCCAACGCCGCCCTCTCCGATACCGAAAAACGCGCGGCATATGACCAGCTCGGTGCGGGCTACAAGCCGGGCCAGGACTTCCAGCCGCCGCCGGATTGGGATACCGGATTCGAACACACCGGTAGAGGATTTTCGCCGGAGGACGCGGCGCAGTTCAGTGATTTCTTCGCCGAGATTTTCGGTCGCACGGCCGGCAGTCGACAGACGAGGCACGCCGCCCACCAAGCCAAGGGCGAGGATCACCACGCGAAAATTGTCATCAGCCTGGAAGATGCATGGAATGGCGCGACGCGGCAGATCAGCCTGCGCGTGCCGCAGGTGGATGCGGAGGGGCACGTGTCGCTGGGCACGCGCACGCTCAACGTGCGCATCCCCAAGGGCGTGAAGGAAGGCCAGATGGTGCGCCTCGCCGGGCAAGGCGGGGCGGGCTTCTCCGGCGGGTCGCCGGGCGATCTGTTTCTGGAAATACATTTTGAGCCGCATGCGAACTTTCGCGTTGACGGCCGCGACTTGCGCCTTACGTTGCCCATCGCGCCTTGGGAGGCGGCCTTGGGCGCCACCATAGAAATCGGCCTGCCGGGAGGCAATGCCGTGAAGGTGCGCATTCCTGAAGGCGCGCAGAGCGGTCGCCAGTTGCGCGTCAAAGGCCAGGGCATACCGGGCGAGCCGCCGGGCGATTTGTATCTGGAGATACAGGTGGTCGTGCCGGAGGCGAAGACGCAGGCGGCGATAGAGCTTTACGAAACCATGGCACGGGAACTCGCCTTCGATCCCCGCGCCGGAATGAAGGTGTAGCCATGATGACGGATGAAATTATTTCCGGCGTGCTTCTCGATGAAGTGGCGCTGACGGTGGACGAGTTGGCGCATGCCTGCGCTGTGACGGTTGAGTGGGTGAGTATCCGCGTCGAGATCGGCGCCCTGCCGGCATCGGCCGGCGCGCCCGCCGAATGGCGCTTCAGCAGCCGCGATCTGTGGCGCGCGAGGCAACTCTGCGTGCTGGAGCGGAACTTCGATGCGCAGCCTGAACTAGCAGCGTTGGTGGTCGACATGCAGGAAGAAATCGCCCGCTTGCGTGCGCAGCTCGGGCTAGGCCGGCGCGCGAAATGATGGCCGCCAGTGCTGCCTTAGTGCCACCTTAGCGCTAGCGCGCCGCGCCGTTTGCGATTATTCTGCGCATTCAATGAACCTCCCCTCCCGCACCTCGGCGCAACAGCGTGCTGACGACATCTGGGTTTTCCGCCAGGAATTGGCTCGCCTGGAAACGGCGGGGGTGCTGACGCTCTCCGAGGCGCAACAGCAGGCGGTGGCTGCACATCACGACGGCTTGCTGACCGGCTTTACGCGGTCCTTCGACATTGATCGCGATGTGCGTGCCAAGCAGTTGTCCTGGGGCATGCGTATCGCCTCCTTCCTCGGCGCGTTGGCGTTGGCCGCCAGCGTGTTTTTCCTTTTCTACCAGTTCTGGGGCCGGTTTCCCGAGACGGCTCAGGTGGCGATCCTGATCGGCGCGTCGCTGGGCGTGTTCGTTACGACGGTGTGGATACAAGGGCGTGACGCCACGGGTTATTTCACTAAGCTGGCCGCCATGGTGGCCTTCGTCTGCTTCGTACTCAACGTGAGCATGCTAGGCCAGATTTTCAATATTACGCCTGCCGACAAGGCACTGCTGCCCTGGGCGGCGTTCGCATTGCTGCTCGCGTACGCCTGCGATCTGCGCCTGCTGCTGGCGGCGGGCATCTTGTGCATTATCGCCTTCACTGCAGCCCGAGCCGGCACTTGGAGCGGAATGTACTGGATACATTTCGGCGAACGCCCCGAGAATTTTATTCCCGTTTCCTTCGCCCTGTTTTTCCTGCCACAAGTGTTGCGACATCGCCAGCGCGACGACTTTCCGCCGATCTATCGCGTGTTCGGGCTGATCTCGCTCTTGCTGCCGGTGCTGATACTTTCCAACTGGGGGCACGGCAGCTACCTGCCGTGGGAGGCCTCGGTGGTGGAAGGCTTCTATCAGGTGTGCGGTTTCGCGCTCAGTGCGGCGGCGATCTGGCTGGGCTTACGTCGCCACTGGACGGAGACGGTCAACACAGGCGTCACCTTCTTCGTCATTTTCCTCTACACCAAGTTCTTTGACTGGTGGTGGCAGGTCATGCCGAAATATCTTTTCTTCCTGATACTCGGACTTACAGCAGTGCTGTTTCTACTGGTGATGAAGCGTCTGCGGCAAGCGGGACGACAGCATGAGGAGGCGGCCTAATGCAAGCCTGGTCGCGCAAGCACACGCTGATTACCGGCGTTGCCTTGATACTGCTCACCAATGCGGTGGCGCTGCTGGGCGTTGCGTGGAATCGTTCCGGCGATCCGGAAAGCATGCTGAAGCTGACGCAGCGCGAACTGCATCAGCCGAACGGGGACATGAGCCACGACAACAGCGGTATGGCGCTAAAACTTGCTTGGCGGGTTGCTGCGGCGGACCCCGAAAGCGCCATCAACTGGAGCTACGCAGGTGCGGGTGGTACGCCGGAATGGCTGGATGAGGCCAAGATGGCGAGCCTGGGTTTCGACTTGACGGAAACCGCGCATTCCAAGGACATCGAGGGCATCGAGCGGCGGAGATATAGGGAACTAAGCAAAGAGGTGTTGCTGGTGTTGGAGCTGGCTGGCCCGGCCTATGAGCAATTCCTTGAGAGTACGCGGCGTTACGCAGTCGAGGCGGAGGCCAAGATCGCGACCAATGCGGAAAGCGAAGCTGTGATGCGCCAGTTGAAGGATCTGCGGGAGCGGGTAACGCGGGAAGATCTGGAAAACAGCCGCCTCTTTGTCGTAGACGCCGGGCTAGACATGGCTGTATTGCGGAAGAACTTTCCGGATCGAAGCCGCTACGCCATCGTGCGCGGGCAGGTGCTGCCATGGAGTTTTGGTGATAACGAGAAGGGGAAAAATAAGGCGCGAGGCTATATCGAGGGGCTCAGTGTCGACTCTATCAATGTGCCATCCGACTATCGAGCCGGTTTCGAGCAGGAACATCGTCAGCCAGGCATCACGCCCTCGAAATCATCGCCCTTCGAAGCGACGGTGGCCTTTGGGCAACGTCTGGAACCCTGGATCATTGATGTCTCGGTTGCGCCGAAATAGCTGGCCTAGGCAACTCTAGCGCGCTGCGCCGTTTGCGATTACGATGCCGCAACGCGTTTGGGGGGCGTGCGATGGCGAAAAAGAAAACCTGGCAACCGCCGATAGGCGCGGTTGCGCAATATGTCGGCGGCAATAGTGTGCTGTCGCGGCGCGGCCATACGGTGCGGGTGATTGCGGAGGCTTGTGGTCAGCGCATGGTGTGCGAAGTGATCGGCAAGCAGGGCGTGCCGGTGCGCGTGACGGTGAAAACCGCCAACCTCAGCCCGCTCTCGCCTGGCCTCTTCGATTGATCCCTGTTCCTGACCTCTGATTCCTGCTATATGGCCGCTGTACTCATCAACCGCAATCGTCACATCGCCATCGCTCTGCGCCGCGAGCGCGCCGGCATTGCCATTGTCGAACACACGCCGGGCCGCCTTTCCTTGCAGCATCTGAGCGATCGCGAGTTTGTCGCCGACTGGCAGGAATACGATTACCCGTTGGACAAGGCGCTGGACCGCTTCATCGCACACGCGCAGGAAGTCGGCGCGACCAAGAGCGCACTCCGCGCCATCGAACGCCTGCGTGAAGACAAGCTGGCGCTGTCGCCACGCTTGCTCTAAAGAGACTATTCGCTCAAATCCGCGCGAGTGTCGATATCACGCAATACACCGGCATCGGCGCACTCCAGCAAATCGATTAGGTCTTCATGCCGTAGAAGCACGCTGCGTGCGCCTTCATCGCCACGCAGTGCCAGAAGTTCATCGCGGAACTGCGCGGAGAAGCCCACCGGATGGCCGCGTTGGCCATGGTGCCAGGGCGCCGCAAGCGCCGCGCCGCGCGCCAACGCACGCAGCACCTGGGCGATGGAAGTTGGCTGGATGTAAGGCATGTCGGCCAGTGCCACAATCCAGCCGTGCGCTTGACTGCTGGCGGCGATGCCCGCTGCAAGACTGTGGCCCATGCCGCTGCTCTTGCCATCCTCGGCATCCGGCGCAACGACCACTTCCGCGCCGCTATTTTTGAGTGCTTCGATCAAGGCATGACTATCTGCTCGTACCACGGCGAGGGTGCGCGGCAAAACGGCTTGCAAGGCGCGCAGGCTGGCGAGTGCGACTGGCGTGCCATCGGGCAGCGCGTGGGTGAGTTTGTCGGAGCCGAAGCGGCGCGAATGTCCGGCAGCGAGAAGAATACCGCAGTAGTCGGGGCCGCCGCTTATGTCAGCGGGCATAGGCCAGTGGCAAGCAGCGGCGTTCCGGCGACGACGAGGCGCCGACCGTGCTGGGTAGCGGTGAGATCGGCGAGGATAGCCACGGCGATTTCCGGCGGCGTGCGGCTGCCGATGGGCAGGCCGACCGGGCCATGCAGGCGCGACAATTCTAACTCCGTCATCTCGAAGTGTTCACGCAGGCGTTGTTTGCGCTTGGCGGTGTTGGCGCGCGAACCCAGAGCGCCGACGTAGAAGGCGGCGGAACGCAGTGCTTCCAGCAGCGCCATGTCGTCCAGCTTGGGGTCGTGTGTCAGCGCGACGATGGCGCTGCGCGAATCCGGCATGAAGGCGGTCACTGCGTCATCCGGCATGTCGGCGATGAGTTGCGCGCTGGGCACCTGCCACCCGGCGCGATATTCTTCGCGCGGATCGCACACCGTCACCCGGTAGTCCAGCGCCTGCGCCATCGGTGCGAGGTAGCTCGAAATCTGTCCGGCGCCGATCAAGAGCAGTCGCAGGCTGGGGCCGTGGATGGTGGTGAGGCGCGCACCATCCCAGGCGAGCGGGTCGCCAACGACGGCGTTCTCCAGCATGACCGCGCCGCTTGCAAGCTCCAGCGTGCGCGCCGTGGCGCGGCCTTCAGTGATGCGCTGGCGCAGCAGGCGCAGATTGGCCGCGTCGGGCGCGGTCTCCACAACGAGTTCGAGCTTGCCGCCACAGGGAATGTCGAAGCGCCGCGCTTCTTCACTGCTGACGCCGTACATCACTATATCGGTTGGTTTGTTCCAAAACGCGGCGTCGCGCGTGCGGATGATGAGATCATCTTCGATGCAGCCGCCGGACACCGAGCCGACCACCCTGCCGTCGTCGCGGATTGCGCCCCACGCACCCGGCGGACGCGGCGATGAGCCCCAGGTGGCGGCCACCGTGACGAGTGCATAACGGTGGCCGGCCGTTTGCCATTCGAGCATGGTGTCGAGTACTTGCAGATCGACGCTATCCATCAGTTCAACGTCATCAGCTTATTGTCATCACGCAAGACGCAAAGGCAGATTGCGCAGGCGCTGCCCGGTGGCGGCGAACAGCGCATTAGCCACGGCCGGCGCGATGACCGGCGTGCCGGGCTCGCCCACGCCGGTGGGCTTCTCGTTCGAGGCGACGATATGTACGTCGACTTTGGGCATTTCGTCCATGCGCAGCAGCGGGTAATCGGTGTAGTTCGACTGCTCTACCACGCCATCCTTCAGGGTAATCGCGCCATGCAGCGCGGCGCTGAGGCCGAAGCCGATGCCGCCTTCCATTTGCGCGCGAATGACATCGGGATTGACGGCGATGCCGCAATCGACGGCGCACACCACCCGGTCGACCGAGTAGCTGCCGTCTTTTTTCACCGTGACCTCGGCTACCTGGGCGACGAAGGTGTGAAAGGATTCATGTACGGCGATGCCGCGTCCGCGCTTTTCACCCGCCTTGCCCGGCTCGAGCGGCTTGCCCCAACCGGCTTGCTCGGCGGCGAGTTCCAGCACACCCAGATGGCGCGGATGTTGGGCGAGCAACTCGCGGCGGAAAGCGATCGGGTCGCGTCCGGCGAGTTGCGCCAGTTCGTCGATAAAAGTTTCCGTCGAGAAAGCCGTGTGCGTGGAGCCCACCGAGCGCCACCACAGTACCGGCACGCCGCTCTTGGGGGAATGCAGATCGACCACGATGTTGGGTATGGCGTAAGGCAGATTACGCGCGCCTTCGACGGACGTGCCGTCAATGCCGTTCTTGACGAGAAAGCCTTCCAGCGCGGTGCCGGCGACGATGGACTGGCCGACGATGCGATGTTGCCAGGCCGTGATCTTGCCATTGGCATCAAGCCCGGCACTCAAGCGATGCACGTACATGGGCCGGTAGTAGCCGGCGCGCATGTCGTCTTCACGCGTCCACACCAGCTTCACCGGCGCGCGGCCGTTGATGGCTTTGGCGATATGCACGGCTTCGAGGATGTAATCCGCCGTGGTGCTAGCGCGGCGTCCAAAGCTGCCGCCGGCATAGAGCATGTGGATTTTTATTTGTTCTGGCTTCATGCCCAGTAGCGCCGCGACAGCGCCCTGGTCCATGGTCTGCGACTGTTCGCCGTTCCATATCTCGCAGCCGTCGGTCGACAGCTTCACCACACAGTTCATGGGCTCCATGGTGGCGTGGGCGAGATAGGGAAACTGGAAATAGGAAATGAGCTGCTTCTTGGCGCCCAGTAGCCCGGCAGCTACATCGCCGTCTTGCCGCGCTACTGCGCCCGGTTTTTCGAGCAGGGCGCGGTATTGCAATTCAAGTTCCATGCTGCCGAGTTTCATGGCGGCGGATTCGTCCCACACCACGCTCAGTGCATCGCGGCCTTTCTTGGCCGACCAGAAATCGCGCGCCAGCACCGCCACGCCGGAAGGTATGCCGAAGACATCGACCACACCTTTCACCGCCTTGGCGCGCGTGGCGTCGAACGAGGCGACCTTGGCACCGAAACGCGGCGGATGCGCCACCACAGCGACCAGCATGTCGGGCAGACGGATGTCTTGCGTGTAAATGGCCGTACCGTTGATCTTGGCCTTGCTGTCTTTGCGCGGCGCGTGCTTGCCGATGTAGACGAAGTCTTTCGGATCTTTGAGTTTGATGCTCTCGGCCGCTGGAACGGGCAGCGCGGCGGCGGCTTCGGCGAGTTGGCCGAACGTCGCCTTGCGCTTCGAAGCCTTATGCATCACCACACCTTCGCTCACGGTGATGGTTTCGGGCGCAACTTTCCAGCGCTCTGCGGCGGCGGCCACCAGCATGGCGCGTGCGGTGGCGCCGGCGCGACGCATCTGCTCGAAGGAGTTGGCCATGGCGGTGCTGCCGCCAGTGAGCTGCAGCGGACCCATGAAGAGGTTGTTGTAGCGCGTCGCGTCCGCCGGTGCGCCTTCAACGTGAATTTGCGACCAGGCGGCATCCAGTTCCTCCGCCACCAGTGTGGGTAGGCCGGTGTAAGTGCCCTGACCCATCTCGATGTGTTTGACGATGACGGTGACGCTGTTGTCCGCGCCGATGCGCACGAAGGCATTCGGCTCCAACACCGCTGCTGCGGCTTTCTCGGCCGCTAAGCCGAGCGGCACATAAACAGCCAGCGTCAGGCCGGCGCTGGCTTTGAGGAACTGGCGGCGGCTTTCATTTTCGATGCGGATGGTTTCCATAGCGCTCTCCTCAAGCCAGGTTCTTGGACGCTTCGTGGATCGCGGCGCGTATGCGCTGATAAGTCGCGCAGCGGCAGAGGTGCCCCGCCATGGCGGTATCGATGTCGCTATCCGTGGGCTTGGGATTCGTCGACAGCAGTGCCACCGCGCCCATGATCTGGCCGGATTGGCAGTAACCGCATTGCACCACGTCAAGTTTCTCCCAGGCGTTTTGCACGGCGTGGCCGACCTTGCCTTGCAAACCTTCGATGGTGGTGATGTGCTGTCCGGCAGCGGCCGAAACCGGGGTCATGCAGGCGCGTATCGGCGCGCCATTCATATGCACCGTGCAGGCGCCGCAGACGGCGACGCCGCAGCCGTATTTCGTGCCGGTGAAACCCAGTGTGTCGCGCAATGCCCAGAGTAGCGGCGTATCCGGTTCCACATCGACCTGATGACTGCGGCCATTCACTTTGAGGGTGAGCATAGGGGTCTCCCGAAGCGGGGTTGATAGGGGGTTGGTAGGGGAAATGGTGAGCAGAATACTGGCGCATCTCGCGCCGTGATGCAATGCCTCGGGGGAAAGCAAACAGGCGGCCGAAGCCGCCTGTTTGTTGTGAGGCTTACTCGGATCGTCTTATTTCGCGCTGGCGATTTGCTTGAGCTTTTCTTCCAGCTTGGCCGCCGGCACGAAGCCAGGAATGCGTTCGCCGTTGGAAAGGAAGATCGCCGGTGTGCCATTGACCTTGAGCCGCTGGCTTAGCGCCAGCACTTTGTCGGTCGGCGCATCACAAGTGCCGGCGGCAGGCACGGTGCCGCTCAGCATCAGTTCGAACCAGGCCTTGGAACGATCCGGCGCGCACCACACGGCGCGCGCCTTATCCGCCGAATCGGCGGCGAGGATGGGGATCATGAAGGTGTAAATGGTGATGTTGTCGAGACTTTGTAGCTCGCGCGCCAGCTTCTTGCAATAGCCACAATTCGGATCTTCAAACGTGGCCAAGACGCGTTTGCCGTTGCCGCGAACGGTTTTCACTGCCATGTCGAAGGGTAGGTCGGCGAACTTGATGGCAGAGATTTGATTAATGCGTGCCTGGGTGAGATTCTGCTTGGCCTTGGTGTCGATGATGCTGCCGATAATGATGTGGCTGCCACTCTCATTGGCATAGACGATATCGTTGCCCACCTGCACTTCGTAGAGGCCCAGGTAGGGCAGCTTCTTGACGGCATCCACTTTGCCTTCCAGGTTGACTTCCACGGCCTTCTTCACCGCGGCCTCGTCAGCATGGGCGGCGGCGATCATGAGCAGCGCGGTGACCGCAGCCGTGACAAGTTTCTTGAACATGTGTTTCTCCGTTGAATGAGGGGTAACTCAGCCGAGCGCATAACGCACCAGCGCATTACGTAGGACTGGCAGGCGATTGGTAAGGTTCAATCCCAAGTTGCGTAGCGCCGAAAGTGGCGCCTGCTGCGGACGGAAGACGCGCTGCAAGCCATGTGTGGCCCATTGTAGCAGCGCCACTTCTTCGGCCCGTGACCGCTCGTAGCGACGCAGCGGCCGCAGGTCGCCGCAGTCTTGGTGGATAGAAATATCCGTCAGCGCCAGCGCCAACTGGCGCGCGTCTTGATAGCCCAGATTGATGCCGTGGCCGGAAAGTGGGTGGATGGCGTGCGCCGCATCGCCGATCAAGGCCAGGCGCGGTGCGACGATGGGTTTGACGCGCATCAGCCGCAGCGGAAAAGCGGCCGGCGGCGCGAGCAATTCGAGTTCGCCCAGGCGATGTTCGCCGGCTTCCGCAACGCGCTGGCACAAGCTCTCGGCGTCGAGCGCCATCAGCTCGTGCGCCTGCGCTTCCGGCGTCGACCACACCATGGACATGCGCTGTTCAGGCAGCGGTAGATAAGCCAGCACGCCATCGGCGCGGAACCACTGGAATGCCTTGTTGTGATGCGGTTGGGCACATTGGAAGTTGGCCACCACGCCCAGTTCGCCATAGGCCGTGACATGGGGCTGTATGCCGGCGGCCGCACGCACCCAGGAGTCGGCCCCGTCGGCGCCGACGATGAGCGAGGCTTGCAAGGTGCGGCCATCGGCCAGCGTGAGCCGGGCGGCGTCGGTATCGAAGGCAAGCTCAGCCGGTTCGGCCGGGCACAACAGCGTAAGGTTGCCCTGGCGCTTGGCGGTTTCCCACAGTTCACGCTGCATCAGCCCCGCCTTGATGATCCAGGCCAGCTCGTCGATACCGGCGTCGTAAGCGGAGAGATCCAGCCGCGCGCCACGGTCGCCGCGCACGTCCATGTCATACACCGGCGTGATGCGTGTCGTGTCGAGATGCTGCCAAACGCCAATATCACGTAGAAAAGCGGCATTGCCGGGGCTTACCGCGTAAATGCGCGTATCCCAATCGGTAGCGGCCGAGGCCACAGCGGGCACTCGCCCCTCGACCAGTGCGATCGAATAGCGGCTGTTCTTGAGCGCGACGGCCAGACTGGCGCCGGCCAGACCACCACCGACAATGACAATATCGTAACGCACAGGAAGACCAACAGAAAGGTGGGTGAAAACGTGGGTAAAAAAACGCTAAGGCGTGGCATTGTGCAACGCAAGCCTTGCCTTGACAAGGACTTACCCCAAGCCGGATAATCCCGCCCCTTCCACGTGGTGATGTAGCTCAGTCGGTTAGAGCATCGGATTCATAATCCGGGGGTCGAGGGTTCGAGTCCCTCCATCACCACCAATTTACAGTTACACGACGTTTCAGTAAGTCTCTAAAAGCCGCATCCTTATGGAGGTTGCGGTTTTTTTTCGCCTCAAGTCGCCCCACAGGAATCCTGTCGCATGCGTCTTTTAAATATGTCAATACTGACATATACTCCAACCCATGAGCAAGCAGCGTAAACCGCTAGTGTGGCTGCACGGCGAAGTCAAGACGCCCCCATTCTCGGCGCTTGCAAGAGTTGAAGCGGGGGTTTTGCTGCGACGCCTGCAAGAGGGCATGACGATATCGCTGCCACACTCACGGTCAATGCCCGGAATCGGACGAGCTTGTCATGAAGTGAGAATTCCCGACGAAAACCGCACCTGGCGCATTGTGTATTACGTTGATGCGCAAGCTGTCGTCATCCTTGAGGTGTTCGCTAAGACGACAAGCCAAACGCCGCAGACGGTTATCGACGTTTGCAAGGCGAGATTGAAACGCTACAAAACAATTTAGCATGAGGGTAAATGCCATGAAGACTGCCAAACTCGAACGCCTCCAGGCCGCCGGCTGGAAAGCCGGCAATGCGGAGGATTTTCTGCAATTGAGTGATGAAGAGGCGCGGCTCGTCGCGCTCAGACTCTCTCTGATCAGCGCGGTAAAAAAATCACGCATCAAACGCAAGCTCTCGCAAATCGACCTGGCGCAACGCATGAAATCGAGCCAATCACGCATTGCCAAAATCGAAGCGGGTGACCCTTCGGTGTCGCTGGATTTGATCGTCCGCGCGCTCATAGCCAGCGGCGCAACGGCACGCGATATTCAGGCGGCGTTTACGTCAAACGAAAATTCAAAGAGATAGCTGCATGAAGCCTGACAAGAACTGACAGGCTATGCCGCTTTGGATATCCAACCCTTCTTGGTTTCCTGAAAAATCTGCTTCTCGCTGTCCTGCCGGTCTAGATCGATCAGTCTGTCGATCAACTCCTTTACCTTGGAATTTTCGTTGATCGTTTCAATGTACATCAGGCGAATCATGCGATCTGCCCAGGTCGGCACACGGCCTTTCTTTTCCCACAGCGCGACAGTCTGCCCTTCAAGATCGAAGCTCTTCCCGAAGCTCGCCTGGGACAACCCGAGTTCTTTGCGCAGGAAACGGAATTCCGCCCCGCTCAGCTTGGCCTTATTCTTGGCCAATTGCTCGCCGATGACACGGTGCAGGCCTTCCACGTTTTCAATCGACGTGGCCTTGCCGTACTCCGTCTTGAGTGAACGATACCCGTTGGAAAGCCACACGTTGCGCAAACCGCATTCGGTGTAGTGGTACATGGTCATCCCCCGAGCACTGTAATCACGATCAAAAATTCCCCGGTTTTTTCGTCTTTCTTGATGCCAACAGCGACAGTAATCTGGTCGCCAGCATGTGCCCACGAAACATTGCACTTCCAGTTTCCGTGCACATCCTGGTGCGTTGGTTCGGAGATAGTTCCCCGCCGCAGACACTCAAGCACCTGCACTCGCGTGATGTGTCGCTGCTTCATGCGTTGGACGGCATGCTCCGAAAAGAACACCCGCTCCGATTCCTTTGCTACAGCGCGGATAATGCGCAGCGCTGCGGCATCGTTCAGTTGCAACGGGATTAGCGCACCCTTCTTAGTCACCTATAAATATTATAGGTTCCCCTGGTAAAGTGCAATGCCTAAAAGTGTCTAATTCGAAAACAGGGGGCTAGGCCTGGCGCGGGTTTCCGGGCGGTCATGATCGGCGGATATTGGACAGTCTTTGGGCCTGGTTTGCCCGAGTCGTCAAGATGTTAGAGTCGCAGCGTTGCACTGGTTCATAATCCGGGGGTCGAGGGTCGAGGGTTCGAGTCCCTCCATCACCACCAAAAACTCCCAAGCATCGGCCGGCGCGGCGTAAAGTTGCGCTGATGGCTATAATGGCTTGAGCAGCGGTTTGTACTGCTGCCGCCCGCACGGCATAATCCGGCGCTCAGACATAAGGCATCCATGAATCCGCTGATCTCTACGATTATCAGCAGTGTTATTAGCGCGGTACAGCAGGCGCAGGAGCAGGCGCCCCCGGCTCCGCCGGTCTCCATGATGGCTGTACGTCCGATGCCGCCGGGCAGCGCCAAGGCGGTGATGAATCCGCCCGAGCAGGGCTTTGCGCGCTTCGACAGCAAGGTGCTGCCGCTCTCGCCGGGCCTGCAAATACGCAGCTCTGAAAATCTTATCGTTCAGCCCATGACGGTACAGCAGCCCCTCACAGTGCGCTATCTGGTTGATGCGGGGGGTAGCGTCAATCGCGTCTGGATCCTCACGGCCGAAGAAGCGGCGCTGCCCGATCCAAAGTAACCAAGTACGTCACACCCTGCCGGTTTTCTGCGTGGCCAAGAAGCTTTACATTAAGACATTCGGTTGTCAGATGAACGAGTACGACTCTGAGCGTATGGTCGACGTGCTCGCCGATACCGAAGACATCGAAAGAACCGAGAATCCCGAAGAGGCGGACTACATCCTCTTCAACACCTGTTCGGTGCGCGAGCGGGCGCAGGAGAAGGTGTTTCACGATCTAGGCCGCATACAGCATCTGAAAATTGCCAAGCCCGATTTGGTGATTGGCGTCGGCGGCTGTGTGGCGAGCCAGGAAGGCGCGGCCATCGTCAAGCGCGCTGCTTATGTGGACGTGGTGTTCGGGCCGCAGACGCTGCATCGCTTGCCGCAGCTTATCCGAGAACGACGCGCCACCGGCCGGCCGCAGGTGGATATATCCTTCCCCGAAATCGAAAAATTCGACGCCATGCCACCGGCGCGGGTCGAGGGCGGTTCGGCCTGCGTTTCGGTGATGGAAGGTTGCAGTAAGTTTTGCAGCTTCTGCATCGTGCCTTACACGCGCGGCCACGAAGTCTCGCGGCCCATCGAAGATGTGCTGACGGAAATCGTCGGTCTGGCCGATCAGGGCGTGAAGGAAGTAACGCTGCTCGGCCAGAATGTGAATGCCTACAACGGTGCGATGGATGGGAGCAAAACGGCCGATTTGGCAGACTTCGCTTTCCTGCTTGAATGCGTGCATGAGATACCGGGCATAGAGCGCATTCGCTACACCACCTCGCATCCGCGCGAAATGACGCAGCGCTTGATCGACGCCTATGCCAAGCTGCCCAAACTGGTATCGCATCTGCACTTGCCCGTGCAATCCGGTTCCGACCGCATTCTCGCCGCCATGAAGCGCGGTTATACGGCGCTGGAATACAAGTCGATTATTCGTCGTTTGCGCGCGGTGCGACACGATATCGCAGTGACATCGGATTTCATTATTGGCTTCCCCGGCGAGACCGAGGCGGATTTCGAGGCGACCATGAAACTGATCGAAGACGTGGGCTTCGACGCTTCATTCAGCTTCGTGTACAGCCGGCGTCCCGGTACGCCGGCGGCGGAGCTCGCCGACAATACGTTGCCCGAAGTGAAAGCCGCGCGCCTGGCGCGCCTGCAAAAACACAATGACGCAGTTGCGCTGGCAATCAGCGGCGCCATGATCGGTAGCGTGCAGCGCGTTCTGGTGGAGAACGTTTCCAAGCGGGATACCGCCGAACTCGCTGCGCGTACCGAGAGTAATCGCATTGTTAACTTTCCTGGTCAGCCGCGTTTAATCGGCGGCTTTGTCGATGTGCGCATCACCGCCGCCGCTCCACATACCCTGCGCGGTGAAATCGTCGTCCGCGAACTCCTATCTTGAAAGCCAAATCGCTTGAACTCTCGCTGACGCCAGTTGATAACCAGCGTCTCGCCAACCTCTGCGGCACGCTGGACGAAAACCTGCGCCAAATCGAAGCCACTTACGACATTGCTATGGCGCGGCGCGGCGCGCATTTCACCTTGCGCGGCAGGGCACCGCAAACCGCGCACGCGGCGCAGGCCCTACACCACTTCTACGGAATGGCCGACGAATATCTTTCCATTGACGCTATCCAGCTTGGTTTGATCGAATTGCGCCAGCTTGCGCGTAGCGATGTTTCCAATCCGTTGGGGCTGATGACGCGTAAGGCCGAGCTGCACGGCCGCACCCCGCGTCAGGTGCAGTATCTGCGCCAAATACAGGAGCACGACATCACCTTCGCCATCGGCCCCGCTGGCACCGGCAAGACTTATCTTGCTGTCGCCGCCGCCGTCGATGCCTTCGAGCGAGAGCATGTCAGCCGCATCGTGCTTACGCGCCCGGCAGTGGAAGCCGGCGAGCGCCTCGGGTTTTTACCGGGCGATCTGGCGCAGAAGGTCGACCCCTATTTGCGCCCGCTCTATGACGCGCTCTACGACCTCATGGGTTTCGACAAAGTCGCCAAGCTCTTCGAGCGCCAAGCCATCGAGATTGCTCCGCTCGCCTATATGCGCGGCCGCACGCTCACCCACGCTTTTATCATTCTCGATGAAGCGCAGAACACCACGCCCGAGCAAATGAAAATGTTCCTCACGCGTATCGGCATCGGTGCCAAGGCCGTGGTCACGGGCGACGTGACGCAGATTGACCTGGTGCGCGGCACGAAAAGTGGTTTGATTGAAGCCGGCCGCATCCTGCGCGAAGTGCGCGGCATCGCCTTTACCGATTTTCTCGCCGAGGACGTGGTGCGCCACCCGCTGGTCGCGCGCATTGTTGCGGCCTACGAGCAGTACGAAAAAGACGCGTAGAGGGGGCAGCGGCCCCCACACTGGTTTACGGCAGGGGTCTTGCTGAAAGCGGCTTCCTGCGGCCATTTCTTCGATAGCAATTGAAGGTCGATACGGATACTTGCGATGAAAAATCTTCTCGATACCAAAGAACTGTCAGCCTGCAAAGATGACATCGGACAGCGTGTTTACACGTCGCGCCTGCTCGGACGAGACAAATCCCTGGTGCTACACGGGGGTGGCAATACCTCAGTCAAGGCGTCAGCGAAGAACGCCTTCGGCGAAGATGAGGAAATTCTCTACGTCAAAGGAAGCGGTTGGGATCTCGAAAAGATCGAGGACGGCGGCTTCTCACCGGTCAGGCTGGCGCACCTGAAGCGGCTTGCCAGTTTGCCTGCGCTGTCCGATCCAGCGATGGTCAACGAGCTCGTCACGAACATGACCCGCGCCTCGGCACCCGTGCCCTCAGTTGAAGCCATCCTGCATGCGATTCTTCCTTACAAATACGTCGATCATACGCACGCCGATGCGGTGGTGACCATCACCAACACGGTGAATGGCGCAGCGCGTATTCGTGAGATTTACGGCGACTCGGTGGTCGTCATTCCTTATGTGATGCCTGGCTTCGATCTGGCTCGCGTGTGCGCTGAGCAGTTCGCGCAGCAGGCGGGGCCCCAGACAATAGGCATGGTGCTGCTCAACCACGGCATCTTCTCCTTCGGCGAGACAGCCAGGACATCTTACGAACGCATGATCGATTTGGTGGGGCGCGCCGAGAAATACCTCGAGCGCAACAAGGCTTGGGATATCGAATGGGCTACGGTCGGCGCACCGATTGAGAACGTACTCCTCGATCTGGCCAGGCTGCGCAAGAACATTTCAGACGTCGCTGGTTTCCCCGTTGTGGTGGCGCGGCATACGGATGCGCAATCACTGGCATTCGCCCAGCGCGGCGATATAGTGACGGTCGCGCAGCAGGGGCCGGCGACGCCGGATCACGTGATCCGCACCAAGCGCCTGCCGATGCAGGGACGCGACGTAACGGCCTACGCGGAGGCTTATCGCGCCTATTTTTCTGCGCACGAGCCGTTGGCAAAGGAGCGCAAGACCGTGCTGGATGCGGCGCCGCGGGTGGTGCTCGATACGGAACTGGGGATGTGCGCTGTGGGGCGGTCGGCCAAGGATGCCGCTGTCGTTGCGGAAATCTATGCTCACACGATGGAGATCATCGCTCGCGCCACGGTGCTGGGCGGTTATCGCGCTTTGCCGGCGCAGGACATCTTCGACGTGGAGTACTGGGATCTCGAACAGGCCAAACTGCGTAAGGCTGGCAAACCGGCCGTGTTCGCCGGTGAGGTGGCACTGGTGACCGGCGCTGCGTCGGGCATCGGAAAAGCCTGCGTGGATGCCTTGCTGGCGCGCGGTGCGGCGGTGGTGGGGATCGATCTGAATCCAGCGATCACTTCACTTTATGATCGGCCAGATTTTCTGGGCCTCGAATGCGATGTGGCTGCCGAAGGGCAGTTGAAGGATGTTCTCGCACACACCGCCAATGCCTTCGGCGGGCTTGATATGCTGGTGCTGAACGCGGGCATATTCCCTGGCGGTTGCCGGATTGACACGCTGAAGACAGATGAGTGGCGTAAGGTCATGCAGATCAACCTTGATGCCAATTTCGTACTGATGCGAGAAGCTCACCCCTTGCTCAAACTGGCGCCGCGCGGTGGTCGCGTGGTAATCATCGGCTCGAAGAATGTGCCTGCGCCCGGCCCTGGCGCGGCGGCCTATTCGGCATCCAAGGCCGCGCTAAACCAGTTGGCGCGCGTGGCAGCGCTCGAATGGGGCGGCGACAAAATTCGCATCAACTCGCTGCACCCGAATGCGGTTTTCGATACCGGCATCTGGACCGAAGAAGTGCTGGCATTAAGGGCGAAGCACTACGGCCTCACGGTTGATGCGTACAAGAAAAATAATGTCCTCAAGGTCGAGGTCAGCAGCCGTGATGTGGCCGAACTGGCAGCGGAAATGTGTGGCAGCTTATTCGCCAAGACCACCGGAGCCCAAGTCCCCGTCGACGGAGGCAATGATCGGGTGATCTGATGTCGGCCAGACTTTGGCAAGGCCCGATATCATTTCTGGAGGTGTGCTTTATGAGGACAGAAAACCAGCAGGTCGGGCCAGCGAGGCGTACCGAGTGAGCAGAGAGAGGAACGCCCCGCCGCCGGGCCGCCCCAAGGCGGGGCAGCGTAAGGCCTCCGAGCGCAGCGAGCGACCGTTACACCCTTCCGCGGGAAGGGGGCTAGGGGGTAGGCTCTCCCTCTGTGTGCAATACGCCCTTAACAAAGAGGGGCTACCCTCGCGCAATGACATTCGTCGATGGGTGCGCGCCACGCGGCCGGTAGCAGCTACAGTGACGGTGCGCTTTGTCGATAGGGAAGAAGGGCGTGCCCTGAATACGCAATACCGCGGTAAGGATTACGCCACCAACGTACTGTCTTTCGTCTATGCACCGCCGCCCGATATGACCGGCGACCTGGTGATCTGCGCGCCGGTGGTGTTGCGCGAGGCGGCGGAGCAACGCAAGGCTGTCGACGCCCATTTTGCTCACTTGATCGTGCATGGTATGCTGCATTTGCAAGGATACAACCACGAGCACGCCGCCGAGGCCCGCATCATGGAACAACAAGAACGCGACATCCTCGCCCGCCTCGGATATCCAGACCCCTATTGATCATGGAACCTTCCCCTAGTAGACCCTCACTGCTTGAACGTCTTTCCGCGCTGCTGATGCGCGAACCCGAGGACCGCGAACAGCTCCTCGCGCTGCTGCACTCCGCCTTTGAACGCAATCTGCTGGATGCTGACGCGCTTTCCATTATCGAAGGCGCCTTGCAGGTGTCTGACATGCAGGTCGCTGACATCATGGTGCCACGCGCGCAGATGGAGATCGTCTCCATCAACGAGACGCCGGAAGAGTTCATCGAACGCGTCATCGAAGTGGCGCACTCACGCTTCCCCGTCACCGGGGAAAATCGCGACGACATCATCGGCATCCTGCTCGCCAAAGACCTGCTGCGTTACTACGCCGGTAAGGAGTTCGATATTCGCGCCATGCTTCGGCCTGCGATATTCATTCCCGAGTCCAAGCGCCTTAACGTGCTGCTGCGCGAATTTCGCGCCTCGCATAATCACATGGCTATCGTGGTCGACGAATACGGTGGTGTTGCAGGATTGGTCACCATCGAAGACGTGCTGGAGCAAATCGTCGGCGACATCGAAGACGAATACGATTTCGATGAAGCCGCCGACAATATTCTGCTCGATCATGCCGGCCGCTATCGCGTCAAAGCCGCTACCGAAATCGCCGACTTCAACGTAGCCTTCAACACCCAGTTCAGCGACGAAGAGTTCGACACCGTCGGTGGCATGGTGATTCATCAGCTCGGGCGCATGCCCAAGCGTGGCGAGATTGTGCAGATTGGCGACTTGCGAATCCTCGTCCTGCGCGCCGACAGCCGGCGCGTACACACCCTCCTGGTCGACCTTCCCAAGACACCGGCATGACAGGTGCCGCGTCGCGCTACCGGCGTCTCATTGCGGCGTTTCTGCTCGGCGGGGTCAGTGTGTTGGGCTTCGCACCCTTCGGTATTTTTCCCCTTCCGTTAATCGCGCTGGCCGCACTGGTTCTTCTGTTGAGCGGCGCGCGCGCGCGCGCGGCGGCATGGCTAGCCTATGCTTTTGGCTTAGGGTTTTTCCTCGCCGGCGTGAGCTGGGTGTATGTCAGCATGCACGAATTCGGCGGCATGTCTTTGCCCTTGGCGGGCCTGGCTGCTGTGTTGTTTTGCGGCGTGCTGGCGATTTATCCGGCGCTGGCGGGATACGTGTATGCGCGTTTGGCCAGTGGCCGCTTTGCCACCGATGCTTTGCTGTTCGCCGGCGCATGGACGCTTACCGAGTGGCTGCGCGGCTGGGTGCTATCGGGTTTCCCCTGGCTCGCACTGGGCTATGCGCAAACGCCACCCAGCCCCTTGGCCGGCTACGCGTCGCTGCTGGGTGTGTATGGCGTGGGCTTTGTCGGCTCGCTGATCGCGGCCTTGCTGGGCCTGGCCTGGCATCACCGCGAGCGCGCGCTGCGCGCAGTTGTTGCGGTGATTGTTCTCTGCGGTGCGGGCTATGGCCTGTTGCAAATTGCCTGGACGGAGCCGGTGGGCAAGCCATTGCGCGTTACGCTGCTACAGGGCAACATCGAGCAAAGTCTCAAGTGGCGCCCAGAACGCCTGAGCGAATCCCTCAGAACTTACTTGCGCCTCGCCAGTGCTCATCCTGCTGATCTCGTTGTGCTGCCGGAAACGGCGGTGCCACTGATGCTCGATCAACTGCCGCAAGATTATGTCGCGGAACTTCGGCGTCACGGCGATGTGTTGCTGGGTGTGCCTTCACGGGACGAGCAGGGACGTTTTTACAATACCGCAGTCCTCTTCGATGCGGCGCCACCTCGCCTCTACAGCAAGCGCCACCTCGTGCCCTTCGGCGAATTCACCCCGCCGGCATTCGCGTGGACGTTGGCGCTGCTGCACGTTCCCATGTCGGACTTCAGCGCCGGTGCGGCCAACCAGCCGCCACTCGAAAGCGCCGGCCAGAAGATCGCGGTAAATATCTGCTACGAAGATGTCTTCGGCGAAGAAATCATCCGCGCACTGCCCGAGGCGACGCTGCTGGTGAATCTCTCCAATACCGCCTGGTTCGGCGATTCATTGGCGCAGCCGCAACACCTGCAAATCGCCCAGATGCGTGCGCTGGAAACCGGCCGCACCATGCTACGCGCCACCAATACCGGCATGACCGCCATCGTCACGCCGCAAGGCCACGTCGAGCGCGAGCTTCAGCCTTTCACCGAGGACGCCCTGGTGGGCGAAGCGCAAGGCTACAGCGGCGCTACACCTTATGTGCGCTGGGGTAATGCTGCGGTGCTCTTTTTGATTGTGTGTGCATTCGCGTCGTCGTTTTGGTCGGGGCGGCGCAAGAAACGGCTGAACGCCTGAGCTGGCCAGTATCTAAGCTGCCTTGCGGCGCTTCAATTCCTCGCGGATCACCTTGCGTATCGTTGTCTCGATGTCCGCTTGTGCCAGCGAGGTCTTCAGCGTTTCGTTGATGAGCGTCTGATAGCCTCGATCACCGGCTAGATGCTTGAAGTGTTCGACCAGCGGTGCGTCCAGATAGAGCGTGACGCGCTTCTTCGGTAGCACCACGCGGCCGCCGACCCGTTTACGCAGCACCAGTTTGCCAGCATCGATGTCGGCCTGCTTGATTGGCGTATCGTCATCCAATATTGCGGTAGTAGATTTCTTCTTCATGTTGCGCTGCCTCTCGCATGGAAATCACGCGGATTTCATCCTCCGTTTCGGTGGTGGCGATCACCACCACCTTCTTGCCTAGTAACCCCAGCGTGATGAACCGCTGTTCGTCGTAGTCGAAGCGTCGATCTTCGAAGGTCACAGCATGGTCACTTTCGATTACCTGTGACGCATCGTTGAAGTCATAGCCGTGATTTTTCAGATTCGCGGCGCGCTTCTTCGGATCGTGGGTATAGCGCATAGACAAAGTATATGCACAAATATGCATATACTCAAGTGGCAAGCGATCTGCTGAAAAGATGGTGCACATGAGCTTGGGCGCTGGCGTTCTTCCCGAGCTTTCCCTCACCGCTCGCCTGAAACCCAGTAAAATCGCGCTTTTCCGTTCTTCGCGCTTTTCATGCCTACGTTTCAGGAAGTAATCCTGCGCTTGCAGGATTTTTGGGACAAGCAGGGTTGTGTGCTGCTGCAACCCTACGATATCGAAGTCGGCGCCGGCACGTTTCATACGGCAACGTTCTTGCGCGCCATCGGCCCCGAACCTTGGAAGGCCGCTTATGTTCAGCCTTCGCGCCGGCCCAAGGATGGTCGTTACGGCGAGAACCCAAACCGCTTGCAGCACTACTACCAGTATCAGGTGGTGCTGAAGCCCTCGCCCGCCAACATCCAGGAACTCTATCTCGACAGTTTGCGCGCGCTAGGCATCAATACCAACGAGCACGACATCCGCTTTGTCGAAGACGACTGGGAATCGCCCACCCTGGGTGCCTGGGGGCTGGGTTGGGAAGTCTGGCTGAACGGCATGGAAGTCACGCAGTTCACTTATTTCCAGGAAGTCGGCTCGCTCGTCTGCCGCCCGGTATTGGGCGAGATCACTTACGGCCTGGAGCGCCTCGCCATGTATCTGCAAGGCGTGGAGAACGTCTATGACCTCGTCTGGGCGCCGGGCGTGACTTATGGCGACGTGTTCCACCAGAACGAAGTCGAGCAGTCCAAATACAACTTCGAACATTCCGACGTGGATTGGCTGTTTGCGCAGTTCTCCAAATTTGAATCCGAAGCCAAGCGCCTGATGGGCCTGGGCCTGCCGCTGCCGGGGTTCGAGATGGTGATGAAAGCCTCGCACACTTTCAATCTGCTCGACGCGCGCGGCGCCATCTCGGTCACCGAGCGCGCCGCCTACATCGGCCGCGTGCGTGCGCTAGCGCGCGAAGTGGCGCAGGCTTATTTCGATTCGCGTGTAGCGCTAGGCTTCCCGATGTGCAAGGAGGCATGATGCACGCGACCTTGCTCATCGAGTTGCGCACCGAAGAATTGCCGCCCAAAGCGTTGGCGCGTCTGGGCGAGACTTTTGCGCGCGAAGTGCATGCCGGACTCGCTGGCCGCAATCTGGTGCAAGCCGGCGGCGGCTATCAGTGGTTCGCCACGCCGCGCCGGCTGGCGTTGCAAGTGCCGGCCGTGCTGGCGCAGGCGCCGGATTACACGGTGCACGAAAAGATCATGCCGGTGTCGGTGGCGTTCGGCGCTGATGGCAAGCCGACGCCAGCACTGCTCAAGAAGCTAGAGGCGAAGGGGGTTCCTGCTTCTGAAGTGCCCAACTTCGAGAGGCGCATGGAGGGGAAGTCGGAGACACTTTTCTACACAAACTTGGTTCAAGGTGCGATTCTGGACAACGCTTTAGATTTGATTGTTGCGGATGCTTTAAGGCGATTGCCCATTCCAAAACTCATGCGCTGGGGCGATACCGACCACCAGTTCGTGCGTCCCGCGCACGGCCTCGTGTTGCTGCATGGCGAGCGTGTCGTGCCGGGCGAGGTGCTGGGCGTGACGAGCGGGCGCAGCACGCTGGGCCATCGCTTCCTGAGCACAGGCTTGCTGGAACTGCATCGCGCCGAGGATTATGTCGAAGTGCTGGAGCGCGATGGCAAAGTGGTGGTGGGTTTCGAGAATCGCCGCGACATCATCCGCAAGCAACTCGATGCCAAGGCCGCCGAACTGGGCGCGCATCTGAGTAAAGACGCTGCTACGCTGGCCGCGCTGCTCGACGAAGTGACGGCGCTGGTGGAATGGCCAGTGGTGTATGTCGGCGAGTTTGAGATCGAATATCTCGACGTGCCGCAAGAATGCTTGATCCTCACCATGCAGCAGAACCAGAAATATTTCCCGTTGTTCGACGGCAAGGGCAAGTTGCAGAACCGCTTCCTTATCGTCAGCAATATGCAGGTGGCCGATCCCAAGCACATCATCGGCGGCAACCAGCGGGTGGTGCGGCCGCGTCTTGCTGATGCGCGCTTTTTCTACAACCAGGATCGCAAGAGGAAACTCGAATCGCGCATCGCCGCACTCGACGCGGTGGTCTATCACAACAAGCTCGGCTCGGTGGGCGAACGCGTGCGGCGTCTGGCGCGTCTGGCAGGCGCCATCGCCACCCGACTCCATGCGAAGTCGGAACTGGCATCGCGCGCCGCGCTGCTTGCGAAGGCGGATCTTGCCACGGATATGGTGGGCGAGTTCCCCGAACTGCAGGGCATCATGGGCCGCTACTACGCCCTGCATGACGGCGAAGACGCCCAAGTGGCCGATGCCATCGAGGCGCACTACCGGCCGCGCTTCGCGGGGGACGCGTTGCCTCAGGGCAATATTGCCGCGTCTGTCGCCCTGGCCGACAAACTTGATGCGCTGGCGGGATTTTTCATCATTCGCCAGATACCGACCGGCGACAAGGATCCTTTTGGCCTTCGTCGCGCAGCAATAGGTGTTCTGCGTATTTTGCTGGAGACTCCGCTACCGCTGGACCTTGCGGACTTGATTCGCGATGCGGCCAATCAAATTAAACCGCTTGGTTCGCACCTAACATCTGCTGACAATACAGGCTTATTTGAAAATGCCGAATCTCGGCAGCTGTTTGAATTTATGCTTGATCGCCTGCGCGGCTATCTGCGCGATGCCGGCCACGAGCCTGCCGCCATCGAAGCAGTGCTAGCGCTGAAGCCCACGCGTATCGATCTTGTGACACCCAAGCTCGAAGCCGTGCGCGAATTCATTGCACTGCCGGAAGCGACAGCACTCGCCGCCGCCAACAAGCGCATCGTGAATATCCTCAAGAAAGCCGAGGGTGGCGTGCGTGGAGAAGCTGATGTGCTGCTGCTACAAGAACCGGCCGAGAAGGCGCTGTTCGAGCAAATGAACCGCGTTGCGCCATTGGTGCGCGCGCATTTCGCCGGCGAGGATTACACTCAGGCCTTGAAAGCGCTGGCTGGATTGCGCGCCGCCGTCGACAGGTTTTTCGATGAAGTGATGGTCATGGCGGAAGAGCCGCTGACGCGGCAAAATCGTTTGGCGCTGCTTGCGCAACTCGCCGGCTTGATGAATCAGGTAGCAGATATTTCCAAGCTAGCCGTCGAAAAATGAAACTCGTCATCCTCGATCGCGACGGCGTCATCAATCACGACAGCGACCAGTTCATCAAGTCGCCGGACGAGTGGCGGCCCATACCGGGCAGCCTGGATGCGATTTCGCGCCTCACGCAATGGGGCTACCGTATCGTCGTCGCCACTAACCAGTCGGGTATAGGCCGGGGCTTGTTCGATATGGACACCCTTAACGCCATACACGACAAAATGTCGCGCGCCGTGAGTCTTGCAGGCGGGCGCATCGACGCGATATTTTTCTGCCCGCATCCGGCGGATTCGACCTGCGATTGCCGCAAGCCGCAGCCCGGCATGCTGCGCGAAATCGCGCAGCGCTACAACGTCGACCTGAACGGGGTGCCAGCGGTGGGCGATAGTCTGCGCGATCTCCTCGCCGCTGCCGCCGTGGGCGCGCAGCCCATGCTGGTGCTTACCGGCAAGGGCGAGAAAACGCGCCAGCATCCGGATTTCCCGCCGCAAACGCTGGTCTTTCCCGACCTCGCGGCTGTCGCGGCGCATATAGCCATCTGAACGTGCTTTGATATGCCACGCAGACCTGAACTCAGACCGCTGATTTTTCTGCGTTCGGCGCTGTTCATGATTTTGATCGTGGCCTATACGATTCCCTACGGCGTGCTGCTGGTGGCGTTGCGTTTGTTGTTGCGGCCCTTCGCGCGTTATCGCGTCGTGCAAGGCTGGTCGGTCGTGGCGATGGGCCTCGTCAAGCATGTGCTGCGCATCGACTACCGTGTGGTTGGTGCGGAAAACATACCGAGCCAGCCATCCGTGGTGCTCTGTAAGCACCAGTCGGCTTGGGAAACCATCGCCCTACAACGCATCTTCCCGCCGCTGATTTTCGTGCTCAAAAAAGAACTCTTGCGTCTGCCCTTCTTCGGCTGGGGGCTGGGTTCGGTGCCCATGATAGGCATAGACCGCAGCGCCGGAAAAAGCGCGCTGGAGCAGATCGCCGACCAAGGCCGCGAGCGGCTTGCCCTGGGCTTCTGGGTGGTGGTATTCCCGGAAGGCACGCGCGTCGCGCCCGGTACCACGCGGCGTTACAAAATCGGCGGCGCCTATCTCGCCAGCCAGGTTGGCGCGCTAGTCGTGCCGGTAGCGCACAACGCCGGCGAGTACTGGCGGCGCAACGCCTTTCTCAAGTATCCGGGTACAATCACCGTGAGCATCGGCCCAGCCTTCAGCGCCACCGGCCTCACGCCGGATGAGGTGAATGCCCGCGTTGCCGCATGGATAGAAGCTGAGATGCGAAAGATCAGTCCCCACCGATACCAGGAATGACGCCGCAGCAACACGAACTTCAACTCGAACTGCCCATGACCACCACGTCGGGTAGTACTCTCGGTGGTGCGGCGCCGGGAGCGCAGTATTCCCTCCAGCTTGACGACCAACCTTTGCTGTTCCGCTTGCGCCGTTCCCAGCGCAGCAATGTCGCTTTTGCCGTTGATGAAGATGGTTTGAAAGTGAACGCCCCGCGCGGCATGACGCTGCCGCAAATCGAAGAAGCCATCCGTCAAGGCAGTCGCGCCATCGTCGGCAAACTCACCGGCCACGCCACCGCTTCCGGCAAACTGGCGCTACCCAAGCATTGGCGGGACGGCGTGCGTTTTCCCTTCCTCGGTCGCGAGATCGTGTTGCGGCTGGATAGCACTGCAAATGAATCAGAGTTTCGCGACGACACGCTGCGTCTGCCCCTCCCGCCCGGAGCCGCCGAACGTCAGATTAAAGACCGTGTGCAAAGCTGGCTGCAAGCCGAAGCCCGGCGTGTGCTGGAGGCACACCTGGCGCAATGCGTTGCGGCGCTAGGAATTGCCCCACCGGCTTGGCATCTTTCCTTCGCCGCCGGCTCCTGGGGTGGCATGGAGTCGGACGGTCGCCTGCGCCTTTCCTGGCGCCTCATCCATCTCAAGCCAGAAGAAATCGAGCGCGTGCTTTTAAAGCATCTCGCGCCATTGAAAACGCGCACAGAAACCTCCGAACTCTGGGCTGACGGCAGTGATACCAGTCCGGTTTGACGCCTCCCCAACAGGGAGGTAGCATGCCGGTATGGATCAACAGACTTTTTTGCGCCTGGCCAAGCGTGAGTTGGGCGTGTCCTATCCTCAACTGGCCGGTGAAATCGGTGTCAGCGCGAGAACCATGGAGAAGTGGTCGCTGACCGATAAGTCGGCCGATCACCGCCAGATGCCTTTGATGGCGCGCAAATTCATCGCGCGTCTGCTGGAGGAAAAAAAATACGCACAGGTTCTGGCCGGCGACCGTGCCACCGCCGAAGTGGTGGACGCGATTGCATCACATGTGAACCGGGATAGTTACCACGAGGCCTTGCTTACCTTCGATAGCCTACAGCGTTCGGCCAACCGATTGGTGCGCCTGCGGGTCTATCACGACAGGCCGTGCTACTTCCGCAATTGGTCGGAAAAGAACGCCTGGAGCGAGGAAGAGGAAATCCGCAATGCCCGAAAAGCCTCCCAAAGAATCACTCAAAAGAGCGCCGCTGCTCGATGACGTGGTGCTGGTGCTCTCCGAGTTGGAGAAGCACGGCGTGAAATATGCGCTACTGGGCGGCGTGGCGATGGCGATACATGGATTTCCGCGCATGACCAAAGATATCGATTGCATCTTTCCGTGCGACCCGGAAAACAATGCACGGCTCATGAAGGCGATAAAATCGCTTTCGCAGAAATTGAGACTCGATTACCTTCCAAAGAAGGCATGGTTGGACAAAGGTTACTCCACGGCGGCCGAGGGAGAAATTGGTCTGGACATACTTTTCGTGGCCGCCTCAAAGCCATTCGCGGACTATGAGGCCCACATCGAGGAACGCGAAATCGAGGGCGTCAAAATCAAGGTGCTCGACATTGATGGCATGTTGATGTCCAAGGAAACCGATAGACCCGAAGATGTGCCGGACAGGAAACGCCTGGCGCGCCTCAAACCGTGACTGACTGATTCATGACTATGGCCTTCAGCCTTTTTCAAATCCAGTTGCCGCTCTTCAAGAAAGCCCCGCCGCCGCTCGCGGCGGAGGAGCATAGGCACATTCATCTTGGCGCGCGCATCGTTGATTACAAATTGCGCCGCGCGCGCCGCCGCACATTGGGCATGACCATAGACCAGCGCGGTTTGCGCGTGGGTGCGCCGCCGCGCGCGTCCCTGCGCGAGATCGAAGCCTTTCTGAAAACCAATACTGAGTGGGTGTTAAAGAAACTGGAAGAGTGGCAGGCCGGGGGCAAGCAGCACCGCATCAGCATACGCGACGGCGCGATTCTGCCGGTGCTCGGCGAAGATGCGCTGGTGAAGGTCGAAAGCGGCGCCAACCGTGTACGCTGGGAAGGCCATACCTTGATTCTGCAAGCCCGTGCGGACGCTGATTTACGTCAACTTGCGTTGCGGGGATTGCGTCAGCGCGCGCTTGAGCTTTTCACGGCGCGCATTCGTCATTATGTAGCTATCCTGCAAAAACCGATGCCCAGGCTGGCTTTGTCCAGCGCGCACACGCGTTGGGGCAGTTGCAGCGAGAAGAGCGGCATCCGGCTTTCCTGGCGGTTGATCCATGCGCCGCTTTGGCTGCTCGATTACGTCGTGGTGCATGAACTGGCGCATCTTGTGGAGATGAACCACTCCAAGCGTTTCTGGGCCGTGGTGGAAGGTCTGTATCCTGACTACCGTGCGGCACGGGATGAACTGAAGCGGCTGGCGACCACCTGTCCGCAAATTTAAGGGAGGAGAACATGCGGCTACTGCACACCATGTTGCGCGTCGGCGATCTGGATCGCTCGCTCAAGTTCTACACCGAGGTGCTGGGCATGCGCTTGCTTCGGCGCACCGATTATCCTGACGGAAAATTCACGCTGGCTTTTGTGGGCTATACGGACGAGTCCGACGGTGCGGTCATCGAACTCACCTACAACTGGGGCGTGGATAAGTACGAGATCGGTAGTGGCTACGGTCACATCGCGCTGGAAGTCGACGATGCCTATGCGGCCTGCGCCGACGTCAAGCGACGCGGCGGTGTGGTGACGCGCGAAGCCGGCCCCATGAAGCACGGCACAACGGTAATCGCTTTCGTGCAGGATCCGGACGGCTACAAGGTCGAGCTGATCCAGAAAAAATCAGGCTGAGGTTACGTCGCGCTGTGCCAGCTCGTGTTTGAGCGCATCCGCCAGCGCATCGAGTTCCTTCACCAACTCTTCCAGCAGTGGAGACGCCGCATCGAGATCGCCGCGTCGCCCACATTGCTCCAGTGCGGCCGCAGCGGCAGTAGCTGGTCCTGCGAAAAAAGCGCCGCAAGAACCCTTCAGGCTGTGCGCGAGTTTATAGAGCGCATCCGCGTCGTGGGCTGTCAGGGCGGCGTGCAAGGCGGCGATATTGCTGGCATGGTCATCGAGAAACAATTGGGCAATCTGGCCCAGCAAGGCAACATCGTCGTATAAGTTCTGTAATGCCGCAGCGCGATCGAAAGTCATCAGAATATTCTCTCTTTGGATAATGGGAGGCGCGACTGGTGAGCCCACGCCTGTCGCTTCTTGAATTGCTGCTGCAAGCGCCTGGGGATGAATGGGCTTCGTAACATAGCCGTCCATGCCGGCCGCCAGGCATTTTTCGCGGTCACTTGCCATGGCATGCGCCGTCATGGCGATAATGGGTATGTGCCGCTTTTGTACTTGCTGCAACTGGCGGATACGCTGCGTCGCTTCGTAGCCGCCCATTTCGGGCATCTGCACGTCCATCAGGATCACATCGAAATCATGCGGGGCGGCGCAGGCTTCCACCGCGCGCACACCATTTTCAGCCAGCACGATGCGATGGCCCATGCGCTCAAGCAGTTTGATGGCGAGCTTCTGATTGATGACATTGTCTTCTGCGAGCAGGATGGACAAACTCGCCTGACTGCGCGACAGGCCGCTACGGACAATGTTCTGAATCGGGGCGTCTTGTGAGCGCGGCAATCGCACCTCGATATGAAACTGGCTACCGACGCCCGGCGTGCTCTCGACCCACAGACGCCCGCCCATGCCCGTCACCACACGCATGCAGATAGCCAACCCCAAACCTGTGCCGCCGTATTTTCGCGTGGTCGATGCGTCGGCCTGCGAAAAGGCTTCGAAGATGAGGTTCTGCTTTTCCAATGCAATACCGATACCGGTGTCGCGCACCACCACATGCAATAGTGCGGATTGGGCATCTTGCTCGGTAGCGTCAACAGTCAACACCACTTCGCCGCGCTCCGTGAATTTCAGGGCATTACCCAGGAGATTGATAATCACCTGGCGCAGATGATGCGGATCGCCGCGCAAGGAATCCGGCGTCCGCTCGTCAACCTCGCAACGAAGCACCAAACCATTTTCGCTGGCGCGTTGCACCAGGGTGCGCACAGCGAGGCTCATGCTATCGCGCACACTGAAAGGGATATCTTCAAATTCGAGCCGCCCGGCTTCGATCTTGGAGAAGTCGAGTATCTCGTTGATGGTGCCCAGCAGATCGTCGGCAGAATGGCGCACCAGTGTCAGGTATTCTCGCTGCTCCTCGTTGAGCGGGGTGTCGAGGGCAAGCTCCGTCATGCCGATGATGGCGTTCATAGGCGTACGAATTTCGTGACTCATATTGGCAAGGAACTCGCTCTTGGCCACGTTGGCGGCTTCGGCAGCCTCTTTGGCGGAGAGCATCGCCTGCTCCACTAGACGGCGTTCGGTCACATCTTTGGCGGACCGACGAAGCCGCTCAGTGTGCCGGTCTCGTCGCGCAGCACACGTGTGAAAATTTCCAACCACCGACTGCTGCCATCTTTTGCCACATAGCGGAATTCTCCGCGCGCCGACTCCTGCATGCCTTTGTTGAGCGACTTGTAGAATTCGGTGATGCGCATGATCCTCGGCTGGCGCGATGCACACGACAGAACGCCCCAGCATCTCCTCTACGGAGTAGAGCGTGATTTCTTCCCAGGCATGGTTGAGGTAAGTCCAACGCGCTTGGGCATTCGCCTGAAAGACGATTTCGGAAAGATTTTCCACCACTGAGCGATAGCGCGTTTCGCTTTCGCGCAGCGCGCTGTGCTGATCGAACAAGCGCTGTGAGGCCTTGTTGAGCGCAAGGCTCAATTTTTCGATTTCGAGCGTGCTGTGATCAATGGGGAGTGCCGCACCGAAGTTGATATCCAGCTTCGCCGCGAATGACGTGGCCTGCCGTAGGGCGCGCATGGGCCGACGCAGAAATACCGCTACCAACAAGGTGGCGAGTACGATGGCGCCAGCGCCTACGGTCAGGCTATCAAGCAAGATGTGCGTGCGAATTTCTTTGGCGGGCGTCGTATCGAACTCGGCGTGCACCCAAGCCAACGGTTTTTTGCCACCCACGGGCGACCATGCGACAAGCGTCGCATCGCCTGTTGCCGCGACACGGTTCACCATAGGGGCGTGATGTGGCGGCGCGTAGCGGCTGCTTGTTGGCGCTTCTTGCTAGACTTGCGCGTCGTTTCTTGCGACACGATAGATAACCTGTCCATCGGTTTGGGTAATGGCAAAGTAACCGTTAGCCCACCGGCGTACATGTCTGCGCTCGAAGCGTATGCAAGGCCGAGCGGAGCGGCTTGTCGGCGAAGTGTTGCTTCCAGAGACGCGGTG
>JAYUNL010000161.1:0-5836 GCA_043761745.1 Rhodocyclaceae bacterium
AAGGTCGTCATCGTCGCTTGTATGCGAAAGTTGATAACCATCATGAACGCCATGCTCAAAAATAATGCGCCATGGAACCCGACAATCGCTTGACTTTAAACACGGTTGCTGGCGGATCGTCGGCCAGTGCTCGCGAGCGTACGCCGGAAAGTCCTCGATGCGCAGGCCGTCGATTCCCGGTGCACCTCGGTTGGACTTTACCCGACCCCTCGCCTGTTTCTTATTGGTCGGCGAAAGTACTGCTTCCATCAGGTCTTCATGCAAGGCTGGCTGGATGAGACCACGCCGATTCCCGGCTCCCCCGGTCGGGTTCATTGTCGAGTTCGAGTGATTCACGGCTCCTCCTTGTCTGTTCATGTTCGGCCCTTCGCCCCGTGTCGGCGGCTAATATGACCTCTGCTGACTTCTGTCCGGTCACGGCGAAAATTCCTTCCCGCCGCGCTATGTCGCTTCCCCGTTCGTTGCCTGTTCGCTCGCGTGCGGCTGGCAACTCCCCGCAGCGCCTGGGTCTTGATGTTCCAGTTGCACCCGTTCTGGATTTACGGTTCAGCTTTACATCGCTACGCCTGACAGATCTCCCCAGGTAAGAACGCGATGTTTCCGTGCACAAGCGCTGCATTTACCTTGTCCGCCGTATCCGATGGGCTTCGTCATGAGGTGCCAACTCGCCCGCAGACCAGGCCTTCTATGCAGTTTCTGCGCACCCCAAGGGTACTTCCTGCGGGGCGTCACCTCGCACGTTTGCACTCCAGCTTCCTCCAGACAATCCCTCGCGGTCTTGCCCTTGCCTTCGGCTAGTGGTTATCATTGATCCAATATGTCGAATCAATCCCGGCACTCCCACAGGGGACTTCCACCCCATTACATCGCGCCCATGCTGGGCGCGCACCCTGCAATGCACCGGACCTGCGCGAAAAGCCGGCGCAGTCCGGTGATTTTGAACGTTGAAGCTGTAGAAAAACTCAGTTTTGGAAATTGCATATGGACGAACGAAAAAATCCACCCACCAAAATGGCCGCTATTGAGCGATCACTGATCGTGGAATGGTTTACCCACCCACTAAAATGTATGGTCACGACCACTCAACTACTTTTTCAACAGCCTCGTTAGGCCTTACACCGAGATACATTTACTCAAAAGGAGAAACAAATGAACGAAGCAGATAGCCAGGCAGCGATTGCAACACTGAATAAGATTCTTGAGATCGAACTTGCAGGTGTCGTCCGTTACACACACTACTCGTTGATGGTGTATGGCTACAACCGGATTCCCATCGTCGCATGGCTCAAAGACAATGCGAAAGAGGGTTTGGATCATGCTGATCGTGCTGGGGAGCTTGTTACCCTTTTGGGCGGGCACCCGTCCCTAAAAATTGGCTCTTTACTTGAAACTGAAAAGCACGATCTAGGGGACATCCTGCGCGAGAGCCTTGAACACGAGAAGGTCGCCTTGGCGGGGTATTACGAACTGCTTAAGTTATCCGAAGGTAAATCCATACTTTTAGAAGAGTATGCACGCGAGATGATCGTGCAAGAGGAGTCGCATCTTGATGAGGTGAACAAGATGCTTCGCAGGCCAGGGGATACCAAACCATTCACTGACTAGAAATGGTCATTGTTTTAATCTGTCCAATAAAATCTGGCCTAACCCTTCGTATATGGACTCCCCCCAAAGTCAAGAGAACTGACCGATAGTTCTGGCTGTTTGGAAGCACATGCAGTCGTATCCGGCAAGGGGACCGAGGTATCCGGCATCGTGAGTGGGCTCTGTGTGGCCCGTGCCGACATGGAATCTGCGCACGGTGCGCCAATCGTTACAAGCGGCAAGTGTGATACTGCCGGCAGGATTATCCCGCGAGGGGACTTCCTTCGGTCGCAGGGCAAGGCGTGGCTCGCGCCGTATGGTCAATTCCCTACAAGCGAGCCGCAACGCGGCCATGGGGCCTAAACACCCGTTCCCTTTGGGTTGCTTCCCAATGCGCCGGCTGCGGCCGAATTGGGCAACTGAGACGCCTTGTCGAGGGAATGACCATCGACGGCCGAGTTTGGCAACTGAGGCGCCTTGCATCCGACGCATTGGGAAGCAACGCATCCGATAAAATGAATGTGAACAGGCCCTAGGCCTACCCTCTTTTCAGTCACCGGCCCTATGGAATCCGAACCCAGCAGACCCATACGCAGCTTTGTCCTACGCCAGGGACGCCTCTCCAGCGCGCAGGCGCGGGCGCATGAAGCGCTTTTGCCTCGCTATGGCATCCCCTATGCCGCGCGGCCGCTGGACCTCGACGCCTGCTTCGGCCGGCCGGCGCCAAAAGTGCTGGAAATCGGTTTCGGCATGGGTGAGACCAGCGCCGCCATCGCCGCCGCGCACCCCGAAAATGACTATCTGGGTATCGAAGTCCATACGCCCGGCGTGGGGAGCCTGCTCAAGCAGATTGGCGAGCTGGGGCTAGTCAATCTGCGCATCGTGCAGCACGATGCCGTGGAAGTGCTGCGCGAGATGATTGCGCCGGCTGCGCTGGACGGCGCACATATTTTCTTCCCCGATCCCTGGCCAAAAAAGCGCCACCACAAGCGGCGTCTGGTGCAGCCGGATTTCGTGACGCTATTGGCAAGCCGACTCAAGCCGGGCGGTTACGTGCACCTGGCCACCGATTGGGAGGAATACGCCGCGCAAATGCTGGAAGTTCTGGCGGCGGAGCCGCTGCTGGAGAATACGGCGGCGGGCTATGCGCCGCGGCCCGATTACCGGCCGCAAACCAAATTTGAAACGCGCGGTTTGAAGCTCGGCCACGGCGTGTGGGATATTGTGTTTCAGCGACGCGCTTGACGCAACACTAGCGCAAAAATATCTGCAACAAATCGTTGAGAAAGCGCCGACCAAGTTCGGTGGGGGCGATGCGCTCGGCTGTGACGCTAAGCAGGCCGCGCGCTTCGGCGGCTTTCAGTTCCGCACTGATAGCCGAGAGTGCCAGCCCTGTACGCTCGGTGAAGAGTCGGGCGGGGAAGCCGTCGACCAGTCGCAGCGCGTTCATCATGAATTCAAAAGGTAGCGCTGTCGCCGCCACGTCGTGCCCTTCCTGCACTGGCATTCCCTCGGCCACGCTTTTCAGGTAAGCCTGCGGGTGCCGCTGGCGCATTTCGCGCGAGATGCGCGTCGGGTGGGATATTTTGCCGTGGGCGCCGGCACCTATCCCGATGTAATCGCCGAACAGCCAGTAATTGAGGTTGTGGCGGCAACGCATGTCCGGACGGGCGAAGGCCGAGGTCTCGTAATGCTGGAAGCCCGATTCCGCCAGCGTTTCTTCCACCATGTCCTGCATATCTGCGGCGAGATCGGATTCCGGCAGCTTGGGCGGCTGGTGGAAAAATGGCGTGTTGGGCTCCAGCGTCAAATGATAGGCGGAGAGATGAGGCGTGCCAAAGCTGGCGGCGGTGCGCAGGTCGCTCTGCGCTTCTGCCAGGCTTTGCTCGGGCAGCGCGTACATCAAATCCAGATTGAGGTTATCGAAGTGCTTGAGTGCGGCCTCCACCGCGCGGCGCGCCTGATCGCCGTCATGGATGCGTCCTAGCGCGACAAGATGACGCGGGTTGAAACTCTGAACGCCCAATGAGAGCCGATTTACGCCAGCGCCGCGATAGCCAGCAAAGCGTTCCACATCGACGGTGCCGGGGTTGGCTTCGATTGTGATTTCGGCATCCGCTTGCAAAGGCAGGCGTGCACGCACGGCGGACAACAAGACATCGACGGATTGCGGCGACAGCAGGCTAGGCGTGCCGCCGCCGATGAAAATACTGATGACATGACGGCCCCACACAGCGGGCAGCGCGGATTCCAGATCGGTAATCAACGCCTGTACATAGTCCGCTTCGGGGATCGCGCCGCGTGCCTCGTGCGAATTGAAATCGCAGTAGGGGCATTTCTTCACGCACCAAGGGAAATGCACGTAGAGCGAGAGCGGCGGTAGTGCGCTCAGTTGGGTGCTAAGTTGCGTGCTCGCGCCAGCAATCAAACCGCGCTGACCGGCCGGCACGATGGGAATGACGCGAACACGAGGTGGCGAAGCGGACATGGCGAGCGTGAAGGGACAATGTGCGCCGCTAGACCGCTGTGCGCAGTCGTTCCAGCAGCTTTTGCACAGCGATGGCACGATGGCTGAGACTGTTCTTGACCACGTTACTCAACTCCGCCGCCGAGCGACCCAGTTGCGGCACCAGGAACAGTGGATCGTAGCCAAAGCCGCTGTCGCCGCGCGGCGCGCGCAAGATTTCGCCGTGCCATTCGCCCTCGACGATGATGGGCTCGGGGTCGTCCGCATGGCGCAACAGCACCAGGGCGCAGTAATAATGAGCGCGGCGGAAATCGATGTCGGCCAGCGCGTCGAGTAGTTTCTGGTTGTTGCGCACATCCGATTTCGGCTCGCCGGCATAGCGCGCCGAATTTACACCGGGCGCGCCAGCCAGCGCTTCGACGCACAAGCCCGAATCGTCGGCCAGCGCCGGCAGGCCGGAGAGCCGCGCCGCATGGCGCGCCTTGGCCAGCGCGTTTTCCACGAACGTGAAATGCGGCTCGTCCGTCTCCGGAATATCGAAGGCCGATTGCGGCGACAGCTCGATGAAAAACGGCGTCAGCATGGCAGAAAATTCCCGCAGCTTGCCGGCGTTGTTCGAGGCGAGGACGAGGTTCTTGAACATTGAAAAGTTTTGCCGCCGATGGTGCGGATGAGCGCGGGTAAGAGATTCTAACCGACATCAACAGCGGTCATTGGCTCATGCGTAGTCGACGGAATTGCCAGGTAGGCGCGCCGGTGAGGTCGTTCCAGATCAACAGCGAGAAAGCGTGGGCTGGTGTCTATCGTCTTGTAGCGGGCCATTTCCACTCCAAAATTGTCTCTGTACCTTGGAGCCTTGATATTCCATTTGGTTCACCGCAGAATGCGCCACATGAAAAGAGTTTTTCTACAGCTTCGTTAGGCGCCAATCGATGAATCCAAGGATTCCATTGGTTGCCTTCTGTCTCGCTCACTCCCTACCGGCGTGCGCCCCGCTGCCAACTCTTGGCGGGGGCGTTGCCGGTGCAGGTATGGACACATCGTGGGTCCGCGAAGGGGCTGAGAACTATCGTGGGTTTACTGGCCAGAATGTGTCCGTTGTTCACAGTCTGGACCAGCGGAGCGCGATGCAGCACGATCGTCGCGAGCTTCTTCATCGCTTCGAACAGAGAGCTTTCGTCAGCGATGACGGCCCGGTGGAGTTCGGCGGGTTGACTATCACGTTTCGACATCAAAGGATTACGATCGCGCGACGTAACGATGTCATAGTGACCGAAAGTATCCCCTCAGCTTTCTACTTCTCGGGCCTGCAGGTCGCGGCCACCCACATTCACGGTGAACCGTGTCTCCTTCTATTGACGTTCAGCCGTGCTTCGACCGGAATGGTTTGGGTTGGTTTCTACCGCGCCGACGGCACCCGGCTGTACTTGGCAACGGTATCGCGAGGTGACATCTGGGACGTGGTACCTACCGCAGATGGCCTTACGCTTCTGGGTCATTCTGGTTCCACGACCGTAACAGTCAAACCACAGTGAACGGAACGCCTCTCTCAAGAAACACATTCCAAGTGGCTGGAAGTTTGACGAGTTTCAAGCGACCTCTGGAATAGGCGGGCGGGTTCAACTTCAAAGTGGTGAAAAATGGGGCCAGCGTCGAATGGCGCTTACTTAAGCGGATCCATATTCGATCAGTAGTGTCCGGTTAGATTCCGAATAGAGTCAATTGGTTATCTGGCATGAGTGGAATCATTCTGTTGGCATCGGGCTGCAAGGCGCATGAAATCTC
>JAYUNL010000162.1:0-4600 GCA_043761745.1 Rhodocyclaceae bacterium
TCGTGACTTGCCGGTTGCACGAGATCGATCCTTACGATTATCGGGTTGATGTCCTGCAACGCGTCGGTCAGCATCCGGCCGACCGGGCCCACGAACTCACACCGCGTCTCTGGAAGCAACACTTCGCCGACAAGCCGCTCCGCTCGGCCTTGCATACGCTTCGAGCGCAGACAAGTACGCCGGTGGGTTAACGGTTACCTCCGCATCACAACAACGTCTGATCTCCACGGGCGGGTAGGGGTCGGATCGCCCCGCCAAGGGCGGCGATGTGTCAGCCAAACTTGATGTGACTAGGTCGGCAACCGCGATTGGCCGCTATTGAGATTCCGGATTTTTTGGACTCTGAAGGGACATTGGGTCATGTTGATAAATTGTCCGGTGTTCGGCCTTATGTAAAGCTTTACATAAGGCCGACAAACGGAACTTCTGTCACCCATCTTGACGGTCAGCGTTGTGCCGATTTGAGTCCTTTCCCAATCCGTGGAGAATGGCGCAAAAGCGGACCCTGCCGCCACTTCAAGTTGCAACAATTGCCCGCAACGGGGCGTTTATACTGCGGCCATGACATCCCGCCATTCATCGTCCCTGGCGCGCTATCTGGCCGGCGCCTATGTGCTGCTGGTGATTTATGCCAGCCTGCATCCGTTTTCTGACTGGCATGACACGGGCGCGCCGCTCATGGATTTTCTGACGGCCGCTTGGCCGCGCTATTACACCGTCTTCGATCTCGTCACCAATGTGCTGGCCTATGTGCCGCTGGGTTTTCTGTTGGTGCCCGCTTTGCAGGGGCGCTTGGGCTTGATCGCCGCGACGCTTCTGGCGGCGTGCTTCGGCGCCGCGCTAAGTTTTTCAATGGAGACCTTGCAGCATTTCCTGCCGACGCGCGTGCCGTCCAACCTGGATCTGGCCGGCAACAGCCTGGGTGCGCTGATCGGCGCGGTGCTGGGTATTAACTGGGGCTGGGAGTTGGTTGATGGTGGTCGCCTGCACGCGCTGCGGATGCGCCGCGTGGCGCATGGCAAGGTGGCGGATTTCGGCCTCGTGTTGTTGGGCCTGTGGTTGCTGACCCAACTCAATCCGGAAATCCTGTTGTTTGGCACTGGCGATTTGCGCGCCCTGCTGGAACTGGAGCCGCTACCGTATTCGGTGAAGAACTTTATTGTCATCGAGGCGGCGGTGGCGACCGCAGGTACGCTTGCCGCCGGCTTGATCGCCTGGCTGTTGCTGCGTACGCCGCGCCGCTGGATGCTTGTCGCGTGGTTCATGCTGGCGCTGTTCATACGCGCTTTCGCCAATGCGCTGTTGGTTAGCGACGCGCAGTTCGCCCAATGGATCACGCCCGGCAATATGACCGGGCTGGCCGTGGGCGCCGGCTTGCTGATGCTGGCCACCTGGCTGCCCGCCTTGGCGCAACAAGTGCTGGCGGCGCTGGCTTTGTTTTTCACCACGGCGCTGGTTAACCTCGCACCGGAAAATCCCTATCTCGCCAACACGCTGCAACTCTGGCCGCAAGGCCATTTTCTCAATTTCAACGGCCTCACCCGACTGGTTTCCAGTCTCTGGCCTTATGCCGCGCTGACCTATCTGATGCTGCCGCGCGGCAGCACAACGCCGGAGCACGCATGAGCGACAGCCTGATCGAACTGCGGGACGCCCTGCGCGCCTTCACCCGTGCGCGCGACTGGCAACTCGCCCACAATCCGAAAAATCTTGCCATGGCGCTCATTGTCGAAGCGGGCGAACTGGTCGAACAATTTCAATGGCTCACGCCCGAACAAAGCGCCGAGCTGCCTGAGGCCCAAGCCGCCGCGGTGCGCGAGGAAGTCGCCGATGTGCTGATCTATCTGATCGAGCTGGCCGATGTGCTGAACGTAGATCTTGCCGCTGCGGTACGCGACAAGATGGCGAAAAATGCTCTCAAATATCCGGCGGGCATCGGCAGCAGCGCGATGGAGAAGACCGCGCAGGAAATCCGTGAGAAGCAAGCGACGGGGCGTGAGTTGGTGCCGGACAAGAAGTAGCCCTATCTGTGGCATGGATTCGCCCTCCGATATAATCGGACCTTCACCTTCCCTCCTCGGGGCGCGCCATGAGCTATTTCAAGCACCACGTTTTCTTCTGCTGCAACCAGCGCGAGCCGGGCGCCACCTGCTGCGCCGCCCGCAACGCCAACGCCATGCGCGATTACGCCAAAGACCGCATCAATGCGCTGGGTCTGAAAGGCAAGGGCAAGGTGCGCATCAACACCGCCGGCTGCCTGGATCGCTGCGACGACGGCCCGGTGTTGGTGGTGTACCCGGAAGGCGTCTGGTACACCTACATCGACGAGTCCGACATCGACGAAATCATCAATCAACATCTCATGCAGGGCAAGGTGGTCGAACGCCTCAAGATATGACGCAATACCAGGCGGTCGAGAACGCATCCATCGCGGGTCCGGCCGGCGCCATCCAAACCCTCATTGATGTTCCGGCCGCGCCACCATCCGTACGGCCTCGTGGCATCGCGCTGGTGTGCCATCCGCATCCGCTGTTTGGCGGTACGGCGGAGAACAAGGTGGTGCAGACCTTGGCGAAAACTTTGCGCGATCTTGGCTACGTCGCGCTGCGGCCGCATTTTCGCGGCGTCGGCGGCAGCGGAGGCACCCACGATGACGGCCAAGGCGAGACGGACGACATGCTCGCGGTGCTCGACTGGGCGCGGGCGCGCTTCGGCGATTTGCCGGTGGTGTTGGCCGGCTTCTCCTTCGGCGCATTTGTGCAAGCGAGCGTGGCGCAGCGCCTTGCCGGGCAAGGTCGCCCGGCCGAGCGCCTGGTGCTGGTGGGGACGGCGGCCGGCTTTGTCAGCGGCGCGCGGCACTACGAGACTTTCGCCGTGGCCCCGGATACGCTGGTGATCCACGGCGATAAAGATGAAACAGTGCCGCTGGATAATGTGCTGGCCTGGGCGCAGCCCTTGAATCTCAAGGTACACATTGTGCAAGGCGCCGACCACTTTTTTCATCGCCGTTTGCAGGACATCCGAGACATTGTTGTGAACGCATGGAAACAATAATTTCAACGCAGTCACCGCTCAGCGTGAGCGGCTTGCGCAAAGCCTACGGCGGCGCCAACGTCGTCGACGGCATTAGCTTTACGCTCCAGCGCGGCGAATGCTATGGCTTGCTCGGCCCCAATGGCGCGGGCAAGACCACTACGCTGCGGCTCGCGCTGGGCCTCATCACTCCCGATGCCGGAGATATTCAATTGAGCGGCTTGCCGGTGCCCGCACAGGCTCGCCAGGCGCGCATGCGCGTCGGCGTGGTGCCGCAGATGGATAACCTCGATCCGGACTTCACCGTGGCCGAGAATCTGCTCGTCTATGGCCGCTATTTCGGCCTCGCCGCCAGCGCCGTGCGAGCGCGCATTCCGCAACTGCTGGAATTTGCCGGACTGACGGGACGCGAAGATGCCAAGATTCAAGCGCTTTCCGGCGGCATGAAGCGGCGCCTGACGCTGGCCCGAGCGCTGGTGAATGATCCCGATCTGCTGATACTCGACGAACCCACCACCGGCCTCGATCCGCAGGCGCGTCATCTCATCTGGGAGCGTTTGAAGCAGCTCTCACAGCAAGGCAAGACGGTGCTCATCACCACGCATTTCATGGACGAAGCCGAACGCTTGTGTCACCGGCTCGCCATCATGGACAACGGCCGCTTCGTCGCCGAAGGCGCGCCGCGCGACATGATCGCCGCCAACATCGAGCCGCAAGTGGTGGAGATCTTTAGCAGCCTGACTGAGGCTGGCGGTGCAGGCGGCGCGCCGGCCTGGGCGCACGCTCACGCCGCGCAATTTTCCTCGCGCATTGAAGTGAGCGGTGAAACGGTGTTCTGCTATCTCAGCGACGTGGGCCTGCTCTTGCAGCATCTCGAAGGCCACCCCGGCCTGCGTTTTTTGCATCGTCCGGCGAATCTTGAAGATGTGTTTCTCAAACTGACCGGGCGCGATTTACGTGACTGACTGCGCTCAGTCAGCATGACTGATTTGGCTTATCAGAGTAGGCTTGTCGCGTGATTTTTTAGGGGAACTCTTATGCCAACGCAACTTGAAGTCCTTGAGGCGGAAGCGCTAAAACTGACTGCGCCCGAACGTGCGCGCCTTGCCGAACAGCTCATCGCTAGTCTTGACGAAGATACCGAGATCGACCAAGCGTGGGCCAGGGAAATCGAGCGACGCATCGCCGAAATCGACAGCGGAAAAATCCAGATGATTCCGGCGGACGAGGCTATCGCTAAGGCGCGTGCGGCGCTCAAGTGAAGGTATCGGTAGCCCCGGCTGCGCAGCACGAACTCATCGAAGCCGCCAGGTTTTATGCAGAGCGCGCCGGAGAGGATTTCGGGCTTGCATTGATCGCCGAGTTTGAACATGCGTTGTCACTTTTGTCCGACAACCCTGAACTTGGTGCGAGTTGGCAGGGTTCCGCGCGCCGACTGCCATTGCGCCGGTTTCCATACAATCTCATCTCACTGCTGTCCGGTTAAAACGTAAACAGATTCAATTGGTTGCTGACTGTAGCGCTGCTGGAAGTGGAGTCGATGCCTGGAAAGGCTTGCTGCAAGGGC
>JAYUNL010000163.1:0-1870 GCA_043761745.1 Rhodocyclaceae bacterium
AGCCCGGTATCAGCGATCATCTCCATACACAACTGCGCCTCTCGATAGGACGGACCACCGGCCACCGTGGTGCCCACGCCGGGCGCGATATCCGGATCAAGAAAATCGACATCAAAACTGACGTGCAAATGAGTCTCCGGCGTCATGCCTGCCAAGGCCTGCTCGAGCGTATGGCGCATGCCCATTTCATCGATGTAGCGCATGTCGAATACTTCCAGCCCGACCTCGTGGACGAAACGCTTTTCGCCCTGGTCGACGCTGCGAATGCCAATCTGCCGAATCGACTGCGGGTCAATGGCCGGCACGGTGCCGCCGATCTCGATGAGCGAGCGCGGACCATAACCGCACAGGCACGCCACCGGCATGCCATGCACGTTGCCGCTAGGCGTGAGAACACTGGTATTGAAATCCGCATGGGCATCGAGCCAGAGGATGCGCAAAGGTCTTTTTTGCTCGCGACAGTGGCGTGCAACCGCGCTGATCGAACCAATGCCTAAGCTATGGTCGCCGCCCAGCAGTATGGGCATGCGACCTGCTTGCAATTCGTCGTACACCGCCATGTGCACGCGCTGGTTCCACTCCACGACTTCGGGCAGGTGCCGGTAGCCGTCTCGTGATGGCGTGTTTGGGTTGCTGGGGCCGGCAAGATTGCCGCGATCGCTGACCGACAACCCCTGCGATTCCAGCACGGTCTGCAATTCCGCAACGCGCAGTGCTTCGGGGCCCATCGAAGCACCGCGCGTACCGGCACCAATGTCGGTGGGCGCACCGATCAAGGCGATTGATGGGGTTGACACGGACTCAACCCGTCAGGCGCAGGCGTGCGCGCTTGCCACGCCTAAGCGTGCCACCAAAAAGATCTTTGGGATCTTGAAGCTGCGGCACCAGATCAATCTGATTGGGACTGCCACGCTCTTCGTGCAGCAATTGATGCAGAAAACGCAGTGCGGAAAAATCCTGAAGCGCAAAACCCACCGAGTCGAAAATCGTGATGTCTCCATCGGCCGCACGCCCCGGCGCTGTGCCGCTGACGAGCGCAGCAAATTCAGTCACCGGAAATCCGGCTTCCATCTGCTGGATCTCGCCTTCGATGCGTGATTGCGGCTCATATTCGACGATCACTCGCGTGTTAGGCATGCGCAGGATGTCAGCATGTAACTCAGTCTTGCCGGGACAATCACCGCCCACTGCATTGATGTGCACACCGGCGCTCACCATCGGCGGCGTCAGGATCACGGCGTTCTTTTTGTCAGCCGTCACGGTGGAAATTATATCCACTCCCTTACACGCCTCACTGGTGGAACGGGTGCGCACGATCTTCACAGCCACCATTTCAGGCAACTCGCGCAAGTTGCGTTCCAGCTTGGCGCTGGCGGCAGCGTCGACGTCAAACAATCGAAGCTCTTTAACGCCCAGCATGTGGCAGAAGCCGATCGCCTGAAATTCACTCTGCGCACCATTGCCGATTAACGCCATCACGCGGCTGTTGGGTCGCGCCAGCCACTTGGCCGCGAGCGCCGACATCGCCGCCGTACGCAGCGCCGTGGTGACGGTGAGCTCCGAGAGCAACAAGGGATAACCGGTATCGACGTCCGCAAGCACCCCGAACGCCGTCACCGTGAGTAAGCCTGCGGCGGTATTTTTCGGATGGCCATTGACGTACTTGAAACTGTAGTGGCGCCCGTCGCTAGTGGGCATGAGTTCGATCACGCCGACTGCGGAATGGCTCGCCAGCCGCGCGGATTTCTCGAAATCGTTCCAGCGCCGGTAATCGGCTTCGATCTCGGCGGCAAGCCGTTCAATGAATGCGCCAACGCCAACGGCTTGCACCAATCTTTGAATATCGCTGACGCCAATGTAGTCGACCATG
>JAYUNL010000164.1:0-25529 GCA_043761745.1 Rhodocyclaceae bacterium
ATCGAGCGGTCGCCGAGAAATGGCCTGAAACCCGCTCACTGGCTTGCGATGGCGGTCGGCAGCTAATGTCATCATTACGCCTCACTAAATGAGCCTTAATCATTTGCCACCCCTGACCCGCACGCTGATCATCATCAATGTGGTGGTGTTCGTCGCGCAGCAGGCGTTGTGGGGCGTGCTGGTCGCGTATTTCGCGCTGTGGCCCCTGGGCAGCGGTTCGGTATTGGGCGGATTGCCGGGATTCGGGCTGTGGCAACTGGTGAGCTATGCATTTCTGCATGGCAGCCTGACGCATTTGTTCTTCAACATGTTCGGCCTATACATGTTCGGCAGCGAATTGGAGCGCGTATTCGGCACGCGGCGCTTCATGCATTTGTATTTCGCCGCCGTGATCAGCGCCGCGCTGGCGCAACTGGTGTTCGCGGGCATCGGTGCGCCCGAGCCTTATCCGACGATGGGCGCCTCGGGGGGCGTGTTCGGCTTGCTGTTGGCCTTTGGCCTATATTTTCCGCGTCGGACCATTGTGCTGCTGATCCCGCCCATTCCCATGCCGGCCTGGCTGTTTGTCACGCTGTATGGCGTGCTGGAGCTCTTCTTGGGCGTTACTGGCACCCAAGCCGGCGTGGCGCACTTCGCTCACCTGGGCGGAATGTTGGGTGCATGGCTAATTATTCTGTACTGGCGTAGCGGGCCGCCTGCGCGCCGTCGCTAAGAATCTCGCCAGCTACGCTCGTGGCGGGCGCTTTGCAGAAGATCCATGATCTTGCCGAACCGAGCGATCTGCTCGGACGACGACCTGTTTGTATTGTTGGCATTTACAGACAGTGTTAATTGCTCCTCTATCAATCGTTTATCAGACGGTTTGAATTGCTCCGTTGGTATTCGGCAACATTCATTTCAATAAGTTGATTGCTCTTCGAATCCCAACTGCTTGTTCAGCAATGACAAGTCTATATGGCATGGATTTTGCAAACTCAGGGGGACAAAAGTGGCATAAAACAAAAGCCCTAGCGAAAAAAAACCTCAAATGATAGCCACTAACAGAACAACTTTGTCAGCTTGTAAGACCTTGGCGAGCACCGATTGCACAAGCCGTTGGATCGACATCTCGTGGTCACATGAATTAGCCAGACTAGTGGTGATGGAGTGGGCATCTTCGGGCAAGGTGGGGTTTGACCGTCGCTATGGTCATGGTGATTGATCAGTTGTATATGGCAAGGATCATGTTGGAAAGAAAAAGGAAATTAGTGGTCGATATGTGAATTACGTCACGGACAGCAAAGTGCTTGAGGCTTTAAATATGCGGGCTATGGCGATCCGTGCTCTATTTTTTGTTGTGTGCGGCACGGTACAGACGAGATTGCCGGTCGGCCCGTAGCCTGTAAGTTGTTCTGTGGTTGCAAAAAAAATTGTCGCGACGTGTGGTGGGTATGACCAAACGCCAAGCGCGAACTATAAGAATTGTGGAGGTCACCCGTGGTACGCCTTTTAAATCACTATTTTCCGTTTAGAACGCTGTTGCAGATTAGCGTTGAGGGCGCTCTGCTGTTTATGGCGGCTATGTATGGCGCAATGCTTTACTACCCGGGCGGGCGGGGCGCTTTTGCAAACATGGTTATCGGCGCGTTGGCGATAGCTGTTGCGATGATCGCGTTGATTAGTCTGCTCGGCCTCTACCGTATGGATCAGCCGCGTGCGATTCCGGCGATCGTCGCCCGCATCTTGGTTGCCTTCCTTTTTGGATTGCCGCTGATCCATTGGATGTTTTATGCGTTGCCTGACGGCGGCTTGTGCCGCGATGCGCTCGACGTGACCACGGTATTCGGTTTGGCCGGCACGCTCTCGGTCCGTGCCGCATTCCGTCGGGCCGAGATCGCATCGCCCATTTTTGCGCGGCGTGTGTTGATACTCGGCACCGGCGCCGAAGCCGCGAGCGTTGAAGATGCCCTGCGCAACACTGGTGTGCCGGGCTTGCATATTGTCGGCTTCTATCCGATTGAAGCGGAAGAAAGGACAGTGCCGGCGCATCGCATCTTGTCTTCCGCCTTATCAATTACAGAAATAGCCCGTCGTCATGACATCCACGAGATCATTGTCGCGGTTGTTGAGCGACGCGGCGGGGTTGTGCCTTGGAGCCATCTCCTGCATTGCAAACTGGCGGGGATCAAAGTCATGGATCTGGCGGCGTTCTTCGAGCGCTGCTGGGGGCAGGTTCGTATCGAATCGCTAAGGGCCAGTTGGTTCATTTACGGCGACGGTTTTCGGCAGGGGATGGTGCGCACTTTCATCAAACGCACGTTCGATGTGGTTGTCAGCGCGACGTTGTTGCTGATCACCCTGCCGGTCATGATTCTGACCGTGCTGGCCATACTGCTTGAAAGTGGCTGTCCAATAATTTATCGGCAAGAGCGGGTTGGTCAGGGCGGGAGGAGTTTCGATGTACTTAAGTTCCGCAGCATGTTCGCTAATGCCGAGGCCGACGGGCGGCCGCGCTGGGCTCAAACCAACGACACGAGAGTGACTCCCGTTGGCCGCTTTATCCGCATGACCCGTATTGATGAGCTACCGCAGTTGTTCAATGTCTTGATGGGCGATATGAGCTTGGTGGGCCCGAGGCCGGAGCGGCCGTTTTTCGTGCGACAGTTGGAACAGCAGCTTCCGTTTTACTCGGTCCGGCATAGTGTGAAGCCAGGGGTCACCGGTTGGGCGCAAGTGCGCTACGAGTATGGGGCCTCGGTTAGCGATGCGGGAAACAAGCTTCGCTATGATCTTTATTACGTCAAACATCACACCTTGTTTCTCGACTTCGTCATCCTGCTAAAAACGATACGCGTGGTCTTGACCGGCCACGGTTCGCGCTAGCAGTCGATTCCTGTGGGTGGCCCGGCCGCTTTTTCGCCGGGGCCATCTGACCTAACATGCGGCGCTCAAAGTACAAGTCGGGTAAAGTGCATAGCTTCGCGGCTTTCATGCACCGTAGCCAAGGTGCTCGCGTCGGACTAATCAGTCTCCACAAACGCGCTAAAAATGGGTGACCTCAGCGACAATCTGGCGGTTTGGAGCTACGGGGCGGCGACGTTGGCCTTTCTCGCGTTCGCCGTTCAACTTGCGATTGGTTGGCGCGGTGGTTTGCGCGGCTCACTCGTGATGTTCGCTATCGTCATGACTGCGTTGTGGACGGGCAGCGATTTTTTGTTTGCGTCAACCGGCGCTGCACCCTATCGAATTTCAGGCGCCATAGCGGACACGTTGCGCTATGGCGCTTGGTGCGCACTTGCGTTGTTTCTGCTGTCCCCTCCAAAGCAACATGACGACACCTTGGCCGGGCAACTGCGCGCTTTGCGTGGAAGCCGTCCCGCTCGCCTGGTTGGGCTGATTTTCGCCGTTTGCCTGGTTGCGCAACTGGTACATGGTCAGAGTTTACTTAGGCCCAGTGTCAATGCAGATAGCCTGCTCCAGCTTTCGTTTGGTGCCTCACTAACCTTGGCCATCGTCGGCTTGGTGCTGGTCGAGCAGATATTTCGCAATGTGCCTTCCCATGCGCGCTGGGGCATCAAGCCGCTTTGTCTAGGACTGGGCGGCGTATTCGCTTATGACATATATCTTTATGCGGATGCCTTCCTGTTCCACCGGCTCGATGTGGATATCTGGAGTGCGCGTGGCATCGGCAACGCGTTCGTAATCCCGCTGATCGCTGTGTCGGCGGCGCGCAACCGTGAGTGGACATTAAACATTGCCGTTTCACGTCAGGTGGTCTTCCATTCGACCACACTGTTGGCGACGGGACTGTACCTGCTTGGGATCGCTGGCGCTGGCTACTATGTTCGATACGTGGGGGGTAGTTGGGGCCGTGCGTTAGAAACAATATTTCTCTTCGCCGCCATGCTCGCGTTGGGGGCGGTCATATTTTCGGGCAGCGTGCGCTCCAAACTGCGCGTCTTGCTCAACAAGCATTTTTTCAGTTATCGCTTCGACTATCGCGAGGAATGGCTGAAGTTCACGATGGCCTTGTCTGCCCAGGATGCCCAACTTGATATAAGACAGTTGTCCATCAAGGCTTTGGCGGATCTTGTGGAGAGCCCTGGCGGCGCGCTGTGGTTGAGCGACGGCAAGGGCAGCCTGGTTCCCAGTGCGCGCTGGAATATGCCTGCCATCACCGATTGCGAGCAGGAAGGTGGACCCTTCGCTGACTTTCTTGGTCGTTCCGGCTGGGTGGTGAATATCAGCGAACACAAGGCCACGCCCGAGCGTTACAAGGGGCTGGAGGTACCATCCTGGTTGGCGCAAACGCTGAATGCGTGGCTGGTTATTCCTTTGGTCACACTCGATGAGCTGCTGGGGTTTGTTGTGCTTGCGCTGCCGCGCACACGCCTGGATGTGAACTGGGAAGTGCTCGATTTACTCAAGACCGCCGGGCGACAAGCCGCCAGCTTTCTCGGTCAGATGCGCGCTGCGGAGGCTTTACTCGAATCGAAAAAGTTTGATGCCTTCAATCGTATGTCGGCGTTCGTGGTACATGACATCAAGAATCTTGTTGCCCAGCTTTCGCTGCTCCTCAGCAATGCGGAACGACACCGCGACAACCCGGAGTTCCAGAGCGATATGTTCGCCACGATCGATCACGCCGTCGAGCGCATGAAGCGCCTGCTCATGCAGCTGCGCGCGGGCACCGAGCCCATAGACAAGCCAGCGGCGGTTGATCTCGAGGTGGTGGTGCGACGTGTTGAACACGCCATGAAGGACCGATTCCCCAAGCTTGAGGTCAATGTGGAGCCGGCGACAATCGCCCTATGTCACGCGGAGCGTATCGAGCGCGTGCTTGGGCATCTGGTGCAGAATGCCTTGGAAGCGACGGCGGAAGACGGCAAAGTTTGGATATGTCTCAAACGCGACAATGGCCATGCCAGCCTCGAGGTTGGCGACAATGGCCATGGCATGAGTCCGGAATTTGTGAGGGACCGTTTTTTCAAACCGTTTCAGACGACCAAATCGAACGGCATGGGTATCGGCGTTTACGAGAGTCATCAATACATTACTGAGCTGGGAGGCAAAGTTTTTGTGGACAGTCAACCCAATGTGGGAACCCGCATACGACTGGAGTTGCCGCTATATAGCGGCGTAGTCAAGCCTAGCAATGCGGAAAGAGCGCTGGCATGAGCGAAAAGCTGCGCCCGCTACTCATCGTCGAGGATGATCCAGCGCTGCAAAAGCAGATGCGCTGGGCCTTCGATCAATACGATGCTGTGTTAGCCGGGGACAGGGAGAGTGCCATCGTTCAATTGCGGCGTTTCGAGCCTGCCGTGGTGACAATGGATTTGGGGCTGCCGCCGGAGCCTGACGATGTCGTGGAGGGCTTCGCGCTGCTTCAGCAGATTCTCAGCCTGGCGCCGGATACCAAGGTCATTGTTCTCACGGGGCAGAATGACAGGCAAAACGCGGTCAGAGCCGTGGGGCTCGGGGCCTACGATTTTTTCGCCAAACCCTTCGAGCCGGAGTTGCTGGCTATGACGATTGAGCGGGCCTTCCGCCTTTTCGATCTACAGCAGGAAAAGCGGCGCCTTGAAGCGGCGCGGCAACATGACGCGTTGGCGGGGTTTCTCAGTCGCGATCCGGACACGCTGCGCGTTTGTCGCACGGTGGAGAAAATTGCGGCGACCAACGCTACGGCGCTGCTATTGGGTGAGAGTGGTACAGGCAAAGAGGTGCTAGCCCACGGGCTGCACGACCTTTCGCCACGCAAGGCCGAGCGTTTCGTCGCGATCAACTGCGCGGCGATTCCCGAGAACCTGCTCGAAAGCGAGCTGTTCGGTTATGAAAAAGGCGCGTTCACCGGCGCTGCCAAGCAAACGCTTGGCAAGATTGAGATGGCCAATCGGGGCACCTTGTTTCTGGATGAAATTGGGGATTTACCGTCGCCGCTACAGGCCAAGTTGTTGCGTTTCTTGCAGGAGCGTGTCATCGAACGCGTTGGCGGGCGCACGGAGATACCCGTTGATGTCCGCATCGTTTGCGCCACTCATCAGGATCTCAAAACGCTGATCCAGGAAGGCCGGTTTCGCGAAGACCTTTACTATCGTCTTGCAGAAATTGTCGTGGAAATTCCACCGTTGCGAGATCGCAAGGGTGATGCAGTGCTGCTGGCTAACGCGTTCGTCAAGCGTTTCGCGGCGGAACACAAGCGCGGCGGTATGGTGCTCGGCGAGGATGCCGTCAGCGCCATCGATTCCTACACTTGGCCCGGCAACGTGCGTGAACTCGAAAACTGCATCAAGCGTGCGGTGATCATGGCCGACGCCGCGCGGGTCACGGCGAGCGACCTGGGTCTGCAAGCCAGTGATGCGGATCTCGAATTGCTGAACTTGCGTCAAGTTCGTGACGAGGCTGAGCGCCGCGCAGTAGTGCGCGTGCTTTCGCGGGTCAACGGTAACGTCGCCAAAGCGGCGGACGTGCTCGGCGTCAGCCGTCCCACCCTGTACGATTTGATGCATCGCTTTGGCCTTAAATAGCTCACCGACAAATATTATGGAGGCAGTATGAATACTCGCAAACTTCGAGCGCTTGGGAACCGATCTGTCGTCGCAGGCTTGTTGGTGACCATGCTTGTGGGGTGTGGTGACAAACCGGAGGCCTTGGTGGCTTCAGCAAAGGAGTATTTGGCGAAAAAAGACGCCAAGGCAGCAACCATTCAGTTGAAGAACGCCTTGCAGAAGGGGCCCAATCTTGCAGAAGCGCGATTCCTCCTTGGCAAGACGGAACTGGAGGGTGGAGAGGTGCTGTCAGCGGAAAAGGAGTTGCGTCGAGCCATTGAACTCGGCTACGCGCCAGACCAAGCGGTTCCGCTTTTGGCGCAGTCTCTCCTCAAGCAGGGCAAGCCGGACAAGGTGTTGAAGGAATTTGGTCAGACCCAATTGACCACCACCGAGGCCAAGGCCGACCTACTTGCGACTGTCGGTTCCGCTCAGGGCGGCCTGGGCAAGTTGGATGCGGCGAAGGTATCACTGGCCGCCTCTCTTCAAGCCAATCCCGGAGGCACGAGAGCAACGTTGGCGCTGGCGGGCGTCAAAGCCGCCGAAAAGGACATCGCTGGTTCCATGCAATTGGTGGATGAGGTGTTGGCGAAGACGCCGGGTTCCGTGGATGCCCTGGCTTTCAAGGCAGGGCTACTCGCCGCGCAAGGGAAAGAGGCTGAAGCAGTCAAAGTGTTTGAAAAGCTCGTCGAGCTGAAACCAGACGACATCCGCGCACGCTTCAGTATTTTCTCTCTATTGGTTCGCGGACAGAATGTCGATGCGGCCGCCGCCCAGCTCGATGCGATGAAGAAGGTTGCACCGAAAGATGTGCAGACGCTTTATGCACAGGCTTTGATATCGTTCATGAAAAAGGACATGAAAAATGCGCGGGAAGCTATCCAGCAAGTCCTTAGTGTGGCGCCAGATCACCTCCCCAGCCTGATGCTTGCTGGCTCCATTGACTTGGAGTCCGGTTCATACACCCAGGCCGAGTCCTCGCTTCAGAAGGTGGTTGAGCGTGCTCCAAATCATTTAATGGCGCGACGCTTACTCAGTCTTTCCTATCTTCGTTCTGGCCAGGCAAGCCGAGCGATAGAGATCATTCGTCCCGCCGTCGAACAAGCCCCGAATAATCTGGACATACTGCTCACGGCCGGCGAGGCCTATCTCTACAACAACCAACTGGAAGAGGCAGCCAAACTCTATGAGAAGGCTACCGCCGTTGAGAGCAATGGTGCGGCGGCGCGCACCGGTCTGGCCATGACTCGGCTGGCCATGGGGGATGCGGATGCCGGTTTCCGTGAACTCGAATCAGCCTCTGCCCTAGATCAAAAAAACTATCAGGCCGATGTGACGCTCATCGTGGCGCACTTGCGTCGCAACGAGGCGGACAAAGCGCTCGCTGCCGTCGATACTCTGGAAAAGAAACAACCTAACAATCCACTGACCCACAACCTGAGGGCCACGGCGTTGTTGGTCAAAAAGGACATTCCTGGCGCGCGTAAGAGCCTAGCGCGGGCCTTGGAGCTCCAACCGACTTTTTTTCCAGCGGCAATGACGCTGGCCAAGCTCGATTTTCAGGAGAAAAAATTCGACGCAGCCAAGCAAAGATTCGCCGATTTGCTGGAGAAGGATCCGAAGAATCCTGATGCCTTGACCGCGCTTTCCCAACTGCGCGCCGAAACAGGCGCTTCCCAGAAGGAAATTATTGAGCCTTTGGAGCGTGCCGTTGCCGGCAACCCCAAAGCGGTCGCGCCCCGGTTATCACTGATTGAACTCTATACGCGCTCCGGTGATCCCAAAAAAGCGTTGGCCACGGCGCAGGACGGCTATGCCGCGTTGCCTGAAAGTGCGCAGATGCTGGATGCGCTCGGACAGGCACAACTGGCGGCGGGCGAAACCAATCAAGCGGTGGCGTCGTTCAATAAACTTGTGGAAATGCGGCCAAAATCCGCCTTCCCGTATCTGCGCTTGGCGGATGCGGCCATGGCTTCAAAAAATAGCGAAGCGGCGATTCAGGCGTTGCAAAAGGTGTTGACCATCGAGCCAGCAAATCCTGACGCGCTGCGCGGCTTGCTGGGATTACTCCGCGCGGCGGGACGCGACGAAGAGGCTGCCAAGGTGGTGCGCAAGGCGCAACAGCAGGCGCCAAAGTCCCCCGCCGGCTGGTTTATGGAGGGCGATTTATTTGCGACTCAAAAGAAATGGAATGATGCCGCGAGTGCCTATCGCGAAGGGCTGAAGCGGTTTCACTCGCCGGACTTTGTTGTTCGCCTGAGTGAGGCGTTGAATCAGGGCGGTAAAACCGCTGAAGCCGAGAAAGTTGTGGCTGACTGGCTTAGAGATAACTCGAAGGATATCGTTGTTCGAGTTTTCTTGGCTGAGCGAGCGATTCGCAACAAGCGGTACGACGTCGCGGTGCAGGGATATAAGGCCATTCTCCAGTTGCAACCAGACAATGCGGTGATTCTCAATAATCTGGCGTTCGCAGCCGGTCAACTCAAGGATCCAAAGGCACTCGAGTACGCGGAGAAAGCCTACGAGTTACAACCTGGCAACGTCGCCATTATGGATACGCTTGGAATGATGCTGGCGGAGCGCGGTAATGCGGGGCGGGGCGTGGAGTTGTTGCAAAAGGCAGTCACTGCGGCGCCCGAAGCCCACGCGATTCGCCTTAATTTGGCTAAGGCGCTGGTGGCCGACGGCAAGAAAGATCAGGCCAAGCGCGAACTGGAAACCTTGATCAAATTGGGCGACAAGTTTTCAGGTAAGGATGAGGCGGCGGCGCTTATGAAGACGCTGTAACGTGAATAGACGCAACGTCACAGGTCGTGCGTGTGTTGCGCTTGGTGAAAACGTTGCGCTGATCGCCTCCGCCACGCAGCAGCATGGAGTCGGCGTTGCAAGAATGAAAACTTATTGGATAAGGAAGGTTTTTGTATGACCACCATCGCAGTTGTCGGACTGGGCTATGTCGGGTTGCCGCTCGCGGTTGAATTCGGCAAGAAATATCCCACCATTGGCTTCGATCTTTCCAAGGAAAAGATCGAGCATTATCGTCGCCACGTCGATCCCACCGGGGAAGTGAGTACGGCTGATCTGAAAGCCGCCAATCGGCTGATGGTTACGACGGATGCGGCGGCGTTGCGGGAGGCCGACTTCATCGTGGTTGCCGTACCGACACCCGTGGATGACGCGCACCAGCCCGATTTTCGTCCGCTTGTCGGCGCCAGCGAATCGGTCGGCCGGCACATGAAGCGCGGCGCGACCGTCGTCTTCGAGTCGACCGTCTATCCGGGCGCCACGGAAGAGGTGTGCGTGCCGGTGATCGAGAAGGCCTCTGGAATGAAATGGAAAACCGATTTTCACGTCGGCTATTCGCCGGAGCGCATCAATCCGGGTGACAAAGAGCGCACGTTGACCAAGATCGTCAAGCTGGTCTCCGGCGACACGCCGGAGACGCTGGAGTTTGTCGCCGAGACTTACGCTAGCGTTATCACCGCCGGCGTTTATCGCGCCAGTTCGATCAAAGTCGCCGAAGCCGCCAAGGTCATCGAGAACACCCAGCGCGATCTCAACATTGCGTTGATGAACGAACTGGCGATTATTTTCGATCGCATCGGTATTGATACTCTGGAAGTGCTCGAAGCGGCTGGCACAAAGTGGAACTTCCTGCCGTTTCGACCGGGGCTGGTTGGTGGGCATTGCATCGGCGTTGACCCCTATTACTTGACGCACAAGGCCGACATGCTGGGCTATCACCCACAGGTGATACTCGCCGGACGGCGCATCAATGATGGCATGGGTAAGTACATCGCCGAGCAGACCGTGAAGCACATTGCCCTGAGCGGCTCTCCGGTGTATGGCGCGCCGGTGGTGCTGCTTGGTCTGACATTCAAGGAAGATTGTCCTGACTTGCGCAATTCACGTGTGATTGATGTCATCCGTGAGCTGCAATCGTATGGCATAGACGTGCATGTGCATGATCCGGTGGCTGACGCGTCCGAGGCCATGCACGAATATGGGGTGACCCTCGAACGTTGGGAAGACCTACCGCGCGGTGCGGCTATCGTTGCGGCCGTGGCTCACAAGGAATTCAAGGCGCGGACTCTGGAAGACTATCTACAGAAGTTGCAGCCCAATGGTGTCCTCGTTGACGTCAAGTGCCAGCATGATGCCACCGCGCTTGCCGCTAAGGGTGTGAAAGTATGGCGCCTTTAAGCGATAACCCAGGTCTTGTGCTATCGACGGCCGGACGGCGTTGTCGCCGGGCGGTGATCGGTGTGGCGCTGTTGATCCTTGTTGTAGGTGGCGCCACCTTGGCCGAAGCGGCAACCGACAGTGATTTGCGTGCGCTGGTTCTCGAAGCGGCGGCCTATGAACATGGCGAGGGTGTGCCCAAAGATCAGCCCCGCGCGGCCGATTTGTACTGCAAGGCGGCGAAGAAGGGCGACGCCGAAGCGCAGTACAGCCTGGGCTGGATGTATGCCAACGGTCGCGGCGTACCGCACGACGACGCGCTGGCGGCGGCATTGTTCAAGCTGGCGGCCGATCAGGGCCACGAGCCGGCGCGCAAGATGCTGCGATACGTTGGCGAGCCCACTGACCGTCTGCCTGAGTGTATGCGCGTGGAAGCTGCGTTCGCCATCAGTGCCGAGGAAGAGGCCGCGTTCGCGGCATCGCCCGAACGCAAGCGAATCTTCGAATGGGTGCGTGATCTGGCGCCAGAATATAAAGTTAGCCCGCGTCTGGCGTTGGCTGTGATTAGTGTGGAATCGAATTTCAACACCCGGGCGCGTTCGCCCAAGGACGCTCAGGGACTCATGCAACTTATCCCGGAAACCTCGGCGCGCTTCAATGTTCGCAACGCCTACGATCCGGTCCAGAATTTGCGCGGCGGCTTGTCTTACCTGCGCTGGTTGCTCGCTTACTTTCAGGGTAATGTCGCCCTCGTCGCCGCCGGCTACAATGCGGGCGAGAAGGCGGTTGATCGATATCGCGGCGTGCCGCCCTACGCGGAAACCCGCAACTACGTGAAACGTGTTCTGGGCATGTACCGCGACGATCAGCACCCTTATGATGCGAGCGTCGCTGCGGCATCGCCGGTGCTTCAACCTTCCCTTGTCCGCTAGGAGAAATTCATGGTCGGCCTGCATCGCGTTACGGGAAAGTGTTTGGGGGCGTTGTTGTTTACCTTCTTGATTGTTGCTGCCTCGACTTCGGTCTCCGCCGGTGTTACGGAGACCATTGAAAAGGTGAAGCCCGCCATTGTGGCGATCGGCACCTTTCAGAAGACCCGACGACCAGCCTTCCAGTTTTTGGGTACGGGCTTCGTGGTGGGCGATGGCATGCTGGTCACCACGAACGCTCATGTGGTGCCGGCACTGACTGATGGAGAGCAGCGCGAGTCATTGGTGATCCAGTTGCCGGAACTTTCCGGTCATGCATTGCAAATGCGCGATGTGACGCTGCTCGCGGTTGACAAGGTGCACGATATGGCGCTGCTACGCATCACCGGCGCGGCCTTGCCGGCACTGGTACTACGCGATTCTGGCAGCGTGCGCGAAGGTCAGAGCTACGCCTTCACCGGATTTCCTATCGGCAGCGTGCTGGGCTTATCTCATGTCACCCATCGAGCGATGATTTCCGCAGTGACTCCCATTGCGCTCCCGACAGGCAACGCGACTCAGCTCAATGAGCCGAGTGTCGCACGGCTTAGAAGTGGCGCTTTCCCGATCTTCCAGCTTGACGCTACGGCCTACCCAGGCAACAGCGGCAGTCCGCTTTACGATCCCGAGAATGGCGAAGTTGTCGGTATTCTGAACATGGTCTTCGTCAAGGGCAGCAAGGAGGCTGCGCTCAGCCAGCCCAGCGGCATCAGTTTTGCTGTTCCGATCACCTATCTACAGCAGATGCTGCGTTCTGCCCACTGAGGTGATCGGGACGATGAAGGAACGTATCGTAGCCCGTTTTTGTAGCAGAAAATTCCACGACCTAACGCTTTAGCAATCATCAACGAATAAAACGATGAATGAAATTCAAACTGTAATTCTTTCCGGGGGCTCCGGTACGCGTTTGTGGCCGTTGTCGCGCGAGCAATATCCCAAGCAACTTCTGCCCCTCACTGGGGACTTGTCGCTGCTACAGGCGACGGCGAAGCGTCTCGATGGATTCGTGGCGGCGCCGCTAGTGGCGCGCGCGATCATCATATGTAACGAGGAGTATCGCTTCCTCACCGCAGAGCAGTTGCGTCAGATCGGGCGGGCGACACCAAACATTATCCTCGAGCCCGTGGGACGCAATACAGCACCAGCCCTGACGTTGGCCGCGATGGCTGTGGAGGGCGATCCGGTACTCCTGGTGATGCCGGCGGATCATGTCGTCCGGGACGTGGCTGCATTCCAGCAGGCGATGGCTTTTGGAATCGAGTTTGCGGTGGCTGGGGCAGTGGTGACCTTCGGCATCCTTCCTGACAGACCAGAAACGGGATTTGGCTATATCCGGGCGGGCGTATCGATGGGAGGCAAGGAGAATCCCGCACGGCGCATTGAGGCTTTTGCGGAGAAGCCCGATGCGGCGACCGCTGAGCATTATGTGGCTAGTGGTGGGTATTGGTGGAATAGCGGCATCTTTATGATGCGTGCCTCAGTATGGCTTGCCGCCATTGGCCGTTTCCGGCCGGACATCCTGACGGCTTGCGAGCAGGCCTATGCTAACGGCAAGCCGGACCATGATTTCTTTCGTGTCGACAAGGCGGCGTTCGCGGCTTGTCCGTCCGATTCCATTGACTATGCGGTGATGGAGAAGATCGCTGGCGAAGGCTCCGGCATAGGCGCGGTGGTGGTACCGATGTTGGCAGGCTGGTCGGATGTCGGCGCCTGGGATGCACTGTGGCAGGTGGTGGACAAGGATGCCGAGGGCAACGCGGTGAGAGGCGACGTCATGCTTCATGACACACGCAACTCCATGGTGGTGGCCGATGGCCGCCTGGTGGCCTGTCTTGGGGTTGATGACCTTGTCATTGTTGAAACCGCCGATGCGGTGATGGTGGCGCATAAGGACAAGACGCAGGACGTCAAGAGGATTGTGGCGCGCTTGAAGGCGGAGCAACGCTCCGAGGCCCACGCGCACCGCAAAGTGTGTCGGCCTTGGGGGTGGTATGACTCGGTTGATGGCGGCGAGCGTTTTCAGGTGAAGCGCATTGTGGTCAAGCCCGGCGCCACCTTGTCGTTGCAGATGCACCATCACCGGGCCGAACACTGGGTAGTAGTGCGCGGCACGGCCAAGGTCACTCGGGGCGAGGAGTCATTCCTCGTTTCCGAAAACGAATCGACGTATATTCCGCTCGGTGTCCGACATCGCCTGGAAAACCCAGGCATGGTGCCGCTGGAAATCATCGAGGTGCAGTCCGGCACGTATCTGGGCGAGGACGACATCGTGCGTTTTGACGATGCCTATGGGCGGGGGTAGGGCGCGGTGAGAATACTCGTCACCGGCGGCGCCGGCTATATCGGTTCTCACACTTGCGTGCAGTTATTGGAGAGTGGTCATGCGGTGTTGGTTGTTGATAATTTCAGCAACAGCTCCCCGGTGGTGTTGGAACGCATCAAGAAAATCACTGGCAAAGAGTTCGACTTTGCGCAGGTGGACATTCGTGACAAGGCGGCGCTGGAGCGTATCTTTGCGGCGGATCGGTTCGACGCGGTGATCCACTTTGCTGGGCTCAAGGCGGTGGGTGAGTCGGTGGCCGAACCGACGCGCTATTACGACAACAACGTGACCGGTTCGCTGGTGTTGTTCGAGGTCATGGCTGCTCATGCATTGAAGACCATCGTCTTCAGTTCCTCGGCGACGGTTTATGGCGATCCCGCCAGCGTGCCCATCCGTGAAGATTTTCCCCTGGCTCCAACCAACCCCTATGGTCGCAGCAAGCTCATGGTCGAGGAAATCCTTTCCGACATCGCTCGCTCCGATCCCGCCTGGCGGGTGACGCTCTTGCGATACTTCAACCCCGCAGGCGCACACCAGAGCGGTTTTATTGGTGAAGACCCCAACGGCATACCCAATAATTTGATTCCATACATCAGCCAGGTGGCAGTAGGGCGATTGAGGGAACTGTCGGTCTTTGGCAATGACTATCCGACGCCGGATGGCACTGGCGTTCGCGACTACATCCATGTCGTGGATCTGGCGCGCGGTCATTTGGCGGCGCTGGAGAAACTGTGTACTGGCGTGACGATCTTAAATCTTGGAACTGGCTGCGGCTACAGTGTGCTCGATATGGTGCGCGCCTTTGAAGAAGCCAGCGGCTGCCGCGTGCCATATCGCATCACCTCACGCCGCGCGGGCGATATAGCCTCCTGCTATGCCGATCCGACCTTGGCCACCAGCGTCCTTGGTTGGCATGCGCAATTGGGGCTTGCGCAGATGTGCGCGGATTCCTGGCGTTGGCAAAGCATGAACCCAGAAGGCTATCGGATTGGTGCCGCGAAGCTCAACCCATAGGTTGATACTTGGCTTTCATTCCAGCTTTTTCAGATAGTCCTTGGTAAAAACTTTGTCGGGCAGGTCGCGTAGCTTCATCGTGGAGTATTCGAGAACTGACTGCTCGCCTTGTCGCAATGCATCTTCCATGATCAAACGCGTGGGCCTGGGCTTGCCGGCCATGGTCTGGAAATTCTCATACTTGCAGGTCTTCAGTAGTCGGTTCGACAGCGAGTAAAACTCCGCCCTGTGCGGCCACAGGCTACCTTGCTTGACCCAATACAGGACGCGTTGATAGGTCACCGAGCGATCCACCGCAGTCAGTTCGAGTACGTGGTAGGCCTGGCCTTCAATGGTGTCGTTGCGTAGCAGCTTGGGCGTGTAATCGCCGGCGAAGTTGGCCCGTGCCAGATCGCCGTTCGACACCTGTCCAGTCAGGCGCTGAGAAAGAGCGAGCCGCACCGGTTGCGAAACGTCCGGCAGGAACAGCCACAGATCGCGCCCCTTCATGAGTAATATCTGGCCACGCTCCGAAGCGGGTTCCGTGGTCATGACAACGGTATTCTCGTTGCCCTTCGACAATATTCGGAATTTCCGAAATTCGTTTTCCTCCCCTTGGTGGCTGGTCGTAATGGCGATTTCCACCTGGAAACCCTCCTGCGGAAAGCGAACCTGATCCGCCTTTTCAACTATACTGGCGGCATTCAATTCGTCGCTTCGAAGGGGCGGGGGATCGGCGGCCCAGCATGGATTTGTAAAATCCGTCAGCATGACGGCCGTGAGCAGGATAGTGGTTCCCACTGCGAGTGGCGTTAGCTTCATATTGAGGCGCTCCATGGATTGCGTGATCGATGCCTAAAAAAGTTGAGGATAACCAAGCTGATGAGCGTCGTTCGCGTTGAACACGTAAGCAAGGATTATCTTCTCGGCGGACAGAAAGTCCAAGCCTTGAATGATATTACCCTGTCCGTGGAGCCAGGCGTGTTTATGGCCATTGCGGGTCCGTCTGGCAGTGGCAAGACCACGCTGCTCAACCTCATAGGCTGCATCGACACGCCGTCCAGCGGCAAGATTTTCATCAACGATCAGGACGTGAGCGGCCAGACGCCGGATCAGTTGGCCGATCTGCGCGCCAGATCGATAGGCTTCATATTTCAGACGTTCAATCTTCTGCCGGTCTTGACGGCCGCCGAAAACGTCGAGTATCCACTCCTGCAACGCAATGACGTGAGCGCTCAGGAGCGCCAGGCGCGCGTCACCTATTTTCTCGATATCGTCGGTCTTGGCGCCTACGCCGGCCATCGTCCCAACCAGTTGAGCGGTGGCCAAAGGCAGCGTGTCGCGATCGCCCGGGCGCTGGCGATCCAGCCATCGATCGTGCTGGCCGACGAGCCGACGGCTAATTTGGATAGCGCCACGGGGCAGGAGATACTACAGCTCATGAAGCTGATCAATCGGCACCTGAATACCACGTTCATATTTTCCACACATGACAGGCGCGTCATGTCGATGGCGGATCGCTTGGTGAAAATTGAGGACGGAGTGATCTCCATGCTGGCGGTTAGGGTCCATGACAAGTGGACTACGGTGCTATCGGATCGTCGCGCGGAAACAAAAAATTCGGAAGGGGGAGTGGAATGAATCGTTACGACATGAATAAGGCGAGAAATCAGTTTGCTGTCAGCTTGGCAATCGCTTTGGGGGTGAATGCCGCTTATGCGGACACGCGTTCGTCGGGCGAATTCGTTGGCCAATCCGTCGTGTTGATGGCGAACGTTTCTCAGGTGAAGCGCGCGGAAGAGTATCGCGAGAGGCCGGTCGTTCTGGCGGCGAAATCGACTAGCGAAGACAAACCCATGTCGCGCGACGCCTTGTTCGACGACGATGTCGGTGAGACGTCCAAAGAAAGCGCGAAGCAAAGCGGTGATCAAGCCGGAACTACCATTGATGCCGGTACGAAACAGGAGGGCGGGACTTTCTCCGGCTTGAAGGGTTTTGTCCAGATTGGACTTGCGCGCACTATTGAATCGCCGGTCCATTGGTCAAAAATGCTCACACGGGCTGAATTGGGCGCCCAAGGTAGCCTGGGGAGTGGCGTCAAATGGAAGGTTGGCGCGCGACTCGATTATGACGCTGTCTACAGTATCTACGACGACAGATATCCTGCGGAAGTTATCAAGGATCAGAAATCCAATCTGAAACTGCGCGAAAACTATATTGATATCGGTGCGAGCGACTGGGATTTCCGGCTTGGCCGGCAGCACGTCGTGTGGGGCGAAATGGTGGGGTTGTTCTTCGCCGATGTCGTGTCTCCTGTAGATTTGCGAGAATTCATTTTGCCGGCTTTCGATATTATTCGCATCCCGCAGTGGGCGGCCCGCGCAGAATATTTCAAGGACGACTTCCACGCTGAGTTGCTATGGGTGCCGGTTGCCACCTACGACGAAATCGGCAAGCCAGGTTCCGAGTTTTTTCCTGGCGCACCGCCATCACCGAGTGGTTTCGTTACCCAGTATCGAAGTGAAGTGCGACCGTCGCGCACCTTGTCGAACACCAATTACGGCTTACGCTTTTCCACACTGCAAAACGGCTGGGATGTTTCCGGTTTCTTCTACCGCAGCATGTCAACATCGCCCACCTTCTTTAGGGAGATCGTCGCCGCGCCGCAGACATTCATTTACGAAGCGCGACATGAACCGATACGCCAACTTGGGGGCACGGTGGCGAAAGATCTCGGTTCGATGGTGTTGAAGGGCGAGGCCGTCTATACCCGAGGCCGTCAGTTCAATGTTTCCCGCCTGACGGATACCGATGGCGTCGTGCCGCAAAACACGCTCGACTGGGCGGCTGGGCTCGACTTTGCTTTGCCTGGCGACGCCCGCCTCAACCTACAGTTGTTTCAGCGTGTTTTCTTCGATCATGATCCGGATATCGTTTCTGAAAAATTCGAAAGCGGCTACAGCATTCTGCTCAACCGAAAATTTACCAGCCGGTTTGAAGGCGAAGTACTCTTGATTTCAAGTCTCAACCGGGGTGACTGGCTATTCCGGCCGCGGCTATCTTGGGCGTTCGAGAAAAATTTGAAGTTCGCCGTTGGCGTGGATATTTTCAAGGGGCCACCACTCGGCTATTTCGGGCGTTTTGACAATCAGGACAGAGTGTATTCCGAGCTACGCGTCAGCTTCTGAATACACTGAAGACTGGCATGCAAGATGGAAGCTATGATGTTTTGAGATATTGCATCTGTTCATGCATGAGCTATAAATCCAATTGACAACACACAATTGTGGTCGAGGAAATCTTCGTTGGTTCGCTGTCGTCAATACCCGACAGGATCGCGGCTGGATGTTTTGTAGAATAGAATCCAACCTGAAATCATTAGATGGAGCGCAGCGATGATGCTACAGACAGCGGGTGCTCGGGACCCCGTCACTCCCTACTTCACATTTCAGCAGACTGACTTCGATATAGATCCCACTGTGCTGAAGCGGATTTTCGCGCTGCGCTACGAAGTGTACTGCCTTGAATGCGGTTTTCTCCCGCCTGAGCAGTTTCAGAGTGGGCTGGAATCCGACGAGTACGATGTTGGAGCTGCACATTTCGTGGCGCGCAACCTTGAAAATGAAGCGGTTGGCACCCTCAGAATCGTACAGCCGACCGCTTCCCAACACTTCCCCTTTGAGCATCACTGCAAGGCGTTGTTCTCGGATGTCGTTCTTCCTCGTCGCGAAGAATGCGGCGAGATATCTCGGCTGGTGGTACGCAAGAACTACCGTCGTCGCTCGGGGGATTCGCTTGCTGGCGTATCACAGGAGTTCCTGGCGGATGCTGCGCCTGATGTGATGGGTTCCACGGCCGAACGACGTAGCAACAACCCTCAGATACTGCTCGGACTCTACCGCGAGGCCTACCGCTATAGTGTGCAGGTCGGCATCCGCTACTGGTATGCGGCTATGGAAAAATCGCTTGCCCGCGCGCTGGCTAGCTTCGAATTTGTGTTCACTCCTATTGGTATGGAAACCGACTACTACGGCCCTGTGACCCCCTACTTGGCCGATCTTCGCGAGCTCGAAGATCGGGTCGGAGCAGCGAATCCGGAATTGATGGCTTGGTTTAGCGGCGGTTTGCCGGAGGCGCCAAAACTCGGTAGGCATTAGGATGTTTCACGCTCATTTCGTAAGTCAGCACGTTCAGCATGGGCGATTTGTCGGGCAGAGGCGACATGCTTTTCAGATAATTGAGATGTTCTTTTCGAGCTGAAAACCGCTTAGCACACGCGATCGCCACGCCATTCTCCGTATGGCGGAAAATTGCCGCCTCTTGTCCGAAGTCGGCTATGCAAAATGAAAAATCACTGCGTTTTGTGAGACACTGGCCATGTCAAGTGTGCAATTGTTCCTTGACTTATTGTGATGACGCTGGATGTCGTGGCGAGCGTCAGATCGCGTGAAGGAGCGTCCAGATGATCCAACAGAATGCAGTAGTTATGGGTACGCATGACCCGGTCACACCCTACTTCACATTTCAGCGGACAGACTTTGGTATAGATACCGCAGCGCTGAAGCAGGTATTCGAGCTGCGCTACGAAGTGTACTGTCTTGAGTGTGGCTTTCTCCCGCCCGAGCAGTTTCAGAGCGGGCTGGAATCCGACGAATACGATACTGGCGCGGCACATTTCGTAGCGCGCAATCTTGAAAATGACGTAGTTGGTACGCTCAGAGTCGTACAGCCGACCGCCTCCCAAAATTTTCCCTTTGAGCATCACTGCAAGGCGTTGTTCCAGGATGTCGTTCTTCCTCGCCGCGAAGAATGCGGCGAGATATCCCGGCTGGTGGTGCGCAAGAACTACCGTCGTCGTACAGGAGATGCGCTTGTAGGCGTCATTGACCGTGCTGAGGCGCGGCGTTTGGCGCGGCGTAGCGAATCAGAAGACCGACGTAGTAGCGGCCCACAGATATTGCTCGGGCTATACCGCGAAATCTACCACTACAGCCTACAGGTCGGCATTCGTTACTGGTATGCGGCCATGGAAAGATCACTCGCCCGCGCATTGGCACGCTTCGAATTCGTGTTCTCTCCGATCGGTATCGAAACCGATTACTACGGCCCCGTTACGCCTTACTTGGCCGACCTTCGAGAACTTGAAAACAGGCTGAGAAAACACAATCCAGAATTACTGGCTTGGTTTTGCAGCGGCGCTTGATTTCCGCAGAGACTGATGAATTCGGTTTTTGCCAGACTGGCAAGGCGCATTATTAAATGGAGGCTGGGGCAGGTCTCGCCGGTGCAACTCCTGCGCTTGAGCGAACGCAAGGTTCTGCGCGCCTTCCGTCGCGCCGTGAAGCAATCCCCCGCCTATCGAACGCTGCTGGCTGAGGCCAGCGTGGGTCCTAATGGGGTCCATACCGCAGCAGATTTTGTTGCTCGCTGTCCAATACTTGATAAATCGAATACCTTCCGTCGATTCCGGCTCGAAGAACTGATTTCTCAGGATGTTCCTGCGCGGACCATCGCATCCATTCTGACGAGTTCGGGACACGGGAGCGGTGGATTCGCGCTCGGACTTTCCACCCGTGCCCAGATGAGCGCAGCGCCTTGGGACATAGATATCGGCCTTGAGCTGGCGTTCGATATTGATCGGTATCGAACGCTGCTGATCAACTGCCTGCCGATGGGTGTAATGTTCCAGTCGAATACGGTTTGTGTGGCTAACGTCAGCGTTCGCGAAGACATGGCTTGCGCCATCGTCGAACAGGCAGGTCATCTGTTCGAGCAGATCATCCTCTGCGGAGACCCTCTTTTTCTGAAGCGCCTGTGCGATTACTCCGAGACTCGCGGTGTTGATTGGCGCCGCCATCGCATGCACGCCATTGTCGGTGAAGAAACCTTCAGCGAGTCTTTCCGGGATTATCTAGCTGGCGTACTTCACATCAATCCCGACGCCCCCGAAGACGGGATGATCGGTAGTTCCATGGGGGTCGGCGAACTCGGCCTCAATGTGTTCTACGAAACACGTGAAACCATCGCCCTGCGCCGCGCTTGCGCGCGCGACCGCCACAACCTCACTCGGCTGCTCGGGCATGAGTCGGGGGGCGACGGTGGAGCCGGCCCTTTGCCGACATTTCTTGCCTTCAATCCACTGCGTACTTTTGTCGAAATAAATGCACCTGACCGCTATGGCTGTGGCGACCTGCTGGTTTCGATGCTGGATTCGACCGCGGTGATCCCACTCTTGCGCTACAAAACGGGAGATCGGGCGACGCTGATTGATCCGGCCCATGTCGCCGGCATAGCGGATGTCGGTAAGCCAGGACCATTTCCAATGATTGCCCTACAGGGACGAGCGAAAGACGTTATCGCGCCTGGGTGGCATGTCGATACTTTCAAGGACGCGCTTTATCGTCGCCGCGATCTCGCCCGCCACCTTACGGGCGCATTCCGGTTGTCGCGCCTTGAAGGAGTCTTGCAATGGGAACTGCAGCTTGTGTGCGGTAGCGAGGCTGATCCCGCCGAGATTACGTCATCCTTAAAGGCCTGCCTTCCAGGCCGGCAAGGCAACGATATTGCGATCATCTGTTACGCCTACCACCTGTTCCCTTACGGTCAGGCACTCGACTATGAGCGCAAGTTCGTCTATTTCACGGGCGGCTAATCCCCCTATATTCCGCGCAACCATTTCGATAATTGTCGAAAAATTTTACAGAGAGCTTCTTGGTCAGTTCTGCGGATTATATAATATATATATATATCAATGTAATACATAATAGATTTGGCTTGGCATGGTCGTTGCGTAGGGATACCCGAAAGCGGAAACTTAGGTTTGATTATTAGTGGCCGACTTTGTGATCAGATGGTGTCCCAACATTGCAACGGAAGGAGTCGATAAAATGAAATTCAAGACATTGCGGCAAGTTTTGACAATTGGGGCAGTGGCGGTAGCTTCCGTCTATGCCCTGCCGGCCAGCGCGGTACCGTCATTCACTTTTACTGAATATGGCGGCTTTGTTGGAGGTCAGGTAGCCACTAATACCTATGTCAATGCGGTGGGTACGGGCGCTCCTAAACCCGCCGCCTTGGTGACCTATAGCGACATGAACTGGAACAACGGCGAAAGCCCCAAGAGTTCGATGAACCTGACGACCGTGACAGGTCCGTCCGCTCTGGCGCCTTTGACATGGACGACCATTTCAACCCTGACGCACAACAATGTCATTATTCCTACGGCGACGAGCTGGGGTCCGCAGGATATTGATGGGCGGTTTAGAATTACCGACAGTGATGGCGGTGCGGCATTGCAACTGGACAGCGAAGATATCATCACCATTAATTTCAGCGAGACGCCAAACGGCACAGTTTGCCCGGGCTTGAACCCCCTAGGCTCGCATTGTGATGACTACTTTTCTTTCACCGCGATAGGACTTGCCAGCCTTAACTTCACGGCGAACGACGGCAGCAAGTGGGCAGTCGATTTCCGGCTTGGAAATCTGGTCAATTCGTTTTTTGATGGTGTGAATACGGTCTATACGGCTGAAGCGACGACTAGCTCGTTGGATGTGCAGGCCTTGATTCACAGGGTCCCCGAGCCTGCGACACTGCTGCTGACTGGCTTGGGTCTGCTTGGGCTCGGATTCAGCACTCGGCGCAAGCAAGCGTAGTAAGCCGCAAGCTTGATCGCATAGACAGCACGCGTTGAAAAAAAGGGCAGCCTCTGGGCTGCCCTTTTTTTCGTCTATGAGCATTGGTTTTGGCATCCTCCGATGTAGACTATCGGTCACGCCACTGCGGGGTTCGGTCCCCTAATCGCCATATCCATCATGAGTATTTCGCTTTTCAGAATGGTAATGACCGCGAAAATCGCAGTGCGCAATCTCCTGCGCCATCGCCGCCGTTCAACCATCGCGATTACTTCCGTGGGCTTCGGCATTACGGCGCTGGTCGTGGCCAGCGGCATGTCGGAGTGGATGTTCTTCGATTTCCGCGAGGCAACGATTGAGTCCCAGTATGCCCACATCCAGGTAGCCCGTCCCGGGTTTCAGGAAGACGGCCGCTCTGATCCGTTTCGCTATCTCCTGCCGCATGATGTCGCCGCAATGGGTGCTGAAAGTATTCCCCACCTGCGCAACATCGCGCCGCGTTTGATGCTCACTGGCCTGGTCAGCCGGGGCGACGCAACTGTGTCGTTCATCGGGGAGGGCATCGATCCGGCGAACGATCTCAAGGGCGACCGCGCTTTGCGCATGCTACAGGGCGAAAAACTGGCGCCTTCCGACAAAAATGAAATATTGCTCGGCCAGGGGCTGGCAACCTTGTTGGGCGCCGGGGTGGGTGACAAGGTGGTGCTCCTGGTGAGCACGCCGCGCGGCGGCCTCAATGCCGTGGAGGGCAAGGTTCAAGGCATTTTTGCCTCGGTCAGCAAGGCCTATGACGATAGTGCCCTCATCGTACCGATCCATGTCGCGCGAAGCCTGCTGAAGGTGGAAGGTGCGCATACTTGGCGGCTATACCTGGACAATACCCGGTATACCGATGCGGTCGCCGCTCGCCTGCGCGGACAACTTGACCCGAAGGCTTTCGAGGTGCGAACCTGGGAACAACTGGCGGATTTCTATACGCGCGCTGTGGCCTTGTTGCGTGAGCAACTGGGCGTGCTGCGCGGCATCGTCGTCGCCATCATTCTGCTGGGCATAGGCAACACCATGATGATGAGCGTTATGGAGCGCACCGGCGAAATCGGCACCTCCATGGCGCTGGGCGTGAGACGCCGCGCACTACTTGCCCAGTTCCTCACCGAAGGCGCGCTGATCGGGCTCTTCGGTGCGCTGGCGGGCCTTGTCCTGGCCTTGCTGATCAGCGCCGCTATCGGCGCCTTGCAGATCGAGATGCCGCCGCCGCCGGGGCTGACTCGGGGCTACATCGCAAGCGTATTGATCACCATGCCTATCGTCGCGGATGCGCTACTGGTTGCGATCACCACTACCACGCTCGCCAGCCTCTACCCGGCTTGGCGGGCCTCCCGCATGGTTATCGTGGACGCCATTCGGCATAACCGCTAAGACAGCCCTGAGACAGCCTTGATGCTTGCCATCCTGAAACTTGCATTGCGTAACGTCGGACGACACAAGGGCCGTACCACCTTGACGCTGGTATCCATCGTTTTCGGGGTCGTGGCCTTGATACTCAGCGGCGGCTTTATCGAAGATACGATCATCGAAACCGGTGAATCGATGATTCACTCCTACTCCGGCCACTTGCAGGTTGCGCGCAAGGGATATTCGACTTTCGGCGCGCAGAGCCCGGAGAAATACCTGATCGAGGCGCCGGAAAAACTGCGTCAGACGCTTGCGGGCGAAGCCGGCGTCGACGACGTGTTGCTGCGCATCAGCTTCTCCGGGTTACTCGGCAACGGGCGCTCCGACTGGGCTATCAGCGGCGAGGGAGTGGAACCGGAGCGTGAAGCCCGGCTCGGCAGTTACATCACGCTTGCGGCCGGCCGGCAACTCACGGCGCAGGATCGGTTTGGGATGATGATCGGCCAGGGTGTCGCCCGCTCCCTCAAGCTTAAACCGGGCGATTCAGTCACGCTCCTCGTCAATACCGCCGGCGGCGCGGCGAATGCGTTGGAATTCGAAGTGGTCGGCGTATTCCAGACGTTCTCCAAGGACTATGACGCACGGGCGATTCGCATTCCGCTGGACGCAGCGCAGGAACTGCTGGCTACGACTGGCGCGCACACCGCCGTCGTTTCTCTCAAGAAAACCCGTGACACCGATGCCGTCGCCGCACGTCTGCAAGCAACCCTTCCAGGTGCCGAGTATGAGATCAAGACCTGGGTGGAACTCAACGACTTCTATACGCAGACGGTGACGCTTTATCAGCAGCAGTTCGGTTTTTTGGTGATCATCATTCTGGTCATGCTGCTGCTGAGTGTCTCGAACACGGTCAATATGGGCGTGTTCGAGCGCGTTGCGGAGTTTGGCACCATGCTCGCCCTCGGTGATCGGTCGAGTCGCGTGTTTCGCCTTATCGTTATGGAGAATCTCTTGCTGGGCTTGATTGGCGGCATGATAGGCGTAGGGCTGGGAATAGCGCTCGCATTACAGATATCCGCCATTGGCATTACCATGCCACCGCCACCCAACGCGGACCTGGGCTATACGTCGCACATCCTCATCGTTCCGCGCTACATCGTCCTGGCTTTTACGACAGGACTTGTTGCTACCGTGCTGGCATCGCTCGCCCCTGCAAGAAGGGTCAGCCGCATGGAGATCGCCGAGGCGCTACGGCAGGGCATTTGAAGCGCGGCGTCTAGTCTGACGGTTTAGTTTATGCGTCGCCGGATCAAGGTGAGGCCGATGAGCGCTATGCCAAGCAAAGCGCCAGTAGCCGGTTCTGGAATATGCCCGCCTCCTTCAATAACGTCGTTCTGACAGGTCGGTCCCTCATGGCACTCGGATAAGCCCCTGACGCCCCACAAAATGGTGGGCTGAACACTTCTGGTGGTAGGCTTTTGTTGCGAGACGAAAGTCACCATACACA